>CALCUH010000033.1 GCA_937907165.1 uncultured Bacteroidales bacterium | reverse complement strand
AAAGGCGCCAGTTTTACCTGCCACAACGTTGGCGAACGGTTGTTACTCTACTATGTTTAGTCGGTGTTCGAGTCTGGAAGAGGCGCCAGCATTGTCTGCTATGACGTTAAAGAGCGATTGTTACTTGAGTATGTTTAGCAATTGCTCGTCTTTACGTAAAACTCCTGAACTGCCAGCCACGACGTTGGGCGACCGTTGCTATTATAACATGTTTAATCGTTGCATAAGTCTGACCGAAGTCCCTGAGTTGCCTGCTGCGAAGATGACGGCGTTATGTTACGCTTTCATGTTTGCGAATTGCGCTAATTTGACTACTGCTCCGAAATCTTTGCCTTCCAAAACTCTGGCAAACTCATGCTATAGGGGAATGTTTAAGAATTGTGCGAAATTGGCAGAAGCTCCTGAGTTGCCTGCGGAAACTTTGACGGACTATTGCTATTGGGAAATGTTCTCCGGTTGCGCAAGCTTGAAGAAAGCGCCATATCTGCCCGCTACGGAAATCAAGACATGGTCATATTACCAGATGTTCGAATATTGTTCCGCTTTGAATTATATGGAGGTGGAACTCCCTTCATGGAATTCTGTTGGAAATAGCACTTATGGTTGGGTGAGGAACATAGCCAAGAACGGTGCGTTTATTCGTCCTGCAAGTTTGGAGGGTAAATATGGAATCAGTTATATTCCGGAAGGTTGGGCCGCACAAGGTGGTGTTGATGATGTTTTGAATGTGAATGATATCTTCAGTAGTGCTGGTCATATCTTTATCATATCTTCCGGGAATGGCACAGCTAACATATTCAACCTTGGCGGTCAGTTGATAAAATCTGTCTTCTACGAAGAGGGCGAGACCGACCTCGGTGCGTTCCCGGCGGGCGTTTATGTTGTGAACGGTCGTAAGGTGATCGTGGAGTAATAATCATAGAACGTTAATAATCAATTATTTTTCGCAGATATAAGGTGTACCTTGTATCTGCGTTTTTTATATAGGGCTCGTTCGCCTTTGCGTAAAGATTCGTCGTTCATCTATCTATTCCCTAAAAATATTCTTAATTCTTATATTTTTTATATCTTTGTCAATCACAAAGACGTTTTCGTTTTGTGATTGGGAGGTTTTATTTGTTCATGAAAAAATTTGTAAATCTAAGACGATAAAGTCGAAGTCCTTTGATTTGATTTATGGAATATGTTTTCCTTGGAATTCGCCAAGGATGATTGCATTAATTTTTGAAGTTATATATTATTGATATTTAAGTGCTTATATTTAATTAATTCGGAAAATGGGTAGATTGTTTTTATCAGTGTTTTGTCTCTTAATATCTATTGGGGTACAAGCAAGTAATTTTCTTTGTTTCACTGCGAATGAAGATAGTTCTGTCGTTGGATGCGTGATGAAATCTCCGCGTTCGCTCTCTTACTCTTTTAATGCGTACGATGCGGAACCTGTTTGGGTAGAATACATACCGGGAAAGAGTATCGTTTTGGAGAAAAAAGGTGATAAAGTTTATTGGGGTGGTGTTAATCCCTATGGCTTTGCCGGTGAAAAATACAAGGATAATTGTTTCTTTATGAAAGGTTCTATTGCCGCAAGCGGTAGTGTGATGAGTATTATTGACGGGGTGGGTGAGAGCACGGTTATTCCGAAGGTGCGTAAATGCTTTTTCGGGCTTTTCTCTGGCTGCGATTGTTTGACGCAAGCGCCTGAACTTCCGGCTACAGAATTGGTAAGTCAGTGTTATTACAGTATGTTTGCCGACTGTAAAAGCCTAACTAAGATTCCGGAATTGCCGGCGGAGGATTTGTCTCTTGGTGATTATTGTTACGCTTATATGTTCGCTGGTTGTACAGGTCTGACGGAAGTTGAGGAATGGTCGGCGAAGATTTTGTCTTCTGGTTGTTATTGCCATATGTTCGATAGTTGCGTAAACTTGGTGAAAGCTCCGGTTTTGCCCGTTACAAAATTGGACGCTAATTGTTATGAGGGAATGTTTTATGGGTGTACGAGTCTGGATAAGGCTCCTGAGTTGCCATCCACGTCTTTGGATTGGGGTTGTTATGAGGAAATGTTTTCCGGATGTACGAGTTTGACGCAAGCTCCTGAATTGCCGGCTTCTTGGATGTATCAAGATTGTTATAGGGGTATGTTCGCTGGATGTACAAGCCTAATACAGGCTCCTGAATTGCCTGCGACTCGGTTGGATTATTATTGCTATGATAGCATGTTTTCGGGTTGTACAAGTTTAACTCGTGCGCCAGAACTGCTTGCCGTTGATTTCCATAGAAGCGAGATCTCTGATTCGAAAGATACTGTTTATATTGATGAGTTGAGTTATGGTTGTTACGATAAGATGTTCTCGGGATGTGAAAACCTCAATTATATTAAAGTGGCTACTCCTGTATGGGGCAAAGATAACGCTATAGTGACGAATGGTTGGGTGGAGAATGTTTCCGCTACCGGTACTTTCATCTGTCCTGCCGCCCTTGAGGAGAAGTATGGAATCGATTATATCCCTGATGGATGGAGCTTGTATGGAAATGCTGTCAACGATTATTTCTCGCCTATCAATGGCGATTTCTTTTCTTGCGATGGCCACCTCTTCCTCTCCTCTTCCGAGAGTGGCAATGCTCGTATCTTCAACATTGGTGGAGAGTTGTTGAAGTCCGTTGCATACGAAAGCGGTGAGACCGACCTCGGCGCGTTCCCGGCGGGCGTTTACGTGGTGAACGGTCGTAAGGTGATCGTGGAGTAATAATCATAGAACGTTAATAATCAATTATTTTTCGCAGATATAAGGTGTACCTTGTATCTGCGTTTTTTATATAGGAATCGTTCGTCTAAGCGTTAAAATCCTTCGTTCATCCATCCATCTATCTCCCAACATCTCAACATTCAACTCTTAACTCTTAATTCTTAATTTTCATATCTTTGTCATCACAAACTATTAGTTTTAAAATATGCTTATGAAAAAATTATTGTCACTTTTCTATCTTCTCATTGTCTCCGCACTGATAAATGCGCAGAACTATCTTTGTTTCACGGCTAATGAGGACAGCTCTTCGGTGGGAATGTATGCTAAATCAGATTCTATTCAATCGAAAATCCAATATTCTATTGATGGTGGAAAAGAGTGGAGAAAACTGGAGTTTTCGAATATGATTCCGCTAAGAAAGGGAGAGCGTGTTTATTTCAAGGGAGATTATCCCCAAGGATTGTCGAGTCATTTTAATCTTTATGTCTATTTCAAAATGAGTGGCTCCATTGCGGCGAGCGGTAGTGTGATGAGTCTGATTGACGGGAAAGGTGTTACGACGAAGATTCCTTCTCCGTATTGTTTTTATGGTCTTTTCCGGGAATGTAGTAGTTTGACGACAGCCCCCTCCTTGCCCGCCACGGAATTGGCTGAGGATTGTTATGCATGGATGTTCTCTGGTTGTAGTAGTCTGACGAAAGCACCCGCTTTGCCTGCCACAGAAGCATTTGGGTACTGTTACCATTCTATGTTTTATGGTTGTAGTAGTTTGACGAAAGCACCCGCTTTGCCCGCCACGAAATTGGCGCATTGTTGTTACGCTGGTATGTTCTCTGGTTGTATTAGTCTGACGAAAGCACCCGCTTTGCCCGCCACGGAATTGGCTCTGAGGTGTTACGTTGATATGTTTCGGGGTTGTAGTAGTCTGACGGCAGCCCCTACCTTACCCGCCATAGAAATGGCTGATTTCTGTTACGCTAGTATGTTCTCTGGATGTTTTCGTCTGACGAAGGCCCCCTCCTTGCCCGCCACGAAATTGGCTCTGAGTTGTTACTCTGGAATGTTCTCTAGATGTATTCGTCTGACGGAAGCACCCGCCTTGCCCGTCACGGAAATGGCTGTGTATTGTTACGCTGATATGTTCTCTGGATGTATTAGTCTGACGACAGCCCCCTCCTTGCCCGCCACGGAATTGGCTGAGAATTGTTATGCATGGATGTTCTCTGGTTGTATTAGTCTGACGAAAGCACCCGCTTTGCCCGCCACGAAATTGAATCGGAGTTGTTACTCTTATATGTTTTCTGGCTGTGTTAATCTGACGACAGCCCCTGCCTTGCCCGCCACGGAAATGGCTCTGAGGTGTTACGTTGGTATGTTTCGGGGTTGTAGTAGTCTGACGACAGCCCCCGCCTTGCCCGCCACGGAATTGGCCGAGAGTTGTTACGAAAGGATGTTTCAGCATTGTATTCGTCTAACGACAGCCCCCGCCTTGCCCGCCACGGAATTGGCGGATGATTGTTACCATTCTATGTTCGAAGGTTGCGAGAAGCTGAACTATTGAACTATATCGAAGTGGGTTTCACTCAATGGAAATGTCCTTCAATGTTGAAGTCCGTCTCTCCGACCGGCACGTTCGTATGTTCAGAGAATTTGGAGGAAAAGTATGGTGATGACTATATTCCTGAAGGTTGGAAGATTGTGAGGCAGAGGCGCATACCTTGATAGATTTTTTATCGTAGGTACAAGGCATATATGGTATCTACGTTGCATATAAAAAGGGACGTGCTTGGCACGTCCCTTTCCTGTTTTTATTCCACTTTGATAGGCAATCCTTCCAAGTCCAGCTTGGCGTTCTCGTCTATCGCCACGGTGCCCGCTTTCTTGATCACCACTTTTGTGCCCGCATGTTTCTTGGCGGTCTCTTTGGCGCAAGAAGATACGCAGTAGTCGTAGCACAATCCCACGAGATGCAACTCTTTTACTGGGCTGTTCTCCGGCAATACGTCGATTCCGTACTCCTCGACGCCTGGGTTCATTCCCTTGTTGAGCGTGGTGGCTCTTAGAAGCAGGTGGTTGAGCTCGTCGTCGATTTCAGCGCCCTTTTCGCCTTGCACGCAGTGGCTCGGCCACATGCCGCCTTGCGCCTTGAAAGAGCAGTGGTTGCCCGGGTGCCAGTCTTTCGTGAAGATAATCTGGTCGTAATCTTCGTTCTTAACCAACTCTAATATCGCTTTCTTCGCCTTGTTCCACTTCTCGGTTCCCACGCCTAAGCTGCCGTCGATGAAGTCGTTCTGCGCGTCGATGATGGCGAGCGCTTTCTGGGTAGGAACGAAGCAAGGCAGGTTGAGCAGTTTGCACTTCCAGCCCATGCCTTTAATTTTCTTCTCGATTTTTTGCGCGGTTTCAGGAGCCACATCCGCATACTTTCCTCTAGCGATTTTCTCCACGTCGGCGTAGGTGAAGCCGAGGTTGTCCTCGTCGGACTTTCCGCACATTCCGTCAGAAGGGGTCTTCTTCACGAGGTCCTCAGGTAATCCGAGTTCCATGCCCAAGCTGACCACGTCGCTCACGAACAAGTTCGCCAATGGAGCGAAATCTCCCGCTCCGTCGCCCCACAAGGTGAAGTAACCCATCAGACGCTCAGAGAGGTTCCCGTTGTTAGAGATACGGCAGTTGCCGATGATGGCGGCCACGCCGTAGAGCGTAGCCATTCTCAGTCTGGAAGGCGTGTTCGTCTTGAACTGTCCGCTTATTTCACCTTGCGTTTTCGCAAGGATTTCGTTGGTGAGTCCCTCGTAGGCCTCCTTGATGTTGATCTCGTACGCCTTGATTCCTAGAAATTCACACACCCTCTTAGAGTCCGCGATGTCGCTCTGCACGCCGTTAGGCATCATGACGCCCACGACACGCTCTTTGCCTAACGCAGCCACGCAAGCGGCTGCGACCACCGTACTATCTTTTCCGCCGCTGATGCCGATCAGCGCTTTGGTCTCCTTGTCTCCGTTCTTCTCAAAGTACTCTTTGATCCAAGCGACCATTTCGTCTTTTATCTTTCTCATCGTTGTGATTCTTTTTTATTGTTTAATATTTACGTTCAATCATTCTCAACGGAACATCCTGATCAGCCTAATCTATCATTTCCGTCAGTTTGGCATGTTCCCAGGCTAGGCGCATCATCACGTTGTAGTCATCGCTGACGACAATCTTCTCCACCTCCGCTTGGGTTGCGTAGACCGTTTCGAGAAACTCGTCCTCGTCGGGTCTGCTCTCACCGTGGCCGTTCACGTCGACGAGATAGCAAGTCATGCTGTTCTCCATGAAGGCGGGGTTAGGACTCGCTTTGTAGAGCTCGCGGACGTTGAGGATATTCTCCTCCTTGATGCCCAACTCCTCGTCCAGTTCGCGTTTTAGGGCGTGGATTGCGCTCTCACCCTCGTCCACCATTCCTGAAGGGAACTCCACCACCTCTTTGTTGATGCCGTGGCGGAACTGCTTGACCATGATGAACTCCTTCTCCTTCTCTCGCGTGCGCACGATGGCGCAAACCCAGTCGGGAGCTTTCATGGAGATGTATTTCCGCTCGATGCCCGCGGGGTCGATTTTCCGCGTCGTGTTGAAACAGCCGATAGGCGTTTTTAACAATGTTTCCGTCTCTTTAATTTCCCACTTTTTCATTTCTTTGATTGTTTTATTTTTTTGTTGTAAATAGATTGATTATCACATTTCCGCATGATTCATCCTCCAATCGATGGCTCTTTGTAGATAATCGATGTATGCTGGGTTCTTGCACATGCCTTTGCCCGGAGTGTCGGAGATTTTCGCCACGTCGCCACCGTTGCAGAAGGTGGTCTTCATTACGATGTTGAGCGGCGGAACGTCCGTGTCGTTCGCGATGAATGTGCCGATGCCGAAAGCGGTCTTCGCCTTTCCGTCGAAGTACTTTTTCAGTTTGGTAGCCTTCTCGAAGTTGAGGCTGTCGCTGAAAAGCAGGGTCTTCGTCTTCGGGTCGATGCCCAATCGTTGGTAGTGCGCTATGATCTTGTCGCCCCATTCGAAAGGATCACCAGAGTCGTGGCGCACGCCGCTGAATACCGTGGCGAACTCCTCGTCGAAGTCGCGGAGGAAGCAGTCTGTCGTGATCGCGTCGGTGAGCGCCGTTCCGTTCTGCACCTTGTACTCGTTGACCCATGCGCGCATAGCGTAGAGGTTAGAGTAGGCAGGGTTGATAGAGCGGTTGCCTTGTCCCACGCACATGATCCATTCGTGTGCCATGGTGCCCACCGGAATCAAGTTATATTTCTTTGCGAGGAAGACGTTGCTGGTGCCCACGAACGTAGACTTTCCGTTCGTCTTGGCGTTCTTCAACGCTTTCACGGCCATCTCTTGACATTCGGCAGACAATCTGCGGCGTAGACCGAATTCAGAGAAGGCGCCGAGTTCGTAGATGTCCTGCTCCAAGAGGTTCACCTTCTCGTCCAGTTTACGTTGGAACTGTTTGCGGAGCTCGTCGTAGTTGTATGCGTAGCGGAAATAGACCTCGTTCACGATGGCAAGTGTCGGGATTTCGTACATACTGGTGTTCAACCATGTACCTTTGGCTTCGATGCTCAATCCGCATTCCGCCTGGTCGGTGATTTCGAAATCCTCGAATCTTGGGCGCCAGATTCTCAGGAAATCCACATAAGAGCCTTTGATCCATCCCTTTTTAAGGATCTCTCCGTTGGCGTCCCTCTTCGTTCCGATGTTTCTCAGATACTCCAATTCCTCTTCCGTGAAGCGAAGGTTGCAGTATTCTTTCAACTGATGTTTGATCTCTTCAATCATCTCGGAGGTGAACTTCACGTCCTTGTTACGGCATTTGAACGTCCACGTGGTTTTGTACCCTGGGAATTGATGAAAAATCGCTTGACCCATAGAGAATTTGTACAGGTCCGTCTCCAATAAAGATGTGATGATTGTTTCCATACGCTTATTATTTTTTTTGTTCGTGTCAAAATTACGCAATAATTATTTTATATGCAAGTTAATAGAAATAATTTTTATATTGTTATTAAAATTTAACTATTTCTGTTGTTGAGACGCACGGCCGTGCGTCTCAACGGCCGTGCGTCTCTTCTTCCGCATTATGCGGAAGAAACCGTGATTTTATCCGTACCGTTTTCCTTGGGTGTGCCGGGGGATGCCCGGCTGGGATTAATAAAGGCTCCCAACGCCTGAATTTATATCTGAATTTTACAAAGCGTCCCTAAAAAAGGGGAGACCACTTATCACAAGCAGTCTCCTCTGAGACTTACTTTGTAAGTTTACATTCAGTGTGTAATGTGTAATACTTGAATATACGACAAAAATGAGCGTTATGCAACTTTTTCGTCCACTATTTTTCGTATTGGGGTCATTATCAACCCATTCCATTACAAACTGATTTCGTAACCGTGATTTGATGACTTTCGTCAAAAGTGGTTCTTGGCGGAAATACGACGGATGAATTGAAGCGCCCTTGAACAGGTTGTATGTTTACAGGAACTCCGCCTCAATGATTCTTTCCGGAAGCATGAAGGGTCCGCAGCTTATTTCCCTTCGTCTGGTGCTTTCTTTTCGGTTTTCTTCGTATCTTCTTCAAGCTTTTTTTCCTTCATCTGGGACAATTGTCTCTCCATGACGATGGAAGAGGTTGGTTCGTTCGGATTAGGGTAGTCGCCGATGGTATTGTACCATGTCATGAAGGAAGTGATTTTTTTGACGTTCTCCTCGTTCGCCATGAAGGCTTCAAACTCGGTAGGGAAGGCTTTGTTGTAGATGGCCATGTTGTAGCATTCCCAGAAGCCTGCCTCTATGATTTTCTTGTGGAACTTGAAGAGCCCGCAGCTGTAGTCTGTGTTCGCGAGGCTATCCGCTATGCCTTCCCTGATTTTGCAGAAAAGGTTGAAGTCTATCGTGTCTTTGAAACCATTGATTCGTGCCGAAACTCCGGCTACGGATTCATAGCGGATTTCGAAACAAGCGTATGCGGACCATAGGGCATCTAAAAGGCCCTTCGCATCCTTTTTCTTCGAGTTCCAATAGATATTGTTCCGATGGGTGAGTGTGACATGCAGCGAGTCTCCTTCCATTTTGAAATTATCTCTCATGGCCTTTAAGGTAAGATTGCATAGCATGCTGTTCTCTTTCGCCAGTGGTTTTAGGAGGTAGAACATTTCCGCATATATCATTCCCCAAATTGGTTCGTTGGAACTTAGGTAAAGCGTCGCCGCTCTCAGATAGCTGGTCGGGTACATGGGATCCACTTCAACGCCTTTCTCATAATAGGATAACGCGTCGTCGTATTTACTTTGGTTAAAATATACGTTTCCTTGCTCCGCATAGAGAGGACCTGAATTAGGAAATTTTTTCAAACCTCTTTGATAGGCTTTTAGTGCGTTTTCGGGTTCTCCCATGTAGTCGTAGGTGTTTCCTATCATTTGGTATAACCTATCGCTCGCTTCGGGATATTTCTCCAGTTTCTTTAGTACTTTATTCGCCTTCTTGAACTCTCCTTTCTGGCAGAGTGTGTATGTGTATTCGTAATTGACCAGATAGTCCTTCGGATATTTTTTCAGTAATGACTCTATGATGATGAGGGAGGAGTCTGTCTGTCCTTGGTCGACGAGTTCGATGGCGTGGTTCAGTCTTTCTTTGTCTTCCGTAGACAACGGATATTTCTGGGCGAAGGTGGTCAACGCGCAAAAAATGCAGGTCAACAGGAGTGTGATGACTCTTTTTGTTGTGTTCATAGGGGAAAATGATTTAAGGTGAATAATAAAAACGGGACCACGTTTAATCCGTAGTCCCGTCTTGCAGTTATCGCATGTTCTTTAGTTCTTTCAGTAGCGTCTGGTTCTCTTCTGGCGTACCTACCGTGATGCGTAGGCAGTTGCCGCAGAGTTGCACCGTGTGGCGGTTGCGGACGATGATACCTTTGCCGACCAGATGATTGTAGGTCTTGTTCGCGTCGTTCACCTTCACGAGGATGAAATTGGCGTCGGTCGGATATATCTTCTCGACGATCGAAAGCATTCCGAGTTCCGTATTCAACGCCGCGCGTTCCTTTAATAGGGTCTCCACCCATGCGGAGATTTTCTCAGGCGCTTGGAGGGTCTCCAAGGCTTGCTTTTGGGTGAGGATGTTGACGTTGTAAGGATATTTCACTTTATTGAACAGTCCGATAATCTCTTCCGAAGCGAAGGCCATTCCCATGCGTATTCCGGCGCTCGCCCACGCCTTTGAAAGGGTCTGCAGGACGATGAGGTTCGGAAATTCGTTGAGGCGTTTCAGCCAGCTTGGTTGGGAGGAGAAGTCGATGTAAGCCTCGTCGACCACAACGATGCCGTCGAACTTCTTGAGCAGTGTCTCGATCTCCTTTCCGTCGAGTGCGTTGCCAGTTGGGTTGTTAGGCGAGCAGAGCCACATGACGCGGGTCTTGTCGTCCGCCTTAGCCAAAAGCGCTTCGGCGGAGAATTGGAACTGCTCGTCGAGCAGTACACAGCGGTACTCTACATTGTTGACATCTGCGCAGACGCCGTACATTCCGTAAGTTGGAGCGATGGCTACCACGTTGTTCTCCTTCGGTTCGCAGAAGATGCGGTAGACGAGGTCGATCGCCTCGTCGCTTCCGTTGCCGAGGAAGATGTTCTTCACTTCACACCCTTTAATCTTCCGAATCTCCTCTTTTACTTTGAGCTGGAGCGGGTCAGGGTAACGGTTGTAAGGTCCGTTGTACGGATTCTCGTTGGCGTCCAGATAGACGGACGCCTCGCCTTTGAACTCGTCTCTGGCGCATGAATAAGGCTTCAGTTGCCAGATGTTCGGACGAACGATATTCTTTAATTCAAACATATTCTCTTCTTTTTTGGGGGCGTTGTTTTGTCTCGCCCGGTTATTATTTCCTACGGAGCGTCACAGCGTTCTGGTGGGCGAAGAGTTGCTCGTTGCTTGCCATGATCTCGATGGCGTCGCCTATGCGGTTCAAGCCCTCCTTGGTGATCTCCTGGTAGGTGATTTTTTTGCGGAAACTGTCGAGGTTCACGCCGCTGTATGCCTTGGCGTATCCGTTGGTCGGCAACGTGTGGTTCGTTCCGGAGGCGTAGTCGCCCGCGCTTTCAGGCGTGTAGTATCCTAAGAAGATGGAACCGGCGTTGTCGATCTGCTCGGCGATTTCCCTGTAATTGTTGGCTGAAATGATGAGGTGCTCAGGAGCGTAGGAGTTGCTCAGCGTGATGGCTTCTTGCATATCCTTTACGATGAATATCTTGCTGTTGGCCACGGATTTGCTGGCGATTTCCATCCTCGGCAATTTTTCCAACTGAATTTCAACTTCTTTCATCACTTTGTCTGCCAACGATTCGCTGGTAGTGACTAGGACAGCTTGGCTGTCCACACCATGTTCTGCTTGAGAGAGCAAGTCGGATGCCACGAATACCGGATTGGCGGTTTCGTCGGCGAGCACCTCCACCTCTGAAGGACCCGCAGGCATGTCGATGGCCACATCCTTTAGGCTCACCATTTGTTTGGCTGCGGTCACGTACTGGTTGCCCGGACCGAAGATTTTGTAGACCTTAGGCACGCTTTCTGTACCGTATGCCATGGACGCGATGGCTTGCACGCCACCGATCTTGAATATCTTGCTTACTCCGGCCGTCTTTGCTGCGAAAAGCACGGCGGGATGAACTTTCCCCTCTTTGTTCGGCGGGGTGCAGAGAACGATCTCCTTACAACCTGCGATTTGAGCTGGAATAGCCAGCATCAGCACGGTGGAGAAGAGAGGCGCTGTTCCGCCTGGAATGTAGAGACCCACCTTCTCGATGGCTTTCGCTTTTTGCCAGCAGGTGACGCCCGGCATGGTCTCCACGCATGGGAGTTCTTGCGCTTGGGCGCTATGGAATTTCGTGATGTTTCCTTTCGCCAATAGGATGGCGTCTTTCAGTTCTTGGGAGACGATTCCTTCCGCCTCCTTGATTTCCGCCTCGGTCACGACGAGCGAGGAGAGTTCTACCTTGTCGAATTTCAGTTCGTAGGCTTTGACCGCTTCGTCGCCCTTCTCCTTCACGTCGTTCAACACGGCGCGGACGGTTTCGAAGAGTGTGGCGTTGTCGAATGTCGGACGGGCGAGTAGTTGCGCCCACTCCGACGCTGCGGGATATTTATAGATTTTCATGACCTTCTAAAATTAAAGAATCATTTTTTCGATAGGGACAACCAAGATGCCTTCGGCTCCGAGGGCTTTCAATTGGCTGATGATGTCCCAGAATGTTTTCTCCGAGATGACGGAGTGGAGGGAAGACCAACCCTCTTTCACCAATGGAGTGACGGTAGGCGCCTTCATGCCCGGCAGGATTTGGCAAACCTCCTTGATCTTCTCGTTAGGAATGTTGAGGATGATGTATTTCTTGCCTTCAGCGTTCTTGTAGGAGTCGAAACGGAATAGGAGTTCGTCGAGGATTTCCTTCTTTTCTCCGCTCAATTGAGGGTTTCCGATGAGGATCGCCTCAGATTTGAGCACTACCTCCACCTCTTTCAGGTTGTTGCTGACGAGCGTGCTGCCTGAGCTGACGATATCGAAGATGCAATCAGCCAAACCGATGCCGGGAGCGATTTCCACGGAACCTGTGATGACGTGGATTTCCGCCTTGATGTTGTTCTTGTCCAAGAAGTTTTGGAGAATGTAAGGGTAGGAAGTGGCGATCTTCTTACCGTTGAACCAGCTGAGGCCTTGGTAGTCCACCGCCTTCGGAATGGCGAGGGATAGACGGCATTTGCTGAAATCGAGACGCTTGATGAGGTCAGCCTTCTCGTGGCGCTCCACGTATTCGTTCTCTCCTACGATACCGACATCAGCGATGCCGCTTGCGACCGCCTGCGGGATATCGTCGTCACGTAAATAGAGGATTTCCACCGGGAAGTTGGAAGCCGGTACTAAAAGGGTTCTCTTTCCAGAGCTGATCTTGATGCTGGACTCTTCCAACATCGTCATGGTCTCATCGAACAAACGGCCTTTGGCCTGAACTGCGATTCTTAACATAATCTATTTTTGTTTATTGTTATTATTTCCTTATCTGGTATATGAAAAAAACAAAAGGCTCACCGATTCTTCGGCAAGCCCTATTCATATCGCATACACAACCGCTCACCGACTATTATCGTTGATAATGATGATGGTTATGATGATGGTTCTTGTTCAACATGTCTCTTTGTTTCTTTCCAAATGCGATGCAAAGATATAAAATATTTTATTAAAAAAGAGTTGCCCATATAAAAAATAACGCTTTATAGGAACTGTCTAAGTTTAGAAGACGGAGTTTTGTGGAGGGCACTTGCGGTTATATATCTTCTCTAAAAGAATCTGTAAAATATTTCTAAATTCATATTCGTTAATGGACGCCGATTTGTCTATAAAAGTTTTGTGGCTTTTTTGAAAGTTTGTATTTTTGTAAAATTGATAATATGGTTAAAGTTTGATTTTTTATTATCATAATATAGTGATATTTAAATAGTTACGATGGACTTATCACTCAAATCCTTTACGTTAGGGTAGTGAGTCGGCCATTCTTACCATATAACCGAAGACATTTTTTGAGGAATTATATGAACGAAGAATACTATTGCATGCCATTCGATTTTTCCGCCATTGTGGAGGAGAATGGGATTGGTGTGCGCAGATGCGGCGAGTTGGAGTCGGTGGATCAGCATATTGAGTTGCTGATCGGCACTTATCCCGGCGAGCACACTTTCGACTATTCCTACGGAACGGATATTTGGGAACTGGATTTCGAGAGGATCGTTTCCTTAAATGCATGGAAAACCCAGTTTATCGAATGCTTGTCTAGATCCATATCGCAATACGAGAAGAGGATTACCGACTGCCAATATCGGCTGAATGTGGAGGAGGTCCTTCGGGAGAATGCCATAATCAGCAATGTGAGTGTGAGGAAGAGGGTGGATATCTATGTGGAGGCTACGTTGGTCTCCTCTGGAGAGCGTTGCGGCTTCCATTATGTATTGTATTTGGGACCATTGTCTAAAGATTGATAGATTGTTATGGAGAATCATAGAGAAACAAAGGAGGAGATAAAGGACCGGATGATCAAGACCGCCTTGGACTATTGGAATGTAAAGAAGGTGGAGAATTTGGATCCTTTAATTCGTTTGCTTATTGAGGCTTTGGCCATGCAGCTGCATGTTTTGTCGGAGGATATCGCCGAGGTGGAGACGAGGGCGATGCGTCGATTGAGCGAGGTTTTGTTGCCTGAGGCGCTTACAGTTGTGCATCCTGCTCATGGCATATTGGCTACCGACCCTTTGGTGGACGGTTATGTGACGGATTTGTACAGCGGTTTTTCCATTGCTTCGCCAGCTTTGGTGGGCAAGAATCTGAAGACGTATCAATTCTCTCCGGTCTGTTGCACTCCTTTGCGGAAGGTGAAAGTGGAGTCGCTGATTATCGAAGGGAATGTTTACGAGATGACTCCCGATAGGGACAAGAGACTTGTCTTGAGAGTAAACCCTACTCCTGAGATGACGGGAAAAGTATATATTGGGCTTGATTTTGTCAATAAAGTGGCTGATATCCAACACTTTTCTCTTTATTTGGATTTCCCGAATATCGATTCCAGATACGAATATCTTCACACGTTGAACACTACCTCATGGAAGTGCAACGGGTTGAGTTTGGATATGGGACGTGGTTTGTATGTGGAGAAGGGCGCCGAGGCGGAGAAGACTCTTCCCGATTTCTTTTCTTCCTTGGGAAATGACGAGCGGGTCAATCGAGAAATCATGGAATATTATAAGCCTAGATACGTTACCATCGAGTCCTCTTTGAAGGTCTCCGTGGCGGATTATAGGAAAGTGCCCATGATATATACTCCTGCTTACGACGAGTATAGCAAGGTTTGCCAGAAGGACCTCTTGTGGTTGGAGGTGGATTTCCCTTCCAATTATAGTCCTTCCGTCTTGTCTGACCTTCAGGTTTGTGTGAATGCTTTCCCTGTGGCGAACAAGACATACAATAAGATGACAGATTTCGTGAAGAAGGATTTCGGCGTGATGCCGCTTGAAATCATGGAGGGAGAGTCTTATTTCGACGTGGTGAGTGTTTCTGACGAATTTGGCAGGCTTTATTGTAAGACTTACGGCTACAAGGAGAACGCTTCCGACTTGACCTATACGTTGAGGCATGGCGGGTGCGAATCTTTCGATAAACGTGACGCAAGCGAGTTGCTGATCCGCGTGAAGACGTTGCTGGAGGACGAGTTGAGTACATTCTCTTCTCCTGAATTCGCAAAGGGTGCGGAGAATGTGGCTGACATAGAAAAGTTGCTCCAGAAAATTAGCATGATGACGGCTGTTCGTGAGGCTAAGTGCGAGGTGCCGTATTATTTGTTCGTGGAACCGCCTCAGCAGTCCACTTTGTTTTATGTGGATTATTGGACCTCCGCGGGTGTCGAGGCTAATGGCCTACGTATCGGACAGTCCGCAGCTCCTAACGGCTCTTTATATTCTTTCTTGGGCGCTACGAATTTGCTTACGCCGACGGTCGGAGGAAAAGGGACGCCTACGGAGAAGGAGCGCATCGCCCGTTTCAAATATATTTTGGGTAGCAGGAACCGCATTGTCACTAACAATGACATCCGTAACTTCTGTCTTGCGGAACTGACTGATTGGATCAAGGAAGTCCGCATTGAGAAGGGTATCAGTAAAGGAAGCGGAAGCGGGCAAGGACTAGTCAGAACGATCGATGTCCACCTGATCCCTTTCCAACCCATAACCGACGAGAAACAAAGGACGCAGATGCTCGACGAGCTGTTTAACCATTTGGTGGCGCAATCTCCGATGACGTTTAATTATAGATTATTTTTAGATTGATTTTGACATGTTTTCTAATATAGGAATGTATTTCGTGAATTATCTGCTGTTGCCTGTGGTGATGCTCATCTTGGGGCTTCTCTCCGTGGTGATTGCCAAGAAGAATGAGTTGCTCTCCAACAGGAAGGCGGTGACCTATGTCCTTTTGTCTTCCCTTTTCTTCTCGCTGTTCGGGTTCAGCGGATGTTTCGGCATGTATTATCTGCCCTCCATGTTCCTGTTCCTCCAATTCCTATTTTTGATGTTGGGATGGGCTAATTATGCGTTGTTGATGCATTTCGCTAGCGGTTTGAAAGGGAAAAATCCGGCACTCATGTTCCTTGTCATCACTTTGCAGGTGATTTTGGCTTGGGCGTTGTTCTC
This sequence comes from uncultured Bacteroidales bacterium, assembly GCA_937907165.1. Lineage (GTDB taxonomy): Bacteria > Bacteroidota > Bacteroidia > Bacteroidales > Paludibacteraceae > UBA1181. The sequence continues at coordinate 67,541 of CALCUH010000033.1, read as the reverse complement.
CCTGATTTTTAATCTGACGAATGATTTCCAATATGGCTATTGGGCGGCGACTCCGGTGCTTATGCTCTATTTCATCCCGTTGTTTGTCTGCATGTATAAGGCTTATTTGCAGATTCCCGCCGAGATTTACAAGATGCGTATCTATAAATCCACAGAGCGTTTCGAACCTCCGCAGGCTTCTTTGGATCGAGAGAAGTTGTTGGTCTTTGATCTTTATGTGCCGCAGACGATTGAGAAAACGGAGCCTATTAAAATCACGGCGAAGAGTTTGCCTTCTTTCGTGTTCGGGGATTGGTTCGGTATGATTGTTACGGATTACAACACCCAGAAACTGGATAAGCAGATAGAAATCTGTAATGACGAAGATCCGTATGGATGGATTTTTTACACGGAGCAGAAATTCCTTCGTTCCAGGAAGTTCTTGGATCCTGACCTTACTTTCGAACAGAATGAGTTGAAGGAGAGTCATGTGATTGTGGCGAAGAGGGTGCGAAAGGTTAATGATTAAAAAGAAAAAATAAAAAGTTATGAGTAATACAGATTATAAGCAGATTAATTGGAAGCAGGGAATGAGCGTGTCTTCAGCTCATTTCATCGCGACAGAGAATTTTTTGTTGGAACGTGTCTTGAAGAATTCAGCACTCCTTCAGGACCGTTTTTCATACGGACTTTTGCCGATTGAGTCTGATTCGGATTCCTCTATGGAGCTTTCAGTGGTCGGAACTAACGAGTATGCGAAGTTGGTGTTGAATTCATACCACGGCATTACTCAAGGAGGTTATCTGATTGATTTCGAATCAGATAATGACGCAGTCAGTTGTCCTTGCGAAGTGGATGGTGTGGTTTCTGAGGAGGGTTGGGACGTCGTTTTGTCTGTCTCGCCTTTCGACCGTAATCCTTGCGGCGAACCGAACATGCAGGAGAATCCGCCTCGTTATCCTTATGTAGCCCCTTCTTATAAATTGTATATCGTGGCAAGGGATAAGTCTTATGTGAACCAATATGGCCCTTATGATGTCGTAGTCGGTTTCCTCCGTAAACGGGACACTTCGTACAAATTGGACCCTTCGTTTATTCCGCCTTCGTTGACGATGCGTTCGAGTGACGGGTTACGAAGCATGATGAAGATGTTTTCCAAATCTATCGCGACGATCAAGAATAGTTTGGATGTGATTATGGAGAAGGCATACGTTCAGGCGGAAAACAATAACAGGACGAATGTCATGATCAATATTTTGGAGGTTTGCAAGGAGTTGCAGCGCTCTCTTTCCTCCATGTTCTTTAAATGGCATAATTATGGCATGTCTCTATCTCCGTACCAAGTCGTGGAGATTATATCCGGTTTGGCGAGCGCTGTCTCCACTACTCTGATTTTCTTCAAGAAATCTGATAAGGAGGAGATTCTCAAGTATTTTTACGAATGGAACGGAATCCAGCCTTCCGCTTTCGAGCAGATATTGGCGGACTTGACCGTTGCGGAATTTCAACAGAATCGCATCAGCGATTCGCTGGCACTCGCTGAAAAGGTTTTGAAAATGTTGGAGGAATTGCTCGTAAGCTTGAGTCGTCTCGATTATGTGGGACAACACAAGGAGTCGATCGTCATTGGTGTGAAAGAGACTGAGAAAACGTCTAACAATAAAACTAGCTGGTTAGAGTTATGACATATGACTCAACGGAGAATATGGACAGGAACACGCTCTATACGGATTATAGACCGGAGTTTGTCGCAGCCTGCATCGTCGATAGCGGGTTCGAGACAGATGAGGTGCGCCTGATCCGCCAAGGGGTCTCTAAGGGTGGCAAATCCATCGAAAGAGTCAACCGCGAGTATTCCCGTGGGAATATGGAGGAGTATCTCAACATCTATGCGAGGAAGAGAGGATTGTATGATTCCCTTCCGGAGGGGCTCTTCCATCAGCGGATGGATATACGTAATAGGAAAAATAAGAACGAGGTCTTAGATTCGTTCAAGAAAGAGCGTGAGATCGAGTTGAGCGCGCGTTTTTTCTTCAGGCCTTTCGAGATTTCCATTGATAGGATGCTGATTAATGTGCAACTCTATGAGATGCACCTGGAAAAGCGTAATAAGCATGTCGATTTTGTGCGCCTGCTAAGTTCCTATTGGGACATTTTGCGAAAGCTGCCGTTGGATAAGGCTTTGTTCGTTATCAGTCTCCTCTCTCAATGTTATAGGTTGACCGATGCCGGTCAGATAGCCGAGGTGCTTTCTGTGCTTTTGGGATGTGAGGTGGAGATACGTTTCTCGTATAAGACGATGACTTTCGGTACATGTGAGAGTAACTGGAATTTGGGAAGTAATCTCTTGGGTATCGATTCCGTTATTGGGGAACAGGTGGAGGACGCTTATCCCGTCATGGAAATCTCCATTAAGGGGCTCCGCCGTTCGCAACGGGATTTAATTTTGGAGGGAAGCGAAGCCAACAAACAATTCATGGAGATTTTGGATCTGTTCGTTCCGGCTGACGCTGAAATCTCTCTGCATGCCGATGTGGCGAAGGAAGAAGGTTCCTTTTTCATGTCCGACTCTCCTTCATTGTGTCCTATTTTAGGTTTTACTACAATCTTATAGAATGAAAGCGTTAAATACTAAGGATGTTTTACTTTCGCACCTTCGTTTTGCCGTTTATATGGTGATTCTTATCGCCCTTTCTTTGTTCTCCGTCTTTTGTTTCAAGAAGACTTCGGAGGCTGAGGTGGCGGAGATTAAGGCGAAAACGGGTGATTGCGAGAAGATTTTTAGCGACCAGGTGTCGATATGTGATGATTATGCGGAACTGCTCACTCTCTATCGTACTTTTGATGTGAAGAATGAGGATGTGAATACCGAATTCCTAATGCAGACAATTGCTAATAGGAAACTCAAACTGACGGATAAGATGAAACAGTTGCCGGAAAAAGATGTGCAGTTCCATTTGTTTGTTTTATCCAAAATGGACGAATTCCTTCGCGTGAGGGATTCCATCACCGCCTTGAAGAAGGACGAACTTAGGTATAAGTCCGATCTGATGAGATGCAACAAGGAGTATAATGAGAGGTCTAATAGAATGCGGAGGGGACAGTTAAATGGGACAAACTAAGAAAAATTTATTCACCACGAAGGAGAAGGCATTGGGGATCGTTTATATGCTTTCCCTCTTTTTGCTGGTTTTTGGCGCATGCGCCTATTTGTTGTTTTTCTCTAACCCTGATTTCGGATCTTCGAGCGGGAAGGCTCTCGCTTTGGAACAGATGGAGAGGATTAATTCTTTCGAAAAATTCCAGGAGGAACGTATGGAAAAGATAAAAGCGTTGGATGCGAGGGTGAATTCCATCGATCCCGGATTGAACGCTTCTTACGAGAAGAACGAGATCCGTTTCGTGTTGGGACAGTTTAATGATGATTATATCCAAAACAAATATGACGATAGGTACCGCATATTCTCTCTCATATCTAGGTTCTACGAGTATAAGTTGTTTGATAAGGAGCGTATTTGGACGTCGAAAAAGAATATCGATCAGTTTGTGAGGAACACTGAGGTGTGTCAGGGTTGTGTGGAGGCATTGAATAATAAATAACAGAGGGAATGGATAGGATTTTTTCAAAGGGAACATTGCTGGTCTTCTCTATATTGCTTTTGGTCGTTTTCATTTGTTGGCTCATGCGCGGCTGTAGCGGGGATGCCACTATTCGTGCTTCCGTCTCAAAACGTGAAGTTGTTGTGGATGAGCCGTTTAATTATGTCGATAGCACGCCAGGTGTCAAGGAAGTTGTATGGGAGTTCGGCAACGGGGACTTCTCTGATGAACGTCGCGGAACATACACTTTCCATACGGTGGGTAATTATAAAGTCAGGGTGAAGGCTGATTCCAAAACCCAAACTTTTGTGGTGAAGGTATTGTCCAAAGGGAAGGAAGCTTCTCGTAAATTTGTCCGTATCATCGCTCCCACTCATGTCCTGAAAAACGAGGGTGTGACCTTTATCGGTGAAGGCGACGCGGAGGATTGGCGCTGGGAGTTCGGAGAGACGGGTAAGGTGGATTCCCGTGAGCAAAATGCGATTTACCACTATTCTGAAGTCGGGGATTACGTTGTGCGCTTGACGGCAGGTAATATGGAATATCCTGTTTTCCATACGATTCATGTCGCTCCTGAGGTCGTTGGCCGGATAACGGAAGATCCTGTCGGAATGGGTGACATGGACATTCAGAAGCATCTTCAGGCCATCATCGATCATCCAGGCGAATACAATAAGAATTATAATTATATACTAAAAAAATATTTGAAAACCAATGTGTTGGTAGTTGTTAACAATGTGAACGAAAATGATTTCACTTCATATTGCTACGGCTTGAAAATCATGGGTAAGCAGAACTCTACGGTCATAGAGAGTGTCGCTTTGGAGAAGGAGAACGGAAAGGTAAAACGTCTGTTGGTGAACCAAAAGACGGCTAATTAATAGTTATAGAAAAATGGTGAAGAGAAATTTCTTTTTGTTTTTATTAGGATGCTTGGCGGCTCTGTTGTTGTCTGCCTGCTCTCCTGTAAATTCACATACATATATCAGACGCACGCCTGATGAATATACCCGTAACTATTGTTGCGGTGAGGTGAACGTGCCTAAGACGATTGAGAAGGGGAGCCCTTGGATTGTTTTTTCTGATAGGGAGAACAACCCGACATTCTATAATCCGGGTGGTAAGGTAAAGTTGAAAGACGCTTCCTATTTGGAGGCTTTCGCCGTCATCAAGGAGAAGGGTGACTATGTCCAGCTGGTGAAATACGATCCCGCATCTTGGGAGGGACGCAAGGTGAAAGAACCTGAGAAGGTGGAATACTATGGCTGGATGCCTAAGGAGAACTTGATCCTCTCCTCCCGCGCTATGACTGACGTCGCTACGGGTTTCGTGATGAAGATGATCACGATGTTCAGGGATACATTCCCGCTTTCCCGTACGGAGGAATATTTCTCTAACGACTCTTTGGTGCTTTTCAGCGAACCGGAACTGATCAACCCGATAGGAATGGTTCCTTTCCAAAAGCCTTTGTACTTGTCAAAACGTAGTTTCGATAAGGGGAAATGTCTCGTAATCGGAAAGGAGAACATCACTTCCGACAACGTCTCTGATTTGGTTTCCGGCTGGATATCATCCTCTTTGGTAATTCCAATGGGAGAAATGCTCTATGCGGACTATTCGGCGATGCCTGTTCAAGACTTATCGTTCATCAAATATGATAATGGTTCTTATCTTGTCCCCAAGACAAGCTATAACCGTTATCTGCGCCCGTATAACTTGCCGGATTTTATCGGTCTGAACCCTGTTTATTCGATAAGGGAGGGCAACGATGATGTTGTCACGATTAAGACGACGGTACCTGTCTCGCTGATGAATGATGAGAACAATAAAGTCTCCAGCCTTGCGGCGACACCGATTTCCAGACCTTATTACGAGGAATTGTCGCGCAAACTGAAACGTATCAATATCATGGTTGTTTTCTCGGGACAAAACCAGGTGCACGAAAAGTTCGAGCAATATGTGAACTATATCCAGAAATTGAACGGTATCATCAAAAATAACACGAAGGATTTCTCTTATCGTTTGGGTTATCTTGTGGGTTTCGATGCGAAGAACGCCAAGCTTTCTAAATGTAAGCCGAAAGAGAATATCACGGGCGTGCTTGCGGCGTTGGAGAAATATTCCGACAACAGATCGTTCAGGAAGGCTTCGTTCGATAACGATGCTTGGAGAGCGCTGAAGAACGCTTTGAAGATGCTGCAGCCTTATAAGGATGAGGAGAACATCATCTTGCTGATCGGAGAGAATGGTAACCAGAAAGAGCAAATCGATGACGCCTTGGTGGATGAGATTGTGAAGGTGAATGGCCATATCGTCGCTTGCCAATTGTATGCAAACAGGGGAAACGTCTTCAATAACTTCGTTCTGCAGGTGGAGGACATGATATCACGTTCCGCCGATAAATTATCTCGTGAGAAGAAGAAGATGTTGGTGCACTCTTCGCAGCTTACTTCTTCCAATCGGTATAAGGAGTTCGCTGAGAATGTTTACGGGTTGGACTATCCGAAGAACAGTATGCATCCGGGGTGGGTGATTTTCCCTAAGCAACGCGAGAATTTGTCGCCTGACTTATTATTGGCTTATACGGATTCGATGATTAGGAATGTGCAGCGTGATGCTGACAACGTGTTGAATCGTATCGGCGATTTGTTCAAAGAGGCTGGCGTGGGTCACACCGCAATTAATCCTATGTGGTTGCGTTTGGGTGAGATGCCTTCTAATTTCCAAGTTTCTCCGAACCTCTTCCAACCGCTCATCGCCATGAATCCTCATACCAATTTCTCTGTGAATCTGAAGGTGGAGATGTCTAAGTTGAAGACGGGTAAATATATATTGTTCTTGTCCGAATCCGAGCTTGCGCGTGTACGTTCGTATCTTAATGATCTGCTCGCGGTGAGAGTCGATTATAAATACACTGCCTCCAGCAATAAGAAGTACAAGGATCGTAGTTGCCCCGACATGATGAGGGCGCCTAGGTCTGCTTCGGCTAGTGGTGCTCATCACCAGTATAGTAGCACCAAAAAAGTGCGTAGACATATGAAGAAGGCGTATGTCCGCTGGTCGCAGGACGAGAAGGTCTATCCTATCAAAAAGAAAAAGCTGAAAAAGATGTCTCTTTCTAAGAATCAGCAGCAAGTCATTGCGATACCATCTTTCGAACCGTTGCTTTTCTCCACTTCGGTCAAGGCGTTGAAGAGGGGATTGTCTGATGAACAGTTGGATAGGTTGCAGGAATATATCGCTAGCAAACAGAAGGCTCTTGATGAGGCTATCGACGCCGACTCCAAGTTCGAGTTCAACGGACAGGTCTATTACCGCGTGGATGCTGACAAGTTGCCATGATTATTTATTTAGTATAAACTTTAATATAAATAGTAAAATTTAGTTTATATGGACTTTTTGAATTTAAACAGTGACATGCAGACCGCTATTCGCATCGCCAAGTCATTGGCTAGGGAATACGGTAATGCGAAGTATTTTCCGGCACATCTGCTGAAGGCGATGCTGCACAAGGAAGTGGGGCTGGCTCCTTTCCTCGTTTCCATAGGTAAGGATGTCCCTTACGTGGAGGAGTGGGCGGAGATACGTATGGAGGAGTGTGAAAAACTTTCCGGCGCTGGCGAGATCGAGCCGGATAGTAAGATTTCCACCGTATTTGAGGAGGCGGATAATGTGCGTCTCAAGTTGGGCTTGTTGGAGATTTCACCAATATGCACTTTGGCCGCTTTGGCTCGTCCGGGTATTGGATTCACGGTGGATGAGTTAAAGTCGTTCCCTGTTCGAGAGAATGATGTTATGGGCTATTTTTTGGAGGGTGACGGCAAGCAGAAAGCTAATTCCGCTAAGATGGAGTCTCTATCGAAGGAGGCTGCTAATATCGCCGCCGGTAAAACTACGGCTAATCTTCAGAAATATTGTGTGAATAAGACTGATGAGGCGCGAGAAGGGAAACTTCATGCTATTGTCTGTCGTGATAATGAGTTGCGCCAGATGGAGGAGATTCTCGGGCGCCGCGGCAAGCCGAATGTGATGATCACAGGTGATTCCGGGGTGGGTAAGACTGCCTTGGCTGAAGGTCTCGCTTTCGACATCGTCAATGGTAAGGTGCCTTCTTTCTTGGAGAACACGGAAGTTTGGGAACTCGATTCGGGCGCTTTGATCGCAGGTGCGACTTATAAAGGTGAGATTGAGGACCGTTTGAAGAATTTGATCAACGAGCTTCGCCAAGAGGAGAGGGTAATCCTTTTTATCGATGAGGTGCATGTGCTGCTCGATTCCAAGCAGGGTAACAGTGGCGCCGCCAATATCTTGAAACCTGAGTTGTCTAAGGGCGACCTGACGGTGATCGGTGCGACTACGGTGGATGAGTATAGAAAGTTGATCGAGCCTGACCATGCGTTCAGCCGTCGTTTCGAGGTCTTGCAACTTGCCGAGCCTAATGTGGATGATGCGGTCGCTATGATTCGTTTCATGCAGAAGAGTTTCGAGGATTTCCATAAGTTGAACATCGCCGACGCTTCTCTCTCCGAGTGCGTTCGTATGGCGAAACGTTATGTAAAGGATAGACGTTTGCCTGACTCTGCCATCGATTTGTTGGATCGTACCATGGCATCCGTTAAGATGGTGAATGAGTCTACTGCCTCCGAACAGGCATGGATGGCGCAAGAATTGGATAAGTTAGAGGCTGCGAAAGCGGATCTCTCATCCGACGATTATATGGCGAAGGCGATTCGTTTGCAGACGGACATCATGAGCCGTTTAAGCCCTATCGTTCAAGGCATGGTGGATTATACGGCTGAGAAGAGTTCTGATGCTCAGAGCCTTGTCGACAAGATGCGTAAGTTGAGCGATGATTTATCAGAGATATCTAAAACTAAGATAGAGACGGTGACGCCTGACCACGTGGCTGCGGTTGTGGCTAGCAAGACGGGTATTCCGATCGGTAAGATTAAAACCGGAGAGAAGGAGCGTATCCTCAACATGGAGTCGATCCTTATGAAACGTGTCGTGGGCCAAGACCGTGCGTTAAAGTCGTTGACCGACGCTATCCTCGAGTCGCGAAGCGGCATGAACAAACCGGGGCAGCCAATCGGTTCATTCTTCTTTCTCGGTCCCACGGGAACCGGTAAGACGGAGCTTACGAAGGCATTGGCTGAGGCATTGTTCAACGACGAGAAGGCGATGATTCGTTTCGATATGTCTGAGTTCAAGGAGGAGCACTCCGCCGCATTGCTCTACGGAGCTCCTCCGGGATACGTCGGATATGAGGAGGGCGGTCTCTTGGTTAACAAGATTCGTCAGCAACCCTATTCGGTTGTGCTTTTCGATGAGATCGAGAAGGCCCATCCATCCGTATTCGACATTTTTTTGCAGATTTTGGATGAAGGGAAGTTGCATGACCGTTTGGGTAAGGAGGGAGACTTCTCCAACGCCATCATTATCTTCACATCCAACGTCGGAAGCGAGTGGATCTCCAAGGAACTTTCTGAGGGAAGGGTACCTACGACGATGCAGATGATGGAGGTTATGGGCGGACATTTCCGTCCGGAATTCTTGGCCCGTTTGTCCGAGATTGTGCCGTTCTCGCCAATTGGAGAATCCATCTTGATGCAGATATTCGAGATCCAGTTCCAAGGTTTCCGTAAATTGCTTACGGCTAAGAACATGGATATCGAACTCACTGACGAGGCTAAGCATGAGCTTGCGTTCAAGGGATTTACACCGAAATACGGAGCCCGTCAGGTTTCCGGTATCGTGCGCAATTACTTGCGTCGGCCAATCTCTAGAATGATTTTATCCGGTGAATTGTCTAATGGGGATCTCCTGAAAGGAGATTTGGATTCAGGGAAAAATTTGGTCTGGGAAGTAGTTCATAACCAAAAATAATCGTTATATTTGCCACCACGCTGAGAGTAGAAGTGTGGTGGCATTTGTATATTTCATTAATTAACAAATAAAACTATGTTTGGATATCAGGTAATTTTAGAAGTCGGTGGAAAGAAGTATGATATAGTGGAGAGCAATTTCTCCTTTATGCAGTCCGCTGATGGTAGAGGTAAACCGGAAGGTGATGTTTATTCCGGCGCTATCAATATGACATTCCCCAATACGCCTTCGGATGAAATGTTGGAGTGGATGTTGAATACGCGAAAATATAATGACGGGACCATCACTCTGTTTGGTGAAGATGGAAAGAAGATGCAGGAGCTTTCGTTTAAACAGGCGACATGCATCAATATGAAGATAGAATACGAAAATTCAGGATCATCATATTGTTCTACAAATTTTACGATAGTAGCGAACAAGTTACAATTTGGCGAAGCGCAGGTAGATAACGCGTGGCCGATTTTTAATGCATAATAATAAAAACTATTGCGGATATGGGAGATTCATATTTTAAAAATGGGCCTACAGAAGGCACGATGTTCGTTGAGTTGTCATTGGGTGGGAAGACATATCCTTTGGAGCAATTCTCTACGGAACTTATCCAATCGGTTAGCGGCAAGACAATGGAGCCAATGAATGAGGTAACCGGTGGCTTATTGTATATCACAATGGTTCAGGTGCCCGACGCTAAATTAATTAAATGGGCTTCTGACAGAACTGCGAGGGAAAGCGGAGAGATTGCTTTTAAAAATAATTCCGGAACTTCCCCGTTGAAAATATCTTTTGAAGAGGCTGCCTGCATCAATATGTCACAAACATGTGGAGAGGGTATCGGCAGTTTCATCACTCTTACTATTTCACCTAAAAAGGTAAAATTCAATTCAGTTGAATTGGACAAGAACTGGTAAGTAGGAAAAGATGGAGGAGTATATCTATTTAAAAGACTCCCATGGGTCAAAGTTGACCCGTGGGAAGTATGTCTATGGTTTGGGATGGATGTATCCGACCATAGAAAGCAAGAATGGCAGGAAACGTCAGGTAGAACGCCTTAATATGTCTATCGATGAGGTTAGAAAGAGCTTCCAACCGATGGGGGATCACATCAAGAATTCACTTTCCAGAGATTTCAAGAGTTTCCTCGATTCAGATAAGGCGCAATATCAGATCGATAGGTTTGATGGGAGTTCCATGCCTTTTGACATAAAGAGTTATGGCGACCATTTCGTCGATTTCGAGATTGTTGTCGAGACCAATATTCTGACGGATATAAAATTCACATATCTGTATAAGTACGTCTTAAAAGTCGGCGAGGGTACCCCGTTCGGACGGAAATATACCGGACCCTTAGAGAGACTATGTGATTGTTTGAAGGGGGACGTCACTTCAGATTTCCTTAAGACATATAATTCGTTGACTAGTTTTGGCGTGCAACGTCAGATGAATACAGATCGTTTCCGTCTCTCCATTATAGAAGAGCTGAAAGCGGACGAGAATTTCCTTTCGTTGCAGCGGAACGCTCCTGTTATATCTCTTATCGACAACAGAATAGATTTGACTCGTGTCGCAATTTCTAATGTTATGAAAGCGCAGACCTTGTTCGAATTTACGGGTGGCGTTGATGAGTTGTATGAAAACGCATTACGTGGGAAAAATGTGGTTGAATCAATGAATGCGTTGGGACCGAGAAGATTTGACTATGTCACTAACAACCGTCCGGTCGCGAAGGTGTCCGCCGCAATTGTCAAGGCTGCCACGCAAGGTGTCTTGTATTCAGGTAAAATCGTATCTCCGGGAGGTTACTGTATTCCGTCTCTCATCAACGACGTAACTTCTTTGGGCGGCAGCGACCTCTTCACAACAAGTTCTGAGTTGGTTTCCGAGCAGGTTCCTTTCGTGAAGAAGAAGCATGTCGATATATTCGGGAAAGCATTGCCTGCGGGAGATTTGGTTGTCAACGGAATTAGCTTGGTGGGCCTCATTGGGTCGTTCGCTCTTCCTGAGTCTGTGGCGACTTGTTGTGCGGTCTTTACTGGTGTGGGAGCTTTTTCAGCAGCTGCGTTCTCTTTGTTGGAATCTTTTTCCGTAGCTAAGAGGAAACAGGTTATTCCAGGGGAGTATTTACAATCCAAGAATGCGATAATGACAGGTGCGCCGGTGCCTTCGTTGGTTAAGGACTTCATATTCGGCGGAGAGCCTGCGAATGAAAAGAAATGGGAGAAGTTCAAAGGTTTCGAGGTGACGAAGAGTTACGTGCAGGAAGGCTCTGAAAGTCTCTATTCCAACCGGGCGATGAATTCCTATTCTCAGGTCCACGACTCCTATTATCGAGAGATGGATAAGATGCAGAGAGAGGCAGACCATTCCAACGTTTTAAAAAGGTTCGCTTATGCTATGCGCGATTTGGTGGATAGGTTAACATAAAAAGAAGATGAAAGGATTGGTTTTATTGTTAAATTTGATTTTGCCGGTAAGTGTCGTTCTGTTCGCTTTTTCCGTCGAGCCATGGTACAATGGTAATTGCAGTATCCAAGGAATAACCGATTATATCCTCGAATATCGTTTGCTATTCGTCATTTTGATGTTAGCGGCTTTGGCCATATTCTGGAGATCTCCCTCCAAAAGGTTGGAGACGAATAAGGAAAAGATAAAGTCTGGCGCAATCCTTTGGGGAATTCTTCTCACAAGCTTTTTCATTGTATCCGCCATAGGGTACATCCATCCTTCTGGCAGGTGGCTGATTCTTGTGCGAACTCCGTTCTTGGTGAGAATGATTCGTTTTTGCGTCATCTCTCTCATCGTGGTTTTTTGGAAGGCATGTGTGTGAGTCTTTTCTATAGGTTCACATATCTTCAGCGTTATGAATTACAAAAAACGATGAAGCGATTAACATGTAGAAACTGACACTTCCCTTGAAAACCTGATATTCTTTTGGATGGTCGTCGCCTATTTTTTCTAGAGTAGCCTTGGCGTAATAGCTAATGGACGTTCGGGAGGCGTATTTCATGATGATATGATATTAATCTATTCAGATGATTGTCTATTCGTCATTTATGCACTCGGTGGACATGCACCATAATTCGCTCATTCTTAGATGTTTGATTTTATGGCGAAAAAAAAGCGGATTTTTTTTTAAAAAAAAAGGCGATAGATGTTGCGGAATGAAAAATTATTGTTACCTTTGTTTCGTTCTAGAAAGGGAACAACTGGTGAAGGAAAATCTTCTCAGACGATTTTTGAGCAATGAATTTGAATATGTGGAACCAATTCATTAGTTTTTTAAAATCAAGTTGCGCTTTAAGCGTAATGTGTCTGTTGGGTAACGTGTGATTTTTTTTAATCGTTTGTTTGATTAAATGGAATTTGTTTATTACCTTCGCTTCATTAAACAGAATTAACGACTCATTGAGTAAGTATAGATTGGCCGATCGAAACAATTTGAGTTATATATTAAAATTTATTAACAAACTAATTTTTTAAAGACATGGCATTTAGATCAACATTAAACATCGGTGGTAAGGAGTACGATGTACTCGATTGTAAATATTCTCTTCGTCGTGACGTCGATTCTAAGGGACGTCCATCATCAAACATCTACGGTGGTCGTATCACTGTTCGTGTTGAGTCAACAGAAGATACCACTATCCTTGAGACTATGGTGAACCAATTCAAACCTTTCAGCGGTAGCATCTTGTTCAAGAAAGGTGATGAGGAGTCTAAGATGAAGGAACTTGAGTTCCAAAACGCATATATCATCGAGTTCGAAGAAGGAATCAATATCGTAGGTAGCGCTCCAATGTCACTTTGCGTGACAATCTCCGCACAGATCATCAAGATCGGTGGTGCTGAGTACGAGGAGAACTGGCCTAAGGCTTGATAGAAGGCAGTTATAAGAGGACGGGGCGTGGAAAATCTTCCACACCTCGCGCCTTTTTTTATGGAGGCTGTAGTTTATTTGTGGGGTTTTGGGATTTTGTGCTATCTTCACCCGCTTCAATTTGTGGGAGGGTTGGCGCTCAAAAGATCAAAAGCCCATAAAAGGTTTAAATAGGATATTATTAGATTAGTATAATTTCGGGGATTTGTGGAATCTCCATAAAAAAGGCAATTATATGTTAGATTACGAAATTGGTGGAAACGAAAGACCTGTTAATGTAGGAGAAGGTATTTCGAACATTCCTCAGAATCGCACCCTATTTGTGGGTCAGTTCACTGCGGACGACCCTATCGTCGCAGAACCTGTAGAAGGTCTGAAAACGGTCGAAGATGTGTATGCTAAATTCCAGCCTAACGTCGATGTGGAATTCGAGACGGCTGAAGGTGAAACAGTACAAGAGAACTTCAAGTTCGCCAATACGGCGGATTTCCAAGTGAAACAAATGACAGCGCGCAGCAATTTTCTCAATGACCTTTCCATTCAGAAGGAGTTTTATGAGAAGTTGGTGAAACAATTACGCACCAATAAAGTGCTCCAAAGAGCTTTGGAGAATGCGGACGCGCGCCAGGGCATGATCGATGCCTTAACACAACTACGTAACGAATTAAAGGAGGTCGGAGAATAAGGCATTCTCCATTCGTCTCAAAAGAACCTCCTTTTAGGAAGTTCTAGACAAGTTAACCTCCCAATAAATATAAGGTCGAACGGGGATTGCCCCCACCTAAAACATTTTTTAGATTATGGCAGATGATCAAATGCAACAAGCGGAGCAGGCTGCTGCTCAGGCTGAAGGCGCCAAGGGCGTAAGCTTGCAAGATGCGTTAGGCGCATTGGCTCGCTTTGGCGGATATACTTTTTTGGAGACTGCGATTGATGGTATCCAGAACCTGAATCCTGAACGTAAGGCTCGTAAAAATATGTTCCTTCAGGATTCCCAAAAGAAGGGAGAACGTAAGGAATTGGCTAATAAAATTGACTTGTGGATCGATTTGCTGACCACTAGCAAGGACATCACTGAGATGGTGGACAAGTGTCAGCAAAAGGCTACGACCGTCGCATCTCTATTGACAAAAAACCAACTTGCCGCTGTGGAGGCTGTCAAGGAGTTGGAGAAGTCTTATAGGGCTATCCAATTGTTCTACAAGAACACTGAGGTAGATAAGATTCCTAATATCACTATCGTGAACGCTTCTCATGAGCAAATCACGGATTTGGACAACCCTCGTTTCATCGATTGCGTGGCTGATGAGCTCAAGCAAAACTATGACCGTCTTGATTTGCGTGATAGCTACTCTCTGCTTGTGGTGCCTGGCTATTTGGGCTCCAACGCTGTTTTGGACAAGTGGTCCAAGATCGCAAGCGCTAACAAGGTTATGCTTTATACCGACTTCGCTGACCTTGATCATCCTGATGATGTTGTCGAATTGTTCGCTAGCGCCGATCATGCGGGCGGCGACGCTTATAAGAGCAACACGGTAATGTGCTGTAACTGGTTGGTGGGACGTAACGCTTATAAGGAGATTGGCGAGGAGGATAACTTGCGTGTCTCTCCTGCTGCCGCTTTGGCTGGTAAGGTCTATACCACTTTGATGTCTCAGGTAACCGCCGGTAAGAAATATGGTGGTTTGAACGAGGTGGAGAATGTGGCTTTCCCATTGCGTAAGAGCGAAATCTCCCAATTGGAATCTATGGGTCTTGTGCCTATGGTGAACGAATATAGTAAGGTGATGGCCTTCTCCGCTAAGACTTTGTTCAACGGTGATAACTTGGGTCTTCAGACTTATTCCGTCGTTCGTGTGTTCGACTACGTGACTAAAGTGTTGTTCGACTTCCTTAACCGTCGTTCTTTCGAGAACTGGAGCGGTAAGACTGAACGTGAGTTGCGTACCCAAATCGTGAAATTCCTTGATGGTATTCAGGGACCAGATAAATTGATCGAGCGATCTAAAATCATCCGTTTGGAGCAGGATCCTAACCAAAAGGATCGTGTCTATTTGGATATCCATATCACTCCATATTTCCCAGCTAAGAGTTTCGTCATTAAATTGGACGGACAGAAGGGAGATGACGGAACTGAATGGGAGAGCGAATACGCTCAGAGCTAATGAGCCGTATTTTGGGGCAATAAAAATAAGTTCCCGTTCCTCGTTTGGGAACGGGAACCTTTCCCATAAACCGTATCGCTTTTTTATAGTACGTTTTTCTGTCAGGTGAGGTTGTGTGTTTTTCTGATGACCGTTCCTCCTGTTTGCATAGGACATGAATCGGGCGTTTATTCCCTTTTGGGGTGTGATAATTGTTTTTATTTAATAATCGGCGAATGTTTCCATTTCGCAATTAGTTATTGATATATGATGGAAGATGAAGTTAGGGAAAGGACTACGGAGCCGAAACTCCAAGAGAACCCTCGATACGAGGGGGTCGGAAGCTGGGGTCTAACAAGTGATGGTTGGAAGGTTTTCCGTCCCGTTCGATTTATTGTCGAATATTCTCCAGCTGATGAATTCTGTGCTTTGGATAAGGAGTACTACAAAAATGGTAATATAAAATCCATTAACTGCCGTTTGTTCAATAGAACAATTGGAATGACTGTCCGATACGACGCCGATGGCTATTTGATCGAGAAGGAAAACGAGGATTTTTATTACAGACAATTAGAGGTGAAACCTCAGAATTTGGCTGATATCTTGGAAGACGAAGGTTGGTTCAACCGAAAAACGGGGGAGTCTTGTTTGGGGGATATGGATTATGAGCCTCGTCTGGACGGTGAGTTCACTTATATGGTTTTCCAAAGTGTGAAGGCTAAATACGTATCTGGGAAGTGGTACGTGAAATTGAATCATATCCGTGAGATTCCATCTAAGTTCATTGACAAATATGGTCGCGGAACTGTAGATCCTAACGGGAACAGATGCCTCCCTGATTATCAGACGGGGCAATATAGACAAGGTGCGGTTTGGACTGTTTTATACGTCATCGATGCACAGACGGGTGAACGTTCCGCTAAGTGGATGTATGGTGTGATGGTGCAATCTGAAGAGGAACCGGAAATTTAGCGGATTCCTTTGTTCGGGTTTGTCTTTGAAATCCCATCATAGGATTGGCGCCTTTTATTATTTTTATGGGGGGCAAATGAATTTGATTTTAAGTCGGGGACCCTTATCGAAATATCTTCTTCACTAGTTTGAGGAATGAGGTTGTCTCAGATTTTTGGTAACTGATAATAAACAATGATTATATGGCAGATACTTTAAATCCCGTAAAGCCGAAAGTATCGGTAGACGGGAAAGCAATCGAGTTTGAATCTTTACGTTTGGAGCAAGAGATGAACAGCACTCATCGCTTTGAGGTGGTGAGCGAGTTCATGTCCCAGGATGAACTTTGGAAACAGAAACCGGACAGTTTAGTAGAACAAGTTGGCTCGGAGGTGACGATACATTTTGAGCATGTCGATAGTGGTGAGTCTTATGACTTCAAAGGCTATGTGACGGATGTACAAATCGGTTCCTGGGACACAGATCCGGCTTATGCCGATTATGGTCACCAAAGCAACCGAGTGCATCTTATCGGTCATGGACGTATCGTCAAAATTGATAATGTGAGGGGTATGGATTCTTATGTCGATAAGACGTTAGAGGCGATTTTCGAAGAAAATTCAAAATATACTTCCAAGGCGGCTTCATCTGTGGTTTGTACTCCGAATTTTACGGGAGTGCTTCCGTTTGTAATGCGTTATAACGAGAGTCTGTTCTCTTTTTTCAATCGCCTTTCGAGTATTTTTGGCGAGCTCTTCTATTATGATGGCGACAAACTCAATTTCGGTAAACCGAACGATTCGGCTACGACAAAGCTTACATTAGGCAATGATCTTTTGGCGCTTAGGACGATCGCAAGCGCTGTACCACGTAATTTCAGCCGTTACGATTATTTGGTGAAAGAGGGTGCGGAGATTATTTCCGATTCGACGCCGGGATCTCTTTCTGGTCTTCTTGGCAATGCGGGGAGAAAGAACGAAATGGTTTACGATGCGGACAATGCGGATTTGACACATAGTGAATATCCGATTGTCCAGGATCCCCAAATGAAGGATCTGTTGAAGGCTCGCCAGACAACGGCTGACGGTTCCCTTTTAAGTGTGGAGGGTGTCACTGGCACTTGTAAGTTGAAACTCGGCGGAGTGGTTGAAATAGCCTTCCCAGGTAAAATGGGTGTCTCGGCGTTGGGTAAATACCGTATCATGAAGATTGTGCACGTAGTGGACAAAATGGGTAACTATTCCAATCATTTTGTCGCTTCCCCGTCCGGCAAGGAACCGATCTCTATGGAGTACAATAGCGTCAAAGCGTTTCCGGAGGTGGCTACGGTGGTGAGTAATGCGGACCCCGAGAAGATGGGACGAGTCCAAGTGCAGTTCGATTGGCAGAAGGCTAGCTCGAAAAGCACCAATTGGATACGTGTTCAGAGTCCTGACGCTGGCGGTAGCGATATGAAGAACCGCGGTATGGTTTTCGTTCCGGAAGAGGGTGATCAGGTAATGGTGGGTTACGAATACGGAGATCCTAACCGTCCGTATGTGATGGGTAGCCTTTTTAATGGCAAAACGGGTCTCGGAGGGGATGACGGAAATATTGTGCATTCCATTATGACGAAGAGTGGACATAAATTGACATTCGTTGATAAGGGTGACTGGTCCATCACCATCCAAGATAAGAACGATAATATGATCAAGTTGGATACGGCTGGTAAATCCATAATGATATCTGCACCTGAGAAGATTACAATCTCTTCTAATGACATTGATATTATCGCTCAAAAGAAACTTACAGTCTCGTCTGGTGACAAGACTCAGATGAGTGTTGGTGATGATTATTCTCTGTCAGTTGGCGGACAACAAAAGATGGATGTCTGCAAAGAGATGAATTTGACAGTGGGCGGAAAGACGAAAGTGGATGTGGCGAAAGAGGTGAATGTTCAGGTGGACGGAGATCTGAAAGAGAAGGTGTCCGGCGATTTCAAAGTGAGTGGTAACGGGAAAATCGATTTGGGCGCCCAATCGGATTTGAATCTGAAGAGCGGTTCTAGCGTAAATGTCGGATAATGGTTGAGAATATTCAGCAACATAAGGTGTATTGTTGTTCCGTCACATCGAATTTCGTTTATCCGGATGGAACATATCTTTCCTACAAGGGAATGAATCATTTTTATTACGAGGAGGCAGATGCGGGTGCCTATCGTATCGTGATACGTAATAGAACATCTGAAGTGAGGAATCCGAGGAATTCTGTGGCGGATGATCCGATTATTCAGTTGGGAAATTGCTTATTCCCTGTCTCTTTCCTATTGGATGAAACCGGCGAGGTGAAAATGGTGGAGAATTTCGATGAGGTTTGGGCTCGCCGCACAGCGAAATCCGAAGAGTTGGCGAAACAATATCCGACTATTGAGTTCAAAAAATATTTGGACATCTCCATGATGAACTTCAGAGATGAAGCCTCTTTACGTAAGAAACTGATGAGTGACACATTCGTTCAAGTGATTATCCCGCTTTTACACGGGAATCCTAACTTTATGTTGCATTTCGACAACTTCCCCAAGAAGATGTCGCGCACTTCATATCAATTGAAGAAGGAGGAAGAGGAGGCTGATCATGTGATCTATAAAGTCGATTCCTTGTTTCCTTCTTTGGATGGCGGATATGAGAAGGGAGAGGCTGAAATGTTTGCGAAAGATGGTTTTTTCAATGGTTTCAAGGGTGTGTTTTCGGTGGTTGACAAGGATGGCTTGAAGACGCAACGAGGATTGATATTTCAAATGGAGGAGTGATATGGCGGATAAATTTATAGTGGAAGGTGCTTTGTGCACTTGTCAGTTCGGCACAACGCCGGCGAGAATAAAGGTTTTAAAGCCCACGAAGTTTAAGATTAATGGTGGCAAAAAGGTGGTGGATACGATGAATTTGGGACCATGTTTCGATGCCCCTATGTTCACGATGTGTAACATGATTCCGGACGCACCTAAGCCATGCGCTGCCGTCGTCACTCAATGGAGTGGAGGCTTTTCAGACGTGAAAATCAATCATATGGCATCTCCTTTGTTGCCTAACAGTAAGGGAACGTGCGCGTTAGGCATTCCTCAATGCATCTCTTTTTCTTTTGAGGGACAGTTAGGGTTGCCTTCGATACCGCAGATGAAAATGGCCGCCGCCGAATTTATGAACGATATGGATCCTTGCGGTGAGTCTTTGGCGTTGAATGATGAACAAATCGGGGCTTTCAAATTAATAACAATGAAATAATGAATATATGGCAGGTATTAAGTATGCATATCTTAATGACGACGTCTATGCGGACGAGGAATACGAAATCTATTTGTATTTCGATTCTTTATCGGAGGCGGATGATTCGAGAATCCTTCGTTGTCACTTATACGATTCACAATTTTCTCTAGAATATAATTTGGATGACGTAACGCTTGCATCCCTGCAATCGGTAGATCCATCATGGTCGAAAACACTTGTTTCAAATTGGAATAATATTCCAAGCCCTGATTCGTGTGTGAAGGTTCTTAAAATGAAATTTCCGTCACATTTGGCAGGCGGAACATTCCGGATGGATTTTTATCTGCAACCGTCAGGAGAGAATTCGTTGGAGGCGCCCAAGCATTATCCTACTATCGTCGAAGTGAAGAAAGGTCTTTCCAATACGACAGCTCTTAATTTCAATAGCAGTCAATCATTACTAGTGGATGGGAATTGCTTTTCCGTCAATTTGAATATCAAGGGAAATAATGGAAAGAAAATGGTAAGTTCGGTTTGTTGGGGGGAGAATGAGGATATCGAATATGGGAAAAACTCTCCTTGTCGCCAATCCACTACCGTACATAAAAATGAGAAACTTTACGTCCATATTCATACGGAAGGCATGTATGGAAGTTCCGTTGAATTGAGAAATGATACCAATAATAATACGGAGAGGGAGATAAAAATATTGGATAATGTGGCGGTTTGTACGTTGTCAGCAGCCAATCTCGTGGCTTCGAGCGGAGATAAAATCTGCCAGATGTCGGTTGATAAAACGAACAAACTTCCTTCACTGTCATATGATAACACGGAGGTAAAATTAACGGCGCCTCCCACTTCAATGGTGTATGTGACCACCGGCGCGAATACTGATAGTTGGGAAAAGTTGAGCGATGCTTCTTGTCGGGTGGATTTCAGACCGGAACAGAATACTTATGATGGAACCTTCGGCTTTTCTTGGTATAGGGTGGGAGATACGAATACTGAAAATTCACGTGTTGTCCGTGATTGTTCCTTCCTTGAGAATTTGGGCTATCATTATGATAATGCTGGTAATGTTCATCAAGATCCCAATAATGGATATAAGGGCTCCTTTATGAAAGATCCCAATATGATAAATAAACATATTTGGGAGTATCGGAGAATTAGGATAACAGGGATGGAGAAACAAAATTCGAATGCTCTTTTAAGTGACCTTTATTTGATTCCCCAAATGACGATCAGAAAGGGAAAGTCCGTTCATTTGAGTCTGAATGCTTATAGTAAACAGGATCCCCAGGAATATGTGTTTGAATTTAGTAATCCGGAGGTTGAAAAGGGAGGTTATCTATCTGTACAACCGAAATCTTACTCATTTTTGATGTCAGGAATGGTAATGGTGCAGGTCGAATGCCATAAGGAGTTTTCGAAACCTGTCTATTTGAATGTGTATGCCTATGGTGAAAAAGGAAAGGAGGAGAGTCGAGCTTTGTGTGGTTCCCTTCGCATTTTGCCGAATGACGTCATGCATCAGAGAAATGTGAATTTGGTTGTGGTGAATGTGCGTTATAAGATAAAGAATGCCAGCGGTTATGTGAAGACATGTGATGGGCTCCAAATGACAAACATAACTTTTGATGACACACAAAAATTATATGATCAGGCTTATGTGAATGTTAATGTGGAGAACGTAACGATTGATTTGGACGATCCGAACGATCCGGTAGTGAATAGTTATGTGGCTAAGTATGGCAGACTTCCTTTTGATAATTATATACGGTTAATTCATGACAAGACGGTATTTGATTATTTGTACGCATGTGAGGGGCTTTATCGGTTATTGCAGGAATTGGTATCGTTTGCTCCGATAAATAATAGGAGTGCGTATGTCCTTGTCATGTTGCCAATGGCCGGGAAGAGTAATAATGGTTTTTTGGGCGGTGTGTCGTTGAACGGGAAGAATTTCACTGTGTGTTTTGCGGGATGTGACAAACACACTCCGGCTCATGAGTTGGGCCATGCGTTAGGATTGCCTCATACTTTTACGGGGTGTACCTCTGCGGCGAAATATGTATATAGATACTCGTCTACTGATAATATTATGGACTATAGCCATTTGGTAAAAGTCAAACCTCAATCTTTTTTCCATTGGCAATGGAAGACAATAAACGCGTTAATGGAGTAGTGTCATATAGAATGGTTTATTTATGCTATTACTATTTGTTGAAGATTTATGGATGGGAAATAGCCAATAGGTGGGAATATGGAGACAAGAAAAAAGACAAATGAGAATTATTATCAGGATCCCCGTTATAAAGACAAACCGATGTTTTTTGTCGCGGAGGATGGCTCATACGTGTATCATTGTGACAGATTGGTTGATGAATACACCCTCCCTGCTGATTTCAGGTTCATACAGAAGACTTATTATCGGAATGGTTCCCTTGAAAGGAAATGCCTTTCCGATTTTGATGGAGGAATGACCGAAGAACTTTTTGATGAAGACGGCTATCTAACGAGTGAAAGACATCTGGTCTCGAAATGGAAGGAGGTTAGAATGGATCATTGTGATCTGCTCACTTTCTTGGAAAAGGAGGGATGGTTTGACCGTTCGACGGGGCAGACCATTTTTCGGGATAAACCTTTCTCTTTGAATACTGGAGAATTAACGTATGAAGTATATCGTAAAATCCAGATTGGTATCTCCGAGGATGATGCATCTAAAGCTTACATCTTTTTGAATATGCTTCCTGACGTTCCTCCTCAATTTTTGGAGAAATATGGGAAAACGAGATCTGATGGAACGAGATATTTGGAGGGCGAGAATAACTCGGAATCGGGTTATTGGACTAATGTATCATATATGATAAATTTGGATACTGGAATATATGAGGTAGAGTGGAATTTTGAAGCGTACATCATTTGATGCAGGATAAGGGGACGGAAGTTTTTTCTGTCTTGTTTCCCCAGAGTGGACGCCCTAATCGTCTTATCTCTTAATAATTTATATTGGTGTCCGCTAAACTTGAAAAGCCGTACTAATATAGTCCGCAATGCCAGTAAATATGGTGTTGCGGATTCTTTTTTGAAAACTAAGCCCTCTACTCAAAAAAACGAGAGTTGAATCGGAGTCTCTTTTCCCGAAGAACCCCGTAGGGGTTCCATATCGGTAGAATAATGGATTGGTATCCCCATCATGCAACGCTAGAGGGGGTGCGCAAAACATTGAATGCGATCATTACGTGTTATTAATTAAATATACATTTTTTTGTAAATGTTTAACCCCATAAAAAGTTTAGCGGACAGTAATAAATAATTTATTTGGATGTCTGGAGGAGTGAGGTATATCGGCTCTCTTTCGGAAGTGCATTGTTATTCCCAAAATTGAAATTTTGTCTCTTGCGTGGATGGGAATTGAAAATTTTACTATTTTTGCTTTCTCTAAGTATAAATAATAAGAGATGATTATATGGCGGATACACTAAATCCGGTTAAGCCGAAAGTGTCGGTGGACGGGAAAGCAATCGAGTTTGAATCTTTACGTTTGGAACAAGAGATGAACAGCACCCATCGTTTTGAGGTGGTGAGCGAGTTTATGTCGCAAGACGAGTTATGGAAACAGAAACCGGACGCTTTGATGGAACAGGTTGGCTCTGAGGTGACTATTCATTTCGAACATGTGGATAGCGGTGAGTCGTATGATTTCAAGGGGTTCGTGACGGATGTCCAGATTGGTTCTTGGGATACGGATCCCGCTTATGCCGATTATGGTCATCAGAGCAACCGTGTGCATCTTATCGGTCATGGTCGTGCCGTTAAATTGGACGATGTCAGGGGCATGGATTCGTATGTCGATTCAACGTTGAAAGCAATATTCGACGAGAACTCTAAATATACTTCAAAGGCCGCATCTTCTGTGAATTGCAATCCGAACTTTAACGGAACGCTCCCTTATGTGATGCGTTACAACGAGAGCTTATTCCAATTCTTTAATCGTTTGTCCAGTCTCTTCGGTGAGCTCTTCTATTATGACGGAGATAAACTCAATTTCGGGAAACCGAACGATTCGGCCACGACCAAGCTCTCATTGGGTCACGATCTCTTGGCGCT
Organism: uncultured Bacteroidales bacterium; assembly: GCA_937907165.1. GTDB lineage: Bacteria > Bacteroidota > Bacteroidia > Bacteroidales > Paludibacteraceae > UBA1181. Next base: position 43,755 of record CALCUH010000033.1, on the reverse strand, counting down.
TAGAACGAAAGCGAGCGCAAAACCTCGTAATTACAGCCGTTACGATTATATGGTGAAGGATGGTAAGGAGATTATTTCGGATTCAACTCCGGGCTCACTACCTGGTTTGCTTGGCAGTGCGGGTAGGAAGAATGAAATGATTTATGACGCGGATAATGCGGATTTGACACATAGCGAATATCCTATCGTTCAGGAACCTCAAATGAGTGATTTGTTGAAGGCTCGTCAGACAACGGCTGATGGTTCCCTCTTGAGTGTGGAAGGTGTCACTTGTACTTGTAAACTGAAACTTGGTGGAGTGGTTGAAATCGTCTTCCCTAGTAAAATGGGAGTTTCGGCGTTAGGCAAATATCGTATCATGAAGATTGTCCATATGGTGGACAAGATGGGTAACTATTCTAATCATTTTGTCGCTTCTCCGTCTGGCAAGGAACCGGTCTCTATGGAGTATAACAGCATAAAGGCGTTCCCCGAAGTGGCAACGGTGATAAATAATTCCGATCCGGATAATATAGGTCGCGTTCAGGTGCAGTTCGATTGGCAGAAGAAGTATTCGAAGAATACTAATTGGATCCGAGTGCAGAGTCCTGACGCTGGCGGAAGCGGCATGGAAAACCGCGGCATGGTTTTTGTCCCTGAAGAGGGAGATCAGGTAATGGTGGGCTTCGAATACGGAGATCCGAACCGCCCGTATGTGATGGGTAGTCTCTTCCATGGCAAGAATGGGAAGGGTGGAGATTCGGGGAATCGTATCCATAGCATTATAACGAAGAGTGGGTTGCGCCTCGAGTTCAATGACGATAGTAGCAATTGTGGAATCACTTTGGTTGATAAGAATGGTAATCAGATACATTTGAAGTCGTCGGGTAATTCTATCGAGATAATAGCGAACGAGGAGATATCGTTAACAGCTAAGAATATAAAGCTCAATGCGTCTCAGAATGTCTCTGTGGATGCGGGTAAGGATCTTGATGTTACTGTCAGCGGAAATTCTTCCCATATGGTGAAGGGTGACCAAGAAGTCTCTATTAAGGGTGACCTTTCGCAAACTGTCAGCGGAGAAGGGGATGTCACGGTTGAGAAGGCATATTCGCTCTCCGTGTCGAAAGACATGAAGGTATCAGCCGACGGCAAGGTAACCGTCTCCGCTCAAAAGGATTTGAAGTGCGATACGAGTGGTAATGGTACTGTTTCCGCGATGAAGAAACTGAATCTTACGGGCGGAAGCAATGTTTATGTTGGTAAATAAAAACCGGTTTCGATATGAATCAAGGGGTAACATATGAAAAAGCGAAAGATGAGAAGGATAAGGATGACCAAGTAAAGGATATAGATCTTTTTATGGGCGTTTTTTTCGACGGAACCGGTAATAATGAAGACAATATCGATTCTTACCAGGAGTACAAAAGTTCCTCATGGTTGGGAAAAGTGTTTAAATCCCCGAAATTGTTGAAATACCATGTCACTTGTGGTAGCTCTCTGAGGGGCTATTCCAATGTCGCACGACTTCATAAAGTCTTTAAGAAAGAGGAATCTAACAAATCGAAATTGGCCACTTCCGTATATGTCCAAGGTATTGGAACCACAACCGTCATCGACATGGTCCCGACCGGACAAGCTTTCGGTGTCGGCATTACTGGTGTCAACGCCAAAGTGAAGGACGGATGTAAAGGTGTGGTGAAGGAAATCAACCATATCGTCAAGAAGGTGATTAAGAAGCCTTGCAAAATAACATTGCATTTGTCTGTGCTCGGATTCAGCAGAGGTGCTGCCGCTGCTAGAAGATTTGTTACTTGCATAGATTCCACGTCGGGAGATAAGGTGATGTTTATAAACGAATGTCTTTCTGAACATCTCGAGGATAAGTTTAAGAAGAAGGGGCTGGTGAGGGATGTGAAGGTGAAGGTCGATTTCTTAGGCTTGTTCGATACGGTATCTTCTTATGGTGTGGTGAAGACATTCAAGTCCGAATCCGACAATGTGAAGGAATTGGGTCTTTCCTTGTCTGGCAGTAAGGCGAGCAATGTGGTTCAAATATGTGCGGGTGACGAGTATCGCGATCATTTCTCTCTGACGACGACTGGAACGGGTGTCGAGTATATTATCCCCGGGGCGCACGCAGACGTGGGTGGCGGGTATAACGATTGGGAGTATGAGGAGTGGAAGGAAACCAAGAAAGTCGACGTCGCTAAAGGTATTTCTGTGCCTTTGAAAAACGGATATAAGACGAAACAGGAGCTATTGGACGGGGGATGGTATACCCAAAGGGATATAGATCAAGGAGGAAGGGAGGTAAGAAGTGATTATAGTTTAATTCCTTTCTCTTTTATGTTGGAACATCTGAAGAAATACAATAGCTATTCGGTGGTGGATGCGAGCGAGTTGTCTAAAAAGAAATATGAGACGGTCCCTAGTGATTTGTCAACGATAAAAGGAATGATTATGGCCAAGAAATCGCTTTATGACTTCAAGGGGTCTGGGTCGAATCGTCATATCTCTGATTTCAAGGAGGATGTCGGTGTGATAGCTGGTGTCCGTCACAAATATTTGCATCTGTCTGCTGAACCCGGATTAAGTAATGGTCCCGCAAAGAATAATACGAGGGTGATAGTTGATGGCAAATAGTGGCAAGATTAAGGGATTAGTTCTTCTACTACTATTTCCCATCTTTTTGGGTGGAAGTTGTAGCGGAGCATCTGTTCCAAAGGAATCGAAAGGGAAAAGTATGGGTAATAATATGCTTAATAGTTGGAGTCCTTGTTTGAGCGCTCCGTTTAATTTCACAGCTGCCGTGGAGTGGTTCTATGTGAAATATGGAATGAACAGCGCGGTAGGATTAGCTGGCGCTGACAAGGATTTGTTCGAGGACGGAATGACTCTTTCCCGCCCTATAGATCGTAGAGTCAATCTCTTTTCGCCTAAGGGTGTGGATTTGGTTTGGGCGTCATGGATGGAGAGAAAGTGGTATGTGGCTGAAATCAATTTCAGTGAGCAGGAGGAAAAGATCATCAAAGATGCGCTCCATGCGTCGTTTCCTAGTTTCGATGATGAGGATTATTTGAATCCGAAGCAAAAGAAAGGAAGCTATGGCATTTTCCATGTGTGTTGTTTCCCAGGCGGTAAGTTGCGTTATTTTTTGGAATCGAACGATTACAACCGTATCATCTCGTTGGACCTAGTCTCCCAGGCGGCTGAGACGCATGAATTAGATGAGACCTTTCTCCATGGGGGGAGAGGTATGATTCGTAGGGAGGAAAAGTATTGGGAAGATATGAACGATTATTTCGATGATATGCTCCATGAAGGAAAATATAAAATGGAAATGGAGGCCATCGAGAGAGAGTTCGGCGAGGAAACCCGTCAACGTCTTGAATATCATCAGGAACATGGTGCTCCTGACCCGGCTCTTTGGAATCCTTATTTCAAACGATATAATTACAAAGTTTCGGTCGTAATGGAAGATTCGGCTAGCGAACTTCTGCAGGAAACTTGTCATTTCACGAATGCGGAATTGTACCAGCGCTATTTGAAGGTAAATCCGGACAATGTAATCGCTTCCCCGGCGGCGCTGAAGAAACTGGTTTTCGAATGGAAATCGAAGGGTTTCATCTATTCGTGCTACATTTATTTCAATGAGGAGGAGACCTTTCGTGTTTTCCAGGAGGCGTTCGGTGACGATTCGGACAAAACGGGGCAACTGAAGATTTTTGTAAGTAAATATAATAATTACCTTGATATTTCCTTGTCGGTCGGAGAGAAGACCTATGTATTCGAGAAGATGCAGATTGATATCGGTCGCAGGGAAGGCGTTTACGATGATACGGAACGCGTATATGAGAACTATGAAGGTGCCCATCAGGAATTCGTGGGCAGGTAGTTCACTTTGTGACTGGTATATTTTAAAATATATTATTGCTAAATTTACCATAAGGTAGGTATTGTAAAGTAATAGTTTTTTACATTTGTTATCGCTTTTATGGCATACGTTTTCGACAATATTGAAGTGGAGTATCACTTCCTCTCTCGCACGACATTTGTCACGGGGAAGAAGTTTGAGTTTGAGAAAAAGGATAAGTTTTCCGCTTCCCAGACTGATAAGGGTTACCTTTTTACGATGTATGGTCCTTATGACGAATCGGTTCGGGGAGGTTCCGTCGATGGCATGTACCAGCCTGAAATCGATTTCGGGAAGACATTGTATCCGATGAGACTGAAGGTCTCCAATGAAGGGGTGATGCTCGGTGTCGACAATATCGAGGAGGTGAGAAAGCAATGGAGGGGAAAGGCGGATGGAATCGAAGCTAGTTATGGTTATGCTCCGGTGGTGATGGCCTTGTCGAGGCAGTACGAGAGGGCGTTGAATGGCGACTCTTTCTTTACGGAGACACTTCCCAATAATATTTTTTATCGTCTCATGTTTTGGAATAAGGAACGAATCGGCGACCCGATAGTCATCTCCCATTTCCCGAGCCCGTATCGTATGGCATCCTATTATTTCGAGGAGAAAAGTGGTGAGGGGAAGACCGCCCATTACGAGGCGGAGGAAGTGACGGATGAAGGAAGCGGAAATTTGTTGAGCGGAGTTGCTCGTCTAGACTTTTCTTACGCTCCGGACGGACTTCCTCAGGAGATTAAATTGTGGACGAAGATGGAGGAAAAGGACACAGGTTATTTTTTCCATGAGGTGATTATTAATAGATTATAGTAAAAAAAGAATATATGGGGCAAACGAAAGAGTATATTGTTAAGGGAGCGATGGCGCAATGCAATCAGAGCAAGGTGCCGATGATTGCGCAATTGCAACTGATTCCAGATAATTTGTTTGTTAATGTCAATGGAAATCTTGTCGTCACGGATAAGAGTTTGGGCCCTGTGTTTGGGCCAGTCCCTTTCGGTGTCTGTAATATGATTCCTCCTACGCCGGCGGTTCCTACGCCTCCTTGCGCTTGTGTGATATTGTCGTGGTCGGGCGCTTATACCAGTGAAAAGATAAATCAAATCGCTAGTCCGTTGGTGAAAGATAGTAAGGGAACATGTGCTTTGGGAGGTTCCATTTCATTCAAGACTACCGGACAATTTCCAAAACCTTCCATACCTGCGGTCCAAGTTCCGAGTGTGGGGGCTATGAATCCGTTGAGTGATGAGGTGGTGGGGAAAATGAAAAGCTCCGTGAAAAATGAAGGTAAACCACTTTTCTCTCATTTTAATGGGGACATGACAACCGTTAATATGTTGTGTGAACAATTGAATGCCGCGAATCTTGAATATAGAATGGTGGAAATAGATGGGGGTGTGGCGATAGCCGTTTTGGGCGAAAAGGGCGGAACCCTCGAGACCGTGGCGCAAATCGGAGCTCGGGAGACAGATAAAATGCCTACTTCCTATGGATATTGGGATGGCGAACCCGGTAATTCCGTATTCCATTCAAAACCTGATGAGAAAGGATGCCGATTCCCTAAAAACGAGAGTCTACGGAAAGAGTGGGGACTCTCCGCAAGCGAAACACCGGATCATAAAGGGACTGGAATCATTGGTGATGTGGAAAAGATGATGAATGACCATTTAGAAAGAAACGGGGAAGAACCGAATTACACGTTCAAGGGAGTTCCTTTTGAAAATGGCAAAGTGAATTTTGATGATTGTTGTTTCGGTCAGGTGACTGTGGAAACCTATTCGTTGGATCGTGATGTGAATTTCCAACTTGCGGAGGAAATGATGGCTAAACAGTTGAATGAAACCAAGGGCCCATATATAGATCCTAAAACTGGGAAAAAACGTGACTATACGGCTGCGGATGTGAGGAAATGGATGAAAGATGATGAGCATAGAATGACATGGCATGAATGTCAGGATGGCCGGACCATACAGAAGGTGCCTACCATATTACATAATAATGTAGACCATACGGGCGGCGTGTCTAAGGAAAAATTGGCGATGAATAAGGCGTTTGGATTGACTGAAATACCGGCTCAAGACTACAATAATATGATTGCTTGGTCTGCTAAGGATCAGGAATTAATCCAAAGTCAAGGATCATCTTATGTGGCACAAAGATTGGATAAGGAGAGTGGTGTCGATCCTACGACGTATATGACGAATGCGGGTGTAGGTAAGATAAACGAAAATGATTTGTTTTGTTAATTAATTAATAAATATGAAAGATAAGATATTGGGTGATATTGAGTATCAGAATGGTGCTTGGATAAGGAAGGAGACCATAGAAGTGTATGGTAAGAGCAGAGACATTTCTATTGAGATAATGTCTGATAGCCAAGATTCTTCGTTGGAAGTGCAAAAGCAGGCATATAAATCTTTCCTTTCCCAAAGAGGGAAATACTTAAAACAAATGCCTCAGATATTTTTGAATGAATATATTTATAATTACGAGGATATTCAGTCGAGGGTGGAATTTTCTGAAAATTCACCATTGTTAAAGGAGAATATTAATGACGAAATTATAATGAAAACCATTGCGCCTCTCGTTTTATTATTTGATAACGAAGGCAATTATGGTTGGATTTGTAAATGTGGTTGGACAAAAAATAATTCCATTGCTATCCTCCTCTCGGAAAAGGAACCACGGATTATCACCGTCGATCAGCTCCGCAATCTTCACAAACTCCCCGATGATGCTTGTGGCCTTTTGGTGCACGATGGCAAGAACGCATGGATTGGTTTGGAACAAAATGCTTTTTTCGGCAAGGACGAAGACCTGAGAATCGAGGTGGAGGGAAGTGTGGAAGATGGTATCACTCCTCTACAGCAGCAGGCCTATAATCAATATTCGATGAAGAGGGAGGATTACTTCAACGAGTTATCTAGAATGATGTTGGGCATCTATATGGGTAGTGATGAGAAGGCCGATGATATGTTGAGTACGGGGCAGAAAATCATGGTGCAGTCGATTCTTCCTAAGACGCTTTTTATTGATAAAGAGGGTAACTATGGTTGGATATGCTATTCGCAATGGAGTAAATCTTGTTTGGGCGTCCTTCTCTCGGATGATAAACTTTATTTTTTGAATGAGGAAAAGTTGCGCAATTATCGTCAGGAGGAAAAGGTGAAGGACGATGTGATGGGATTGTTGTTCCCCTGCTATTCGGGATTCGAGAATGTGGTAGTTGTCAGGTTGATGAATGATGTACGGACTATGCGTATGGTGATAAGAACAGAAAATGAAAAGGAACTCAACGAGGACATAAGGAAGGCGTATAAAACCTTTTTGAAGATGAGACCCACATTCTGGAATGACATGAAAAAAGAGATGCTCAGCTATTATTTGAGTAGTTATGAGTCATTTAAAGATTATTTGGAAATACCAGAAAGTCTGAACAAGGATAATGTCGATGAAAATAGTGTGATGACAATTTTGACATTCACAAAAATGTATTTGGTTTATGACGGCCGCATCGCATGGTTCTGTGAAAGCCCGACTGACACCGAGACGGGTTTGGCATTCGAGTTTACCAAGGAGAAAATTGAATTGATTGGTCAAGATGAAATCATATGAAAGGAGAATGTAATTTAAACTGTGTCTTCCTTTTGAATCTCCCCCAATCGCTTCCCATAAGAAAGATGGCGTGTGGCTGAAGTGGCACGACTTTAGGAGCTCCGCTGCAAGTCGATGAGTGGATATAATGCCAAAAACGGGATGGCAATCAAGAAATTACGAAATAGGTCAGCTACTAAGAGTCTGGCCTATTTCGTTTTTCTGCTTTGTCCATGAGCCTAAGGTGTTGAAAAAAAAATTACAAATTTAACAGTTTGAATGTATGTCGCATTAGAGGTGCGACGAATCTAATGCGGAATCATATGGGTAAAAATAAAAAAAAGAATAGGAAGGGAAGAGCGTGTGGTTATGTTAAGAGATGGTGAAACCCGAAAAGGAAGAGCCGACAGAGAGGGAATGCTTGGGTGGATTGTAGGGGCGATATCGCTATTTCTTTTTCTCGTCTTGTTCATACAAGTCTACCTTATGAGCACCATTGTCCAATGGCGTCCGTTGCCTCTGACGTTTTGGCTTTTCCATGCGTTCGTTGCCTTGCTCTCCTTTTATTTGTCTTTCCGTTTCATGAAGTCCGGTGGTGTTATTCCCAAAATCAATGTGCTCCTCTCGTCGATATCTACGGTTCTGGTGGTTGTCTTTGTGTTCAATTTCACGGACAACTGTTTGGGGGAGCGGAAGGAATCCGTGACGGATGTGAGGCTTTTGATGAAGTATAGAGAAGAACATAATTATCGTGGCTCTCATCATACCATCTATAAATATAAAGTTCAACCGATGCATGGAGCGAGCCGTAAGGTTACTGTGGATTCGAACACGTACTACAAATATGATGTGGGAGACACGATTAAGTTGAATACTTTTGAAGGTTTTTGGAATACCATTCGTGTGAAAAGTGTAGAGTGAGGGAATGTCGAACCGGTTTAATGTATTATCTTTACAACCGTGAATTTTAGAAAAACGTCTTATGAAACCATTTTCAGTTATTATCGCCGCTTTGTTCTGCGGTTTGGTTAGTTGCGTCGCCCAAACAAAGGGCTATAAGAGTGTGGAGGTAGAAGAGTTCAGTCAGGTGATAGCCGACGCCAATGTCGTGCGCCTCGATGTGAGGTCTGCCGAAGAGTACGCAACGGGTCATATCGCCGACGCAATCAACATAGATGTGCGCAAGCCCGATTTCGAGAGCCGTTCGTTGGCTACCTTGCCTAAGGGGAAGTTGTTGGCAATCTATTGCAGAAGCGGCAGACGTAGCAAGATGGCGGCGGACGTTCTTGTGAAGAAGGGTTATCAGATCGTGGAGTTGAACAGCGGTATCATTGGTTGGTCGAAGGCGGGTAAACCGACGACTACTGAAACTGTGGATCTCTTCTCCACAAAAGAAGGAACATCCATCTATATCTATAGCATCAAGCACGGCAGCATAAGGATGAAGATAGGCGACAAGTGGCTTTATGTCGACCCTGTGACGACCGGTGTGGCTCCGGCTACCGATTTCACCACCATGCCTAAGGCGGACTATATCCTCGTCACCCACGAGCATTTTGATCATTTGGATTCGTTGGCTATCTGTCAGCTCACCAAGGAAGGGACAATTCTCATCGCCAATCAAAAAAGCAATGAAATCCTTGGCGGAAAGGGTGAGTCCATGAAGAATGGAGGGAAGAAGACCTTGTCGAAGACAATAAAAATCAATGCGGTACCAGCCTATAACACAACAAAGGAGAAACTCCAATTTCATCCGAAAGGACGTGATAATGGTTATGTGCTGACGATAGAGGGTTTCCGTATCTATATCGCTGGTGACACGGAGGAGACCCCCGAGATGAAAAAATTAGAAGGAGTCGATGTGGCTTTCTTACCATGCAATTTGCCCTACACGATGTCGGTAGAGCAGGTGGTGAGTGCCGCGAAAACTATAAAACCTAAGGCCCTTTTCCCATATCATTATGGGGATACGGATGTGAATCAGGTGGTGAATTTGTTGGAAGGGAGCGGAATCGATGTTAGGATCCGATCTTATAAGTGAAAAATCCTCTGTTTTTTCGGAAAAGATGTCATTAAAACCTATTGTTTTAGATTATTGAGAATGGTCAGTGTCGGTTTTGATGATAAAAATGCTATCTTTGCGAAAATTTTTTTGACAGTTAATCAAGTCAAGTTCCGCTGTTACAAAAGGATTTGTGAGTATTAGTGATCTAGGGATAGTTCGACGGTTGAGTTTAGAAAGCAATGGGGTAGGTTCTTCGATTGGGAAAACCGAGGAATTCGAGAAAAATGGTCGATGATTATCTGTGAATTTAAGTTATGCGGAACAAGACGACGAAATAAAATGTGTTAACGATGAAGACGTTAAAGGTTATTTTTGTATCATGTTTGGTTTCATTGTTTAATTTCAATGCGAGAGGGTCTGTCATATCAGATACGAATGGATTTTCTACTAATGGAACAACCATTTTACACAAGCCCGCACCGAAAACTATTAATGCGGACACACAATTTGTGAAAATAGGAGAAACTTTGCCCAATGGAAAAGTTTTTCATGAAATCGGGGAATTTGTGGAGAGCGAGGACGAATCGGAGCAGGAGTTCAAACACCATATTTTTGTTTTGCCGAACCCCCAAGTGGACAAACGTGGTCATATCCATTATTACGTGAAGGAAAATGGAGACGGAGACGGTTCGTCATGGGCGAATGCCATGGGTAATAAGGCTTTTTCCTTTTCGTTTGACAAGGTGGAGAGTGGTTCTTCCTTCCACATCGCCGAGGGTGTTTACACCCCTGTGTATGGATCTTACGAAGATCTTCCTTGTTTTTGGACACAAACGCCTGTTAACATAGTGGGCGGATATTCTTCCGACCCTTCGGAAGGCGAGGTTGCCAATCCTAAAAAACACGTCACCATTTTTGAGGGGAATGCTTATGGTATAGTATATGAAATACCATGGGGAGATACGGTGAAGGTCTCTGGAATTAAATTTAGGTGTTCGACTTCATCCAAAATTTCTGTGTATGTGTCTGAGAACTCAAAAAATTTTGTGTTGTCTGTCGATAAGTGCACTTTCGATTCTGTCGCTGGTCTGTATGTTAGCGGGAAATGGATAGATGTGGATGTTAAGAATTGCACTTTTTCTAATTATCCTTCTCTGATAATGGGAAGTTTATCATGTTTGGGGGTGAATCGTCTGAATGTCTCCTCTTCTACTTTTAGGAACAACTATTGTTCTTCATACTTAAGTGATGTGGAAAACTCTGTCTTTACGAATTGCACATTTGCGGATGTTATTTTTTCTTTTAATGGTCGAAATCTTTCATTAATAAATAATACGATGTTATCGTCTAATCTTTTCCTAAACGGTGGTAATGGGGGTGACGATGAATTGTATCTGGAAGGAAATATTTTTCTGAAAAGTTTTTCTGTGGGTGATTATAGTGTGAAATCTTATGCGAATCTCATCTCGGATGGCGTAGAGATTACGTGGAAAAATTCGAAGAGCGACATATTGGCTCCAGAGGAAAACATTAAGAAAATTCTTGATTATACTGTCGATGTCCCTAATTTTGCTGACAATGGCGGATTTACAAAGACCGTGTCGGTGTGGTCGGACTTTTTGAATGAAGATGACATATCCATTCGTTTTGACCGAGGGGCGGGAAGCAATATTGACGTGGATCAGCGCGGAAAAAAGAGAGAGGCGAAAACTTGTATGGGCGCATACGAGAGCGGACTTGCGGATGAGATCGTTTATCTCTCCGATACCATAGTATATCCTGGATCTTACAATGACTATGCGCATAGAGTCAAGGATTTGAATTTGGGAATCGGTAATTATGTACGTAGAGATACGGTTGGGGGAGATGGAGTGATATACAAGAATATCATTTATGTCCGTAACATTACTGTCCTTCCGAAAGGAACCGCTGACAAGAGCAATAAACTCCATTATTATGTTAAGGAGAATGGTAATGGCGATGGCTCTTCGTGGGCAAGTCCCATGAATAAAAAGGATTTCGCCGCCGCCTTTAGTATGGTGGACGAGGGGGCTACTTTCCATATAGCGGAAGGTGTGTATAGTCCGACGAAGGAAGGCGTTCTGAGAGATGTGCCGGGCATGTACTCCTCAAAAACTTTCTGTAATTTCAGCCCTATCAATATCATTGGAGGATATTCTAAAGATGCGAAAGACGATAGTGATGAACCGGACACATCACACCACACCATATTTAAAGGAGAGTATGTTGATGTTGAGGGAACAAACGTTCTACCTAGGAATCTCATTTATATGCGTTTTTTAACTCCTGGACATTGCACAATTAAGGGCATCGAATTTGAGAGTAATGCGCCATATAATAGCTATACATCGGCAGTCTTATTCGAAACTGATGGTAAGGTTCCTGCGACCTTTACAATGGAGAATTGTAAGTTCAACCAAACGCATGGAGGTGTAATGACTTATAAATGCTCCGGTTCGATTATTAATTGTAATATAGAGCAGAGCTCTATGAGCCCTTTATATTTGGATGGAATGTCAGATGACACATTCAAAGTGGAATCTAGTTACATTGCTGGAATTATGAGGGTGTCTGACTATAATTATGTGGTTGAGAATTCCACGGTGGAAGAGATTAGCGACATTGCGAACGAAAAAAGACTTCATGTTGTGGAAAATTCCACGGTGGGCGCTATGGAATTATCGGAAGGCAACACATATTTTTTAAGAAGTAATATCATTTATGACACTTTGCGCATTATGGGTGAAGTCCTGAAAGAATCCATTATGGCGTCTTATAACATATATCCATTTACGAGCTATATAGATGCTATGTCCGTTAATCAGGGGAATCTCGCTCTTACGGATTATGAACTGACCAAAATCATGGAGAATTCGGAGAACCGATATTTGGCGAAGAATAACGGGGGATTCACCAAGACGATAAAAATTCTTACGGATGTCATCTCTAACAACACTACTTTCCGTGTTCCTCGCGGTCTCGGATATGATCAAACCGGTAAGGCTCGTCACCTTATGACTTGTCCGGGCGCTTATGAGTTATCCGGCGTATTGGAACTTACGGAATTTCCTGACACTACCATTTTCGCTAACCAGACTATAGGCGATCAAAAATTTACTAAGGTCGGTGAAAATGTTTGGGAAAGCGAGAGAATAAATCAAGAGGATGGCCATAGGATTGTAAAAAGAAGGAATGTCAATGTTCTTCCTAATCCGGATAAAAAGAAGAATTATTATGTTAAACCGGATGGTGAGGGAGATGGTTCTTCTTGGGCATCCGCGATGGGCAATGATGCTTTCGCATTCTCTATCGATAAAGTGGAGGATGGTTCCACTTTCCATTTTGCGGCGGGTACCTATGAGCCGGTTTACGTGAATTATAATGGTGGCATGGGATATAGTTTTTCCTCTTTTTGGACGGATAAGAGCGTCAATTTGGTGGGCGGATATCCGGCTAATCCATCGGAAGGAGCTCTTCCTCATCCTGAAAAAAGTGATTGCAGGACGTTGTTCACTGGCGAGTATTGCTCGGTTGTTTTTGAACCGGCTTCCGCTGATACCATCAAAGTGTCGGGTATCAAATTTTGGTCTCCAAACATGATGGTCAGGGCAGCTGCCGGATGTCCATTCATAGTGAAAGGAGGCGATCAAGGGGCGGTTGTTTCGGTCGACAAGTGTATCTTCGACTCATCCCTGTATGCAATGAATTTGACAAATGCCGACATGATTATCAGCAACTGCCATTTCCACGATTTGAAAACTGCCGAATTTGGGCGTGTAATCCATTCGACGGGGAAGTGTTCGTTCAAGATCTCTTCTACGCTGTTTGACCATAATACGACTATTTTAGATAATAGCGGTTTCGAAAGTGTCGCGTTCACGAATTGCACATTTTTGGAAAACAAGTCGTTTGGTGGCACCGGCTTATCCTTGAATGGAACTATCTCAATGATTCACAATACCATATTTGACGGTCTGTTAATAACTGGAGGAGAAACGACCGAGGCCCTTGTCGAAGGAAACATTTGTGTGGGAGGTATGGATGTGGCGGAAGGTTGTAAGGTGACTTCTTCACACAATCTCTACTCAACGGAATTTTTGACCAATTGGCAACCGAATATGGACGATTTCGCTCCTATTGAGGTAGTGAAAAGCCTTTTCTCTTATACTGAGGATGGCGTTCCTAATTTGGCAGATAATGGTGGTTTTACCTCAACCGTCGCTTTGTTGAAAGATACATTGTCTAAAGACATGTCAATTCGGTATAATCATGTGGGCGTGACGGATGTGGATGTTGCCCAACGTGGGGTGGTTCGTCCTGACTCCACCTGTAAGGGCGCTTTTGAGGCAAATCTTGAATATTTGATCGTACGTCTGCCGGATACTACCGCTTTGGCTGGCTTATATATGGACGCCCCTCATGGTAGTAGTACCGTCAAGTTGACTATAGGAACTTCCGTATGGCGTGATACTGTTCGTAATGGTAAGGAGGATGTCTCAGATACTATTTATGTTCGTAATATCACCGTTCTGCCGAAAGGCATAATGCAGGAACAGGGAGATGTCCACTATTATGTTAAACCGGATGGTGAGGGAGATGGCTCTTCTTGGGCATCCGCGATGGGCAATGATGCTTTCGCATTCTCTATCGATAAAGTGGAGGATGGTTCCACTTTCCATTTTGCGGCGGGTACCTATGAGCCGGTTTACGTGAATTATAATGGTGGCATGGGATATAGTTTTTCCTCTTTTTGGACGGATAAGAGCGTCAATTTGGTGGGCGGATATCCGGCTAATCCATCGGAAGGAGCTCTTCCTCATCCTGAAAAAAGTGATTGCAGGACGTTGTTCACTGGCGAGTATTGCTCGGTTGTTTTTGAACCGGCTTCCGCTGATACCATCAAAGTGTCGGGTATCAAATTTTGGTCTCCAAACATGATGGTCAGGGCAGCTGCCGGATGTCCATTCATAGTGAAAGGAGGCGATCAAGGGGCGGTTGTTTCGGTCGACAAGTGTATCTTCGACTCATCCCTGTATGCAATGAATTTGACAAATGCCGACATGATTATCAGCAACTGCCATTTCCACGATTTGAAAACTGCCGAATTTGGGCGTGTAATCCATTCGACGGGGAAGTGTTCGTTCAAGATCTCTTCTACGCTGTTTGACCATAATACGACTATTTTAGATAATAGCGGTTTCGAAAGTGTCGCGTTCACGAATTGCACATTTTTGGAAAACAAGTCGTTTGGTGGCACCGGCTTATCCTTGAATGGAACTATCTCAATGATTCACAATACCATATTTGACGGTCTGTTAATAACTGGAGGTGAAACGACCGAGGCCCTTGTCGAAGGAAACATTTGTGTGGGAGGTATAGATGTGGCGGAAGGTTGTAAGGTGACTTCTTCCCATAATCTCTACTCAACTGGACCATCTTCAAGTTGGCAATCTAGTGACGATAGTTTTTTTGATAAAGAAGTACTAGAAAAACTCTATCCATATACCAAGGATAGTGTTCCTGAATTGGCGAATAACGGCGGATTTACTCAAACGGTCGAATTACTGAGTGATACATTGTCTAACGGGAAGTCCATCCGTTATAATCACACAGGCGTGACGGATGTGAATGTTGACCAAAGAGGGAAAGCCCGTCCTGACTCAACATGTATGGGTGCATACGAGGTATGGCTTCAGAATGTGGTAGTATCACTCCCGGACACTGTGGTTCTAACTGGTCTTTACGAAGATCCTATTTATGGTGGCAGTATTATGAATTTGAGTGTGGGAACTGTTATCTGGTGTGATACGGTTCTTGCAGGTAAGGAGGGTCTTTGGGACACAGTCTTTACTCGTAATATTATTGTTAAGCCGAGAGGAACGAAGGACGAGAAGGGAACCGTTCACTATTACGTGAAGACAGATGGTAAGGGCGATGGTTCCTCGTGGGAATATGCCATGGGTAATGACGCTTTTGCTTTTGCCATAGATAAGGTGGATAATGGTTCCGTATTTCACTTTGCCGCAGGTACTTATAAACCGGTTTATGCGAACTATAACCTTTACGGTAATAAGTTATTATGTTATTGGACAGACAAGTGTGTCTCCTTGGTGGGCGGATATTCGGCGAATCCTTCCGAAGGGGAGACTCCTCACCCGGGATTACCGGAAACCAAAGTGAACTTTGTTGGTGATTATTACGCGCTTGTATTCCAACCTATTGTTAGCGGAGCGATTAGTTTGTACGGAATTGATTTCACGGTAAGTAATTTGGATGAAGTAGACCTATGGGGTGATGCCGTGGTTGTGAACGGAGGTATGAATGATGTGTCAGTCTCTATAGAGAAATGCTCTTTCCACTCATGTTTGAATGGTTTGAGTTTGACTAACGTCAGTTCTGATATCAATGATTGTTATTTCTATGACAATAAAAACATGGACAATGGTGCTATCTATTTCAAGGGCAAAGAATTGAATGTGAAATCCTCTCTTTTCAAAGAGAATACATTCGTTGTCTATGGTAAAGGGAATGTCAGTATGTCGAATTGTACTTTCTTAGGGAATACATTCGGCGTGGATATTGCTGATACCCTTTTGTTTGTTAACAATACGGTATTTGACAATCTGTCCATTTTGGGTCTGAATTTGGTGTCTGATATTATTGGAAATTTGTGTGTGGATGGACTTGATGTGGAAAATGTCGGTGGAATCACCTCTTCTTATAATATCTTGTCTGATGATGAGACTTACTCATGGAGCTCAAAGAAAGATACTATTGTCTCCGGGAAGATGCTTAAAGACGTTCTTGCCTATGAGGGAGATGATCCGCTCTTGGCCGATAATGGCGGTTTTACCCAATGTGTCGCTTTGTTGTCCGACACATTGACTGATGGAACATCCCTCCGTTTTATTCGTACTGGTGTAACGAATGTAAAGGTGGATCAAAGAGGGAAGACGCGTCCTGATTCCACTTGCGTCGGTTCTTTCGAATTCGGTTTTACAAAAATACATATTCGTTTGGGCGACACGACCGCCTATGCGGGCATTTATAAGGATGAGCGTCATGGGGGCAATTCCTCAACCTTGAAGATAGGGACAACTTCTTGGTGTGATACTGTCTTTCGTCAGCAAGAGGATGGTTACGATACTATCTTCACCAGAAAGATTATTGTCTTGCCTAGAGGTATTATGGACGCTGAAGGTAATTATCACTATTATGTGAAGGAGAATGGCGCAGGAGATGGATCTTCTTGGGATGCGGCGATGGGATCGAGTGCATTTGCTTTCGCTTTCGACAAGGTGGAGAATAACGCCACTTTCCATATCGCCGAAGGAATTTATTATCCGATTACCTCAATTGATGGCACTAGAGTTTACCGATCCGATAAGTTGGTAAACTTGGTTGGTGGATATTCGGCTTTAACTACAAATGAGAACGTGGTTCGGAATATATCTTCATATTCGACTAAACTTACGGGTAATTATGGTTCTTTGTCTAAGGTGGTCGAATTGAATCTACCATCTCAAGGTGAAGCGAAGTTCTGTGGAATTGTCTTTGAGGAGGTTGGCGCATCTAAAAACGGAGATGAGGCGGCATTGATGATTACAAGTAATGGTGCCACATTCACGTTGGATAGTTGCACGTTCAACCGTGCTAAATGCGGAGTCATTGTAAATGGTTGTTCCGGAATTATCTCTAATTGTTCGTTTACGGGTACGGAAAGTTATGGCGAATCCGATGAGGAGCCTCTTTGGGTGGATGATGGAATTATTTTCAGGAACCCAAAAGGTGAGATATTACAGATTATCTCATCCTCATTCATTAAGGATAAAAAATGTATTGATGGTTGCGGATCGTTGATTCTTAAGAATTCAACCATCGCTCAAAGTGGGGAAGAGGCCATCGTCTCCCATATCTATTTGAATAACGATGCTAAGTATGTTATGGAAAACAATACCATTCTTTCCGGTGGCATCGCCTTCTTTGAGGGATATGAGTATAGCCTCGTCGGAAACATCGTTGGTTCGACATTAGGCTTGTCTAATGGAAGTATCACCTCTTCCCATAATGTGTTTGTGGCGGGAACCTCAGCGATTCTATCTCAATCCGGCAATATGGGACTAGCCGCAGATGAGTTTGTTTCTCTTTTCGATGGAGGTTCATCCTATACATTGACAAAGGCTAAAAATGGTACGTATTATGTCGGACTTGTCATTGATGAGTTGCCGAGCGGTTCATCGATTCGTTTCCCTCTTTCGGAAACTTCCGTCGAAATTGACCAAAGAGGTGCGAAACGTCATTCTCTTTGTTGTGCCGGTGCTTATGAGTTGGGTTGTCCAAGTATCACTCATCTCTATGACGATCTTGTGGTCCATATGGGAGAGAAACTGAAGGATGAGGAAAAGAAGATCGATACGACGTTTTCTTCAATTGGCAGATATGAATGGACGAATACATATGCTTCAGGTAAGGACGCTGAATGTATGGAGGATTACGCATATGTCGTTTCCGTATTACCTAATCCGATGAAGGACGAGATGGGTGGTCTACATTATTATGTGAAGGAGAATGGTAAAGGCGATGGTTCCTCTTGGGAGAATGCTATGGGAAGTGCTGCTTTCGCATATTCGATAGACAAGGTAGAGGACGGTTCAACCTTCCATATAGCGGAGGGTGTTTACAATCCTATTTACGATGGACCTGGATATGCGAATTCGGATAACAGATCTGCCAAATCTTTCTATACTACTAAATTGGTTAACATTATCGGTGGCTATTCTAAGGACGAGAAGGATTTAGCCGCTCTTCCGGATTCTTCCCATCATACGATTTTCGAGGGTGCAGAAGATAATTTGGTTAGCGGTATACATACATCTGTTCATGTCTTGTCTTATTGTCCGACGAGCAATGGGCATTTCTCTGTGGAAAACATTGATTTTAGGAAGAGTGTTGGTTACCGAAGTACATATGGGATTGTTCGAATAGCTCCGGAAGAGGATGTGAATGTCGATTTCTCTTTCAATCATTGTAATTTCTATGATTGTGAGGGTGGCATCGTAAGCCAAAATTGCGGCGGATCTCTCCGCTATTGTCAATTTGAATGTAAAAACGGACGACAGTCTGTCTTGTTCACCGGAACAGCGCAGGATTCAGTTGTCATCGAGTATAGCTATTTGGGAACGGGTTGCTCGATATCCGATTACAATTATAGGATTACCAACTCTACTATTTATCGTTTGATAGAGGAGAACGGTAACGATGCTTCCATTAATGGATTAGTCGAGAACTCCACTATTGTCGGATTAGAGGCTGGCGCATCGAGAAGCCGTACTTTTAATGGTAATATTTTTTATGGTGGTATCCAGTTCATAGGTAACGCTGAAATGAATACTACATCGTCGTATAACATATATCCGGTGGAGGTGACCTTGTCATTCATCGACAAGGAGACGGATATGTGGTTGGAACAGAACGATTATTTCTTCCTATTGGAAAATGATTCTTCTACGCTTGTCAGCGCCAAGAATGGCGGTTATACGAAAACCATTGCGTTGAAATCTGAATTGTTGCCTGATGAGAGGTCTATTCGTTATATTCGTAATGGTGTCACAACTGCGGAAAAAGATCAGCGCGGCGTTCAACGACCAGTATATACTTGTAGGGGCGCTTATGAGTTCGGTTGTATTCCGGATACGACTAAAATCGATGGCCGGACGAGAACGTATGTCGCCGGTCGTATTCCTGGCAGATATTCGGATACGACAAGTCTTATTGGACCGAATGGCTGCCCGAGCGAGATAATCACTTCATATATGATGTTACCACCTGATTCAACAGTATGCTACGTGACGGTGGAGGGCGCTAATTCGATGACAGGTGCGGATTGGGATAATGCCATGAGCGCTGAGTTGTTCGCCTATTCTTTGCTGTATGCGGAGAATACTAGGGTCTATCATTTGGCCGAGGGAATGTATGTGCCTTTGTTGGATAAAGAGGGTAACATTCCTACCGATTTGTCAAAACGTTTGTTCTACACTAATAGAGCTGTCTCTATGTATGGTGGCTATACCAATAGGGCGAAAGAGGGGTACGTACAGAATTTGAAAGAGAATTTCACTTGTTTGGGTGATACGTTAAAGAAGAATCAGGATAATGTATTCTTGGCTGAAATTTCCTCGAATACCGCTGATACTATTTATTTGAACGGTATCGAATTTAGCTCTGCGAAAAAATCAGTTCAAAACCCAGGTTCCGGAGAAGGCGCCGCAGTGGTGGTGAAGGCTTCAAATAACGGGTTTGTGACTAGGATCGAGAATTGCACATTCACAAATTCTAATGATGGATTGTTCGTGGAAAAAGGGACGCAGATCATTAGCAATGCCAATTTTACGGACAATAGTCATGCGGGTATTGCCCTCCAAGGATCCTATAAAGGAGAGATTCGCATAGAATCCTCTTCGTTCTTACGCAATGGCTGTGGATTCTTAGGTGATATAGATTCAGGGAAATGTGTAGTTAGAAATTCCACATTCTATAATCGGAAAGCATCGATCGACTTGTCTGGCTCTCATGCTGATTCCGTTTATTTACTGATGGAGTATAACACTGTTTGGGGGGACACTTTGAATATGTCTGATTTAACATTCGCTGGTAAAGGGAATATTTTCGGGTCAGTGATGAAGGCGAAAGGTTGGTCGATCGATGAAGGGGATTTATCATATAACCTATGTTTGGATTCTTATGACCGCAATGATTTCAAGGGAAATAATTGGTTTATCAGCAAAGATGAATTCTTATCTGTCTTGGATTTGAATGAATCATATCAACCGCTTTTGTGGAATAAAAACGGTGATTGTTATACGTCGTTAATCAAATTGAAGGCTGACACTTCTTCCGAGAACATTCTTCTCAGGCTTCCGGTTCTCCAACAAGGGGATAAGGATCAAAGTGGTTCTTCAAGGTTGTTATTAACGTGTCCGGGCTCATATGAACTTTGGGTCATTCATGATACGGTTAACGTAGGTGAGAGTAAGTATGGCATAACTTTCTCCCAAATAGGTATCTCTAAAATGGAAAAGGATGGCATAAAATATGAGGTAGTTGTTCGTCCAAATCTTTCACTGAAAAGTTATTATGTGAAGACTAACGGAGAAGGCGATGGTTCTTCTTGGGCGAAGGCGATGGGCTCTTCGGACTTCGAATGGTTCTTCCCTCAGGCGAAGGATGGCTCGACTTTCCACGTGGCTGAAGGAACATACTCCTTCTCCGACAATTTGTCTACGGACAAGTTGTTGAATATCATAGGAGGATATCCTGAGAACATTACTGATGTTTCCGTCTCCGCTGATCCAGTCTCATATGTTGAGTCTACAATTTTCAAGGGGACGTCTAATGGATATATAATTAGTTTCTCACAGTGTAATTCGGGTGCCGTTTCCATCTCCGGTCTAAGTTTTGAGGATGGTGATGGTCATGTGAGTGTCGCATCTGCTTCTGCCCACCTTTCTCTGGTGTTGGAGAATTGCCGGTTTGCCAATGCTTCCCAAAGGGCGTTGTCGATAGATTCTTCTTCTGCAAATATCCGTGGCTGTCTCTTTGAGAATGATTCTGTCGGAATCTCTTTCGCGGGTCGTGCTAACGATAGTTTATCTCTCTATTCTGTGACGTTCTCAGGTAGTTCCGTGGGCGTTTCAGTCCAAGACTCTCCTTCTTCTGTGAGAATCTCAAATTCCACATTCTTGGGAGACGACGCTTTGTCGGTTGATTTCAAAGACGCTTCTTCGACGAGCAGATGTTATTTGTATAACAATACGATAATGGATGGATTATTTATTCCTTCCGCAGGTTCTCATGAATTGATCGGAAATATCTTCGGAGCTCCTGTCTCGGTCAAGTCTGTATCGAATTCGGATAAGGTGAGCGTGGAATCCCGTTATAACGTCTATTTGGAATCTTCGAAAAATGGTGAGGATTGGGATAACTCAACGGACATAGTGGTTCATGATGATACTTTGCGAGCTGTGTTTGGAGTAGATCCGTCTGGTTCTTATGAATTGTCTCCTTGTGGTATCACGAAAGTTCTGGTTTTGGCTGATGATGTCTTACCATCCGGCGTTTCTCTCCGTTTCTCCTTAACTGAGGCGATGGTCACCGATGATCAATGTGGTAAGACGAGAAAGCCTAGGACATGCCGCGGCGCTTACGAATTGACGAAACGTGTTTCTGAGATGAAGATTCCGACCACTTTCACTCCATATACGGTAGATGGGAAAAATGATTTCTTCATGATCGACTATGAAGTATATATTTATGATCGATACGGACATCTCGTAACACATTCGATGAATGGTTGGGATGGTACCTATTCCGGGGAAATGGCTGATCCAGGTGTCTATATTTATGTCCTGATAGATCCTGAGGGTGGCAATAGGAAGGGAACGGTTGAATTGTATAAGGTTAAATGATGGAAAGTTTTATGAAAAGATATTTATGGCTGCTGTTAAGCGTTTATGCGCTCAGCGGATTCGCATTTGAAAGTAAATTCGATGCGAACTTTAAAATTGAGCCTTCGCAGTTTAATTCCACGAAGACGGTCTCTTCGCTGTCGATAATAGACGATCAAGTCGCTTTTATTTGCGGGGATAGGATTTATGTTGGTTCCGTCGGTGATCAATATGACGTCACGAAGATTGAGGAGAAGATAGATCTTTCCTCTTTAGGTATAGAGGGTCAATTCGCTCAATTTGGAAATAACACCATCTATTATTCCTCAAATGGACGATTGTGTTCGGCTATCTTAAAGAATGGTGAATGGATGTCGCAAGGGGAGATTAGAATCGAGGGATACATTTCCGAACGCGTCATGGGGAAGGGCTCCTCTTTCGCCCACAGACGATGGGGATTCAAGTCCGAATCTAAAGTGAAAGAACGCATGTTTAATCCTGCTCTAGGCAATAAAGGAAGAAGACTTTATTTCACTTCGTCGGAAATGCCTGGTGGTAAAGGTGGTATAGATATCTGGTATATGGATCGGAGTTCCGATGACGAGACTTGGTCCGCACCCGTCAATTTCGAGGAGGTCAATTCTGAGGATGACGATGATTTTCCACGAATCTTCGGAGATACTTGTTTTTATTTCTCCTCCAATAGGAATGACAAGATGAAAGGATATAATATTTATAAGAAAAGGTTGCGTGGAAACAAGTCATTGTCGCTTTTGAAGGGTAATTTCAATAGTAATGGTGATGATCGTAATTATATCATTGTGAATGGAGTTCCTTTTTTCCTTTCCAATCGTTTGGGTTCCAATCTTGTTTTCCGTCCCGAATATTATGATGAGGATTTGGTGTGGGACAATGAAGTTTCTAGCACGTCAAACACGGAGAACAAATCGTCAAAACATAAATTAGTTAATGTTGAGGGCCAGAAATGTACATTCTATCCCATCTTTATAAATAAAGTATTATCTGAGACTTATGAGGAGGAATTCAATGAAATTTTCGACTTCATTAATGAAACGCCGGGATCTAGAATTGAAATCATTTGTTACACTGATGATGAAGGCGACGAAGAACATAATTATTCTCTTTCTCTTTATAGGGCTAGCATTGTGATGGATCGCTTGATTGAGATGGGAGTGAATGAGGATCGTATCACTTATAAAGGCGAGGGTAATAAATCACCGGTGATAAAGGATGCGAAGAGCGAAGCGGAACATCGTAAGAATCGTAGGATTGTTATTATTAAGAAGTAACAGATTTAATCATTTTATGATGAAAAGAAAAATTTATCTATTGATAATGTTGTGTATGGGAATAGTGGTTCTTCCTGCTATGGCCCAACAGGATTTATTACTTTCCCAAGAGATTTTTTCCCGTGTGAACAAGAATCCGGCCGCGACGGGAAATACTAATGATATTGATATTTTCCTTCATGGGCGTATACAATGGGCAGGAGTTGACAACGGACCTAAGACAACGTTATTGAACATAACTGATTATGAGGAGAAAATAAAGTCTGGTTTTGGCTTGTCCCTATCGTATGACTGCATCGGAATAGGCCATCGTACCATCAACGCCATCTTTTCGTACGCTTATCAGTTCGATTTAAGTCCTCGCTACGTCTTATCGTTGGGATTGGGATCGGGTATCAATATGGCCGGTTACGACTACACAGGTAATATTTTGGAGGATGAGAGCGAAAGTAAAAGCGACACTTATCCGATGGATAAAGATATGCGTCTCACACCTGACTTTAACTTCGGTTTTGAACTTTCCAATCCTTTGTGGACCTTGGGTGCCTCTATGAACCATCTGCTGAATAACGAGTCTACCACGTTTAAGACAGGCAGACATTTCTATTTATATTGGACGGGAACGTTCCCCACGGGAGACAAATTGAGTTTGGCTCCTACTATCTCTTACATGAACCATAACAAGACAAATGTGGGCGAATTGGGTCTGTTGGTGTTTTATAACTGTTTGATTTGGGGTGGAGTCTCTTATCGTCCTGATTTGCGAAATAGTTTTGATCCTGCTATGATGGCTTTCATTTTGGGGTTCGAGTTCAAGAAATTCCGTTTTGGATATTCCTTCGATATGGGACTGGGCTCCTACAACCTGTTGCCTTCCAGCACGCATGAGGTGATTCTATCTTATGGAATAGGTAAAAAAGCTCGCTGATCAATGATATTCTTTATCATTGGAATTCCAGATGTTAACCGGTTTTGCCAATTTATGGTTTTTTAGTTATTTTTGCGTGGAATTTTGTCGGGTGTATTCTGAATCATATGGGGTTATTACACAAATGTCTGATTATTTGAAAGATAAGGAATAGAATGATAAAAAATTACAAATGGATACTGGCTTCTTTGGCTTTCGTATTTGTGAATGTTTGTGAGGGATTTGCCAGGAATTTTGATACTAATTTAAATGAATATTATGTCAGTGTGAAAAGCTCTGCTTCGGGAGGCGGAAGTTCTTGGTCGGATGCGATGAGTTTTACCACAATGATAGAACTTTTGGAAAAAATCAACCATCATTGTGTGATTCACATGGAAAAGGGACGATATGATTTCACTAAGTTGGATAAGTCAACCTTGGATATTAAACATGGATTCACATTATTAGGTGGTTATTCTCTCTCTAGCCATGCCGCGCCTTCTTCTCCGTCCGATACGACTCTCATAACGATGGGTGTAGGAAACGACATAAATGCGAGTTTGCCAATGGGGGATAGCATAGTCGTCAGAAATGTAAAGTTCAGAGGTCCTGGTTCTGAAGATTTGTCTGAAAGTTCGTCGATTAAAGTTCTTTTGGATATGTCCGAAGAATCTCCGAAGGTTGAACCTGCCAAGGTGGTCCTCAATAGATGTTTTTTCGGAGATAATTTTTATGTGAACATTAGTTCTTGCAAAACATTGATTTCGGAATGTGATTTTGAATGTGATACACTAAACCATTTGATATTAGTCGGGGCGTTATCTGATTTATGTCGTATAGAGTCATGTTCGTTTTCCGGAAGGCTTTGTATTGTTACACTTTTGAAAAATGTTAAGCTGTATATCACCAATTGCACATTCGTCGGCAATGACGGTGTGCCTGTAGATAGAACGATGAACTTGAACAGCATATCGAATGATAGCTCATCCGTTTTGCGTGTCAGCCATAATACTATTTTGGGTAGTATCAATAGTAGTGGTTATGATTCCAGATTTGAAAATAATATCATATATGGTACGATTAAAGATACCCCGGACTCGGTTTATTATTATTCACACAAGAACGTTTATTTAGGCGACATTAGTTTTAAATCGACCATTAATGAATGTTTTATTCCGGATAGTTTGTTGTTTAAGGTATTTAATCATTGGGATAGCGCTTTTGTGGTCAAAAAGAATTCCGGCGATTATACTAGGACAATTCCTTTGATAGCTGATCATTATTATGCCGATAAGGATTATCACGGAACGCTTCGTAGTTTATCCCACATAGTGGATCGTGACCAATTGGGCAGGGAGAGGTACGCATGCCCATGTTTCGGCGCATACGAGATACCATTTAATCAGAGAGAAAAATATTATGTGAAAACGGCGGGAAGTGGGTTGCATGACGGTTCTGATTGGAGTAATGCATTAGATACTATAGCGTTCAATTATATTTTGCCATTTGCTCCTGCTGGAAGCGAATTCCACTTCGCTGAGGGCGTTTATACGCCTATGAGTGAGGATGTCATTTGGAATTATAAAACCCATGGTTCATGTTTCACGGTTAATAATCCTGTGAGTTTTATCGGTGGCTATTCTAGGTATCCAAGCAAGTATGAAAAACCTGATCCGTTGTCAAATGAGGTAATCTTCAGTGGTGATGTCGATTATAATGATGCTCCTGATGGTACTAAATCGGGTGTTAATTCTTATTCCATCTTGGTGTTATCTCCTAGGGAAACTGGTAGAATCAATGTTTCAGGCATAAAATTCAAGGGCGCTTATAATGCGGTAAAGAATTTTTGGCAGGCTGCTATCGTGACTGAAATGCCTAATGGAATCGATTCTTGTGAATTGAATGTGGAAAAGTGCGTCTTTGATCACAATAACCATGCGTTGTTTTCGAGAAGGTGCTTCCCGTATGTTAATGATTGTGTTTTTGAGAATGTGGCTTCCATGGCTATCGAAAATGATAGTTGCGCTCTTTTGAAAGTAAGCCATTCAGCTTTCGTGAACTGCTATGATGCGATATCGTCGACGGCTAAGAATGTGGAGATTGATAATTCCACGTTTATAAACAACGTCATGGACTTGAATCTTTTAAATGGTTATACACGCAAACTGATGAATAATACGGTTATGGATTCTTTTTGTATAATGGGTAATTCGCTTAAAAACGTCTGCTTGACCGGTAATATATTGAATAACATTTCGACATTGCAGGATTCCGTTGTTAAATCGCAGTATAATCTCATCTTCTCTCAGACACCTGGTAAAAAGCCTTTTTGGGCTTCTTCGTCAGATACGTTGACCAGTTATGCGAATCTCCTTTCCGCTTTCGAGTTGGACGAGGATTCCGTGTTGGTGGTCGATTATGTGAAAATTACGGATGATGCTGAAAATCCATTTACGCCTACGCTGAATCTCTTGAAAGATACGTTAGATGATGGCATCTCTCTTCGTTTCCCGTTGCAGTTCACTGAGGTCAAGGACGACCAACGTCACGCTAGTCGTAGGGGAATGACTTGCGTGGGTGCATTCGAGTTGGATGGCAAGTATCCTATATTATCTATTCCTACCGCTTTTACGCCTTATTCGAGGAATGGAAAGAATGATGTATTCATGAAAAATAATGAGGTTTATATCTATAATCGATACGGACAACTGATTTGCCATTCTGAAAAAGGATGGGATGGACGTTGTCGGGGCGAGTTGGTCGAGCCAGGTGTTTATTTATATGCTATCATCGGTCAAGACGAAGTCCATCGGGGTACGATTGAAGTGATTAAATCTAAGTGATTTAGAATATGAGGATTTTTTTTGTTCTATTTTTCAGCTTATTTGCCTTGACCTTGAATGCGGAGGTGAGGAATAGTCGTGCCGAATCTGAAATGCGTCCGTTAAAGGTTTGCACTTCTGCTGAGGAATTCGGTCTTTCTGTTTTAGACGATAGAGTGGCCTTTACTCGTGGCGGACAGGTCTTTGTGGGAATCTCCGACCATTCTTGGAATGCTAACGATTTTATTGTTAGGAAAGATTTACAGTTGTTGGAGATGGAGGGGCAATTCTCCCAATATTATTCCACGTTGTATTATTCCTCTAATGGACGTTTGTATGCCGCTACTTTGAGGAATGGAGAGTGGGGAGATTCTGAGGAGTTACACATACAGGGATATGGTGAGGAAAAGACATTGTATCAAGGTTCTTCATTCGCATACCGTCGCTGGATTTATAGGAAAAGGGGACGCTCGAAAGAGGGTATGTTCAATCCTGCGGTGGCTATGAAGGGCAGACGTCTCTATTTTGTCTCTGAAATGGAGGGCGGAAAAGGAGGTAAGGATATTTGGTATATGGATTGGGATTTCACCCAAAATTGTTGGTCCGCACCGGTGAATGAGGAAACCATCAATTCTGAATTTGACGAGGATTTCCCTTTCGTCTCTTATGACACGACACTCTATTTTACTTCAAACCGTCCTTCGTCGTTTAAAAAGAACAATATTTATAAAGTCGGTCTGACGGATGATGAACCAGTCGCTCGTTTGCTCCCTTCGGGGTATAACGGGGCTTTTGATGATATGAATATGGTGGTTGCGGGCGGCAAACTTTTCTTTATCTCTGATAGAAAGGGAATATCCGATGTCTTTTGCTTGCAGCGCATTGATGAAGATGACGATATTTTCGGAGAAGACCATAGGTCCAAGGTGGTGAGGAAGGATGATAAGACTATTGTGTTGTACTTTGAACTTAATAAGACGAATTTGGTGGATAGTTATGATTATGAGTTCAGTGTCATTTACGATTTTATTAATAGGGAGGCGAATTCCAAATATAAAATTATAGGTTATGCCGACGAGAGGGGAACGG
Organism: uncultured Bacteroidales bacterium; assembly: GCA_937907165.1. GTDB lineage: Bacteria > Bacteroidota > Bacteroidia > Bacteroidales > Paludibacteraceae > UBA1181. Next base: position 15,669 of record CALCUH010000033.1, on the reverse strand, counting down.
ATGCGAGTAATATGTCGCTTTCTCGTGACCGAGCGAAAGTGGTTTATGACCAACTCGTGAAGATGGGCGTTAGCAAACATAAAATTTCTTATGAAGGGGCGGGAAGCGCCAATCCTGTAGTGAAGAATGCTAAATCTGAAGCCGACCATCAAAAAAACCGCCGGGTCGAGATCGTTAAACAGTAAATTCGTTGGAGAATGAAAAGGCTTTTTTACATAATATTCCTCTTTGTCTGTTCCGCGTTTTGCGTTTCGCTGCAAGCGCAGGGCGATTTATTATTATCTCAAGAAATTTTTTCCCGCGTGAATAAGAATCCCGCCGCTACCGGTAACACGGATGATATTGACATCTTCCTCCATGGACGTTTGCAATGGTTGGGTGTGGATAATGGCCCGAGGACGGTCGTTTTGAACGTGACCGATTATGAGGATGCGGCTAAGTCCGGATTCGGGTTCTCTTTCGCTTATGACCAAATTGGTGTCGGACATCATACGGTGGATGCTAAGGTGGCCTACTCTTATCAAATCGGGTTGGGTGACCGTAATGTTCTTTCTTTGGGCTTAGCCGCTGGCGTCTATGTGGGTAGCCATGATTATCTGGCGAATACGGTGGATGATGAGACAGAAAGGGAAGAAGAAGAGGGGCTTAACCAGAAAATGCGTGAATGCTCTCCAGATTTCGACTTCGGTATTGAATACTCCAATTTATATTGTACTTTCGGGTTGTCTTTTACGCATCTTTTCAACGGTGAGTCTACACCATTTAAATCAGGACGTCATTTTTATTTGTACGGAACTGGTTTAATTCCGCTCAATGAAAATGTGGATTTGTCTCCTATTGTCGCTTTCATGCACCATCGCATGACGAATTTGGTGGAGTTCGGTTCTCTGCTTTTCATCAATCGTACTCTTTGGGGTGGATTGACTTGGCGACCTGATTTTCGTCATCAGGTTGACCCTTCCGTTTTGGTCTTCACTTTAGGCTTCGAACATAAGAAATTCCGTTTCGGATATTCGTATGATTTGGATCTCGGCTCTTCTTCCCAATTGTCTTCCAATACGCATGAGGTCATCCTTTCGTATGGTATAGGCAAGAATAAGAAAAAGAATTAAGCATATTGTAATCTCTGCGATTATGCGTCCTTTAGCTAAACGTCGGTTTTTCTATGCCATCTTGGCTATCATCATTATCGTGGTGGGCCTATCTTCCCGCCTTAATCCTTCCATACCTGCCGCTACGGGCGACGCTTTGTGGGCGATGATGGTTTTCTGCTGTTTCCGTTTCTTGTTGGTCGACGCCAAGTTGGGTAAGGTGGCTGCGATTAGTTTGTTGACCGCATACTTGGTGGAGTTTTCTCAGCTTATCAGATGGCCGGGACTGGTGGAATTGCGTTCGACTACGTTGGGACATTTAACCTTGGGTCAAGGATTTTTGTGGAGCGATCTTGTGGCTTACACGATCGGAATCGCTTTAATATTCGGGATTTGTTTTTGCGTGGAAAGGAAATGGACGTTCCTCTCTTCTAAATAGTTCTTCTCCTTACGAATGGATAGCGGGTGGCCTTGTCAAGGTAAGGCCACCCGCTATCCATTTTATTACATTCCTATTATTTGTTGCCATGGTAGGTCGGATCGTTGACGATACCGACGAACAGCAATAAACCTGTTTTGTTCTCTCTTATGGCGAATGCGTAAGGTCTGTTGATCTTCATATCGAATGTAGGTCGAGCCGCATTACCGCTTCCCATTACGATTGTGGTCACCGCCGCCGCTTCCGCACCTTTCTTGTCGACTTTGATGTAGGTGTCTTGCGTGACTTGGTTTACGAAGATATCATCCCTATAAAATCCTTCGCTACAGGTAAAAAAGATTCGTTTGATCCCTAAATCAGTAAGTGTTTTGGTTAAGTCATAGTTAGCGTTGAATTCGAATTCGGGCATCGTCAAATACCCGAATTGTTGTGTGAACGGAATATTCTCCCATTGTACATCGGGCAATACCTCTTTCAAAGATTTTCCTTCGTCGGGCATTAGGAATATCATGCTATAGGTGTCGCCTTTCTTTTGGGGAATGCCGAAAAAGACGTTCACAGCTTCGTAATCGTCAGTTTTGTAATATTCCATAGGTGCACCTGTGTATATAATCGGAACCTCTTTGGAAGAAGAGTCTGACAAGTAGAACTTTTGGTCAGCCAAGGAGAAAAATTCCGGCACCCATTCCCCTTTGAAGTAGGTCGCATTGTTGATTACCGCTTTGGTAGAATCGGTGATGTCCGCACTTATCTCTTTGATACGTCCTTTTGTCATCAGGTCCGCCCAATGGTTGATGGTATCCTTGGATCCATTGGGGTCATTTATGAAATCAAGGGTCCTTATGGTGCTGAAGTATTGGTTTCGTAATGTTTCGACGAACTCCTGCTTGGTGAGTTCTTTCATTCCTTTGTCGAGCCATAGTGCGTTTGATATTGTCACAATCACCTTGTCGATAGGTGAGTTGAGCGACTGGCACAACTCGTTATAGTAACTGTTCATGTCGGCGAGCGGGTTCTTTGTCTTGAAACCCATCGCGTCGGCAAGTTCTTTCACACCAGTTGGGTCGGCCGTGTTAGCGCACATTCCTAACGCTATGTTGAGGCTGACCGGAGAGAAACAGTAGTTCTTCGTGGAGCCTTTCGCAATGTAGTCCAGACATTTTTTTCCGAACTCGTTGTTGCCTTTGACGAAGGAGATTTGCTCTTCCGTCAGCGAGAGTGGTTGGGGACTGTTAAGTGTGGGCGGCATCGTGTTCTCGTCGGACAACGAGTAAGCGGGGCGCACTTGTTCGGAGAAGGTGATGCTGTCCACCTCTTCGATCGGGTAGATGTAGTTCTCTCCGTTATTCAGCCAAATTTTCATGTTTTTTTGTTCGGCCGACACTCCCATCATGAGAGGAAGTATAATTCCTGTCAATAATAGTTTTTTGTTCATAAGTGTTTTTATGTGTTTAATATTGAAAACAGAATAACTTATATGCCCTAAAGTGTATTCTTACTAGAGGATACGCCACTTTTCATGACGCATCCTGAGTGAAGTCTGATTATATTATTCGATATCTTCTCCTAGTTTTGTGCATTTACCCATGAAGAGCATCATGCCGCTATTTTTTTCCACGATGACGTATCCGAAAGGTCGGTTAAATTTGATGATGTTTTTAGGTCCCAAAGTGCCGCCTCCCACTACGATGACAGAAGTGACTGCGGCAGCTTCCGTCCCTTGTTCGTCCAATTTTATGTGGCTGTCTTGGATTATTTCGGAGACGTAAGATTTCATGCTGATAGCCCTATTGAATTGTTGGAACATGTCGTTTATTCCGAGGTCGTTAGAAATTTGTTTTAGAGTCATCGCATCGGTGATGTCGAATTTCGGAAGTGAAAGGGCATATCCTTCATTGCTTGGATAAGTGGTTTGTGTGAGAAGCGTTTCATCCAAGGTTTCGATAGCACCTTCCACGCTCACATTCTCTTTCGGAAGAACGAGGAACATGGAGTAAGGACCTTTATAGGGGAGTTCCACAATTTGAGAGCTGTCGTTTTCCGCATATTTCCAAGTGTCGTTTTTCATCATTTTCACCAATCTTTTTTCTCCGTTAAAAGTGGTAAATGTGTCCGTCTGTGTAAGCAGTGAATCAAACTCTTTCATCCATTGCGCTTTGAAGTAGCAGGCGTTGTTGATGACCAGTGTAATGGCGTTGTCAGGTTCAAAACTCAGTTTGGAGATGAGCCCGTGGGTCATTGTGTCTGCCCATTGGTCGATGATGGCCTTAGAGCCGACAGGGTCATTGAGGAAGTCGAGATGTCTGACCGTGGCATAATATTGTTCACGGGCGGAGGTGAGGAAAGGTTCCAGAACAGTTAGTCCTTTCAGAGGCCAGATGGCATTGTTTAGGCTGAAAATGCAACTGTCTTGTTGGGCGTTCAACGACAAATAGAGCTTGTTGAAATATCGGTTCATTTCGGCCAATTCGTCTCCGTCCTTGAAACCTAAGGCGTTGGCGATTTCTTTGGCGCCCTTGTCGGAGGCGCCGTTGGCGCATAGACCGAGAGCCATATTCAAGCTGATCGGGCAGAAGAACCTATTGCTGTCTTGTTTGGCCTCGCATATTTTCTTGAAATAACTCTTGGCGAGTTGGTTCTCCGCCTTCACGTATTCCAGCTCATTGCCGGAAAGTTTGAGAGGTGCGGGGTGCTCGATGACAGGAGGCATCGTCCATTCGTTGAGCTCTTGGTAAGGCTGTTCTTCAGCGATACCGAATGTCACACTGTCCACGTCGCTGACGTAGAATGTTTCTTGCTGACCGTTCTTGAGCCAGACTTGCATGCTTTTTTGTTCCGCGGATGCGCCAGCGGATAAGCTTAGAGCAAAGAACCCAATGAGTAAATGTTTTTTATTCATAAATATAAGTTCTTAATATTTTTATAAACCAAGGTGTTTATTTTCGGAGTGCCATTGTTGTGGCGGCACTCCGAAAGATTTATTAATTTTCCTCTTGGGGAACTTGTGTGTATTTGCCTAAGAACAGAATCATACCCGTATTGCGTTCCACAATGGCGAATCCGAAAGGCTTGTCGAATTTAACGGTAAGGTCCGGGGTATTTATGCTGACCGCATTATCAGCCGCTATGCTTGTGACGGCTGCGGCTTCCGTGCCATGTTCGTCTAATTTTATGTAGGTGTCTTGCATCATTCGGCTAATTGAGATTTCTTCGTCGATGGCGTTAGGAAATTGGTCGAAAATGTCCGTCATTCCTAATTTCGCTGTGACATCTTTCAAATCTATGGCATCCTTGATTTTGAATTTAGGTAGTTGAAGGAGCGCATTGAGGTCGCTGTAATTAGGATGGATTAAATCTTCTGTGTTGATGCTCGCTATTGCCTTTTCCACGCTTACCCCATCATCAGGTAAGATGAGAAGAATGGAATAAGGGCCATGGTAAGGAAGCGTCACTTCTTTGCCCCATTCCCTTTTTTGGTAGGTGTACACTATTTGTTCCATCATCTCCACCTGTTCTTTCTTCCCGAAGATATTGGTGAATGTGTCTGTTTTCGTCAAGGCGGAGTCGAACTCAGTTTGCCAATCCGCTTTGAAATAGCAGGCGTTATTAATGACTAATCTGCTCTGATCATTAGGTCTCAAACTTAAATCTTTGATTTTCCCGTTGGTAGCCATATCCGCCCATTTGCAGATGGTGTCACCGGCTGCTTTAGATTGGTGTTCATAATCAAGGTGTCTGACTGTCGCATAATATTGTTCGCGCATAGTGGAGAGGAATGGCTCCAACACGGTGCTCCCTTTGACGGGCCAGATCGCATTGGCTATGCTGAATACGCTGCCGTCGATTTCGGAGTTCATCGACAGATAGACTTTGTTGTAATATTTGTTCATCTCAGACAATTCGTCGCCTTGGCTGAAACCCAAATTGTTGGCGATTTCCAAGGCGCCTTTCTCCGATGCGCCGTTGGCGCACATGGCGAGCGCTATCTGTAGACTGATAGGACTGAAGAATTTGTTGTCTTGAATCGTGTCGTTCTGACAGATTTCGTTGAAGAACCTTAATGCGAATTCGTTCCCTTTCTTCACATATTCCATCTCATTGTCGGAAAGGCTGAGAGGCGCCGCATTCTTGATGGCTGGCGGCATCGTCCATTCGTCGAGCTCTTGGTAAGGCTGTTCTTCAGCGATACCGAATGTCACACTGTCCACGTCGCTGACGTAGAATGATTTCTGCTGACCGTCTTTGAGCCAGATTTGCATGCTTTTAGGCGATTCCGCATAGGAATATGCGCAACACGTAAATGCGCAAAATGCTAGTAGTAAATGTTTTTTCCCCATTATATTGAAATTTATAATTATGTGTCTCCCATGCACTGACCACTTTCTTACCCCATTTGTTCGTTCACTTCTTTATGTGGTCATCATTTAGGCAAATTTCCGCATCCCTTATTTTTTACTGAATGTCGCAACTATATGCGGAATGATTCGTCAAAATTATTTTCCACAAAAATAGGGAATAGTTTTAAAAAACAAAACGGATTGAAAAAATAAATTATTTTTGGTGTTTGTATGTGGCGAATATTCCTTTTATGAATAGATTTTTTTTAATTGTTTGTAAATATAATATAATATTATTGTTTTACTGCATTATGCTTCTTTGTTTGTCGTATAAGTGACGAAAGAAGGGATTGTTTTTTGTGAAATTGTAGCAGTTGGGTATGACAAATTTGGGCAAAAAACGTTGCGGTTATAGTTTGTCGATAAAAAATATTTTCGTTAAATTCGCGCTAACGAAAAGCCCAAGTGGTGGAATGGTAGACACGCTAGTTTCAGGGACTAGTGGCCTCAGGCTGTATGAGTTCGAGTCTCATCTTGGGTACAAAAAATTTATCGTGAGTGAAAACGCGGATATTTTCCATTATTATCTTCCTCTCCTTTTGTTGTGATCTTTTGGCGCAAAACAAAGAATTGGACAACGCCGTCGCTCCTGTTTATGCCTTTCTGCGGAATGAGTTTCCTATGTTGAAGCATAACAAAATGAGCAACGACAGCTCTTTTGTGGATACGGGGAAGAAGAAAATATCGATTTATTTATCTAAACAGGTGGAGGGAATCCCTTTGAGGGAAAAACTCGTGGAAAGAATCTATGATACCGTTGAGGCCCATCTCCCCAAAACCTACAGACACTATGATTTCACGCTCTACGTCAACCGCTACGAATTATATGACTTAGTGCCGAATTGGACCCGTGATCGGATGAAGGATGACAAAAGTCGCTTTGAGAAGGATTATTTCAAGGGTCATCAGTTGGTGCGTAATCTCAGTAAGCCTTATCGGGTGCAGAATGGCTTGTCTAACCGTCATATCGCTATGTGGCCGAGCCACGGCTGGTATTTCGAGTCGAACCCTAAGGGTAGCCAATGGCAATGGCAGCGTCCTTGTCTTTTCCAGATTGTAGAGGATACTTACACGTTGGGTTATGTGTTGCCTTATATCGTCCCTATGTTGGAAAACGCCGGGGCGAACGTCTTGTTGCCTAGGGAGCGTGATATGCAGTTCAATGAGGTGATTGTGGACAACGATGTGAACGGCAGTTACCTTTACGAGGAGCTTAACGGGAAAGATTGCATCTGGATGGGGGGCGATTCTTTGGGCTTCGCCAACAAGAAGAGCATGTATGTGGAGGGTGATTATCCTTTCCGAATGGGTACTTACCGGCAGGTGCGGACCGCTAAGGAGAAGAGCGCGGAGGCGCATTGGGTGCCGGATATCCCTGAAGATGGTGATTACGCTGTCTATATCTCATATCATACGATTCCTGAAAGCACCGCTGAGGCGCATTATACGGTGAATCATACCGGTGGTTCCACGGATTTTGTCGTGAACCAGCGCATGGGTGGTGGCACTTGGATTTATTTGGGTACCTTCCATTTCAAAAAGGGACTTCATCCCTCTACGGGAATGGTGGTTTTGACCAATCAGTCGCGCGGAGGTAAGTTCATTACGGCGGATGCGGTCAAATTTGGTGGAGGTGTAGGTAACGTCGGCCGTCCTGTCGTTTCTGCGGAGGGCGATACGACGCTTCAAGCCAGCGGAAGACTCCGTTATCTTGAGGGGGCGCGTTATTGGTTGCAGTGGGCTGGCTACCCGGATTCCATATTCTCGAAGAATGCCGGAACGAATGATTATAAGGATGATTATATGAGCCGTGGCGAGTGGGTGAACAATCTGATCGGAGGTTCTCCGAAGGCGAAGGATATGCCGGGAAAGAGGATTCCTGTCGACGTGGCTTTCGGTCTGCATACGGATGCGGGACAGTTGCTCAACGACACGATTCTAGGCACGCTCGCGATTTATATGTCGGAGAGCTGCGGCAGACGTGATTACTTGAATGGACAGCGGAGGCTTGCTGGTCGCGACCTCACGGATATGATACAGACGACGGTGGTGGATGATATCCGCCGTGTCTACCGTAAGGATTGGACCCGACGTAAGATGACCGACGCTTCTTACTATGAGGCGCGCGTGCCGGAGGTGCCGACAATGCTTCTTGAATTGCTTTCGCACCAGAATTTCACGGATATGCGTTATGGACTTGATCCGAACTTCCGTTTCTTCGTGAGCCGTTCCATCTATAAGGCGCTCTTGAAATTCATCGCTTATCAATATAAGACGGATTATGTGGTGCAGCCTTTGCCTGTGACTAATTTCAGCACGGAATTTTTTGATAAGAAGCGCAAGAGTGTGTTGTTGAGCTGGGAACCGCAGGAGGATAGCTTGGAGGCTACTGCTTCGCCTACGGGCTATGTTGTCTACACCTCCCGAAACGATGGTGGCTGGGATAACGGAACGGTGGTCAGAGTGCCGCATCTGACAATGCCTATCGATTCGGGTGTGATTTATAATTTTAAAGTCACCGCGCTTAATGACGGTGGAGAGAGCTTCCCTTCGGAGGTGCTTTCCGTTTATAAGGGATCTGCTGAGAGGACTGCTCTGATTATTAATGGATTTGATAGGGTGTCGGCTCCTGATTATTTCGATACGGGTGAGTTCTCGGGATTTCTTGACGATATGGACCAAGGTGTCCCTGACCATTACGACTTGAGTTATGTCGGCAAACAGATAGGCTTCCGCAAGCGTTCGAAGTTCCGTAGCAATAGCGAACCAGGACATGGGGCGTGTCTGACGGATTATGAGAGTGTGGTCATCGCCGGCAACACGTTTGATTTCCCGCTGTTACATGGCAAATCAATTAAGAAGGCGGGATGTTCGTTCGTGTCCTGCTCCAAATCCGCCATTACGGAAGGTAATTATAATTTGCGGAGATATTCTTTCGTAGACTTGATTTTAGGCGAGGAGAAGGAGACATCGGTGGGCTATGAGACTAAATATAGGCTTTTCCCGAAAAGATTACGCGACGAGCTTCGTACTTATTTGTATCATGGTGGAAAACTCTTCGCGAGCGGCGCTTACGTGGCGTCCGACATTTTCGAGCGTGACTCGTGTGACGAGGATGATGTCTACTTCGCCGAGAAGGTGCTGAAATATACGTTAAAGGATAGTGGTGTGAAATCGGACGGGAGGATTTCCAATTATTTCTCCATCCAAAAGGATTTTGCCCGTAAGTACTATAATTACAATCAAACATTGGGTAAATTCCAGTATGCGGTGGAATCGCCGGACGCTATAGATTGCGTTAACGGTTCTTCTGTCGTACACTCTTTCGAGGGCTGCAATTTGCCTTGCGCGGTCGCTTATAAAGGCAGATATAGAACATATATCTCTTCGATTCCTTTCGAATCCATCACGACTCAAGCTGATCGTGACGCGCTGATGAAGGAGATCGTGAAATTCTTATTTAATAAAAAGTGATTCTTTTATGGTGGATTTTTTCTTGCCTTTCATGGCGGGCATTGACCCGCTGGTTCATAGCCTTCTCTCTACGGAGGAGGTGGCGAGTGTCACCATCCTCTATTCCGACAAGGAACCTCGCATGGAGGGTGTCCGTACTTTGCGTATCGACCGCATCGACTCTTGCGCTTCCTTGCGCTCGATGGCAGCTCTTTCCAAAGCTTCCCATATCGCCTTGTTGACGGGCGGAACGTCTATTGTTTTAGGTCAGAACGCTCTGAAAAGATTTTCTCAGGCGATTTCTTTTTCGGGAGCTGTGATGGTTTATGCGGATTATGCGGAGATTGTCTCGGGCGTTTCCCGCAGTCATCCGCTTATCGATTACCAATTGGGTAGTGTACGCGACGATTTTGACTTTGGTCCGTTGTTCTTTTTCGAGGCGGAGGCTTTCAAGTCGTGTGTCGCCGCTATGGATGAATCTGTGGCTTTCTCCGCGCTTTATGATTTGCGTCTGAGATTATCCGAACGGGCTTTGCCTTTCCATTTGAATGAAACGCTTTATACCATATCGGAGGCGGATAAGACCTCTTCCGAAGAGAAGCAGTTCGCGTATGTCGACCCTCGTAATAGAGAGGTGCAGAAAGAGCGTGAAGTTGTCTTTACCGAGTATCTGAAACGTGTGGGTGCCTATCTGAAGCCGGAATTTTCCTCTTTCGATTTTAACGAGGAGCGCTTCGAGATGGAGGCGTCTGTCATCATACCTGTCCGCAACCGTGTGAAGACGGTGCTCGACGCCATGCGTTCCGTTTTGGCGCAGCGGGCTGATTTCCCTTTCAACCTTATTGTGGTGGACAACCACTCCACGGATGGCACGACCGAGGCGATCGCGGGTTTGGCGGCGCAGGACGGACGTGTGGTGCATATCATTCCTGAACGTCAGGATTTGGGCATAGGCGGATGTTGGAACGAGGCGGTGAACCATCCGAAGTGTGGCAAGTTCGCCATCCAGTTGGATAGCGACGATGTTTATAGCGACGAAAACACGGTACGCAAGGTGGTGGAGGCTTTCTATGCGCAACGTTGTGCTATGGTGATCGGCTCCTATGCCATCACGAATTTCAAGATGGAGACCATTCCGCCGGGTGTGATCGACCATAGGGAGTGGACACCGGAGAACGGACGCAACAATGCGCTTCGCATCAATGGATTAGGTGCTCCGAGAGCGTTCTATACGCCTTTGCTGAGAAAGTTGCAGCTCCCGAATGTCAGCTATGGTGAGGATTATGCGATGGGGCTTACCATCTCACATGATTACCAGATAGGCAGAATCTACGATGTGCTTTATATGTGTCGCCGCTGGGAGGGAAATTCGGACGCTAATTTGGACATCGAGAAGGTGAATAAGAATAATTTATATAAAGATAGATTGCGTACGATGGAGATGTCGCGCAGAATTAACGATCGGAAATGATGGTGGATGTAAGGAAATTTTATGAGGAGCAGCTTGCCGAATGGTCGGATTTCAGAAACCGTGTGGAGCAATTGGGTCAGGTGGCGCTGAAGGAGTTCCGCTTGGAGAATAGCACGGTATATACGCAGTTCAACCCTGCCCGCGCCGTCTCTACGGGGGCGAAGTTGGATAAGGACACCATCGCTGCCCGCAAGTGTTTCCTTTGCGCCGAAAATCGTCCGGACGTGCAGCGCGGAGTCGCATTGAACGACCGTTTCACATTGTTGGTCAATCCTTTCCCTATTTTGAAGGAGCATTTCACCATTGCTTGCAATTTGCATCAGCCGCAGGCGATTAAGGATAATTTGGGAGACATGTTGGATTTTGCCCGAATTATGCCAAACCATATTCTTTTCTACAACGGACCACGTTGTGGGGCTTCCGCTCCGGACCATCTGCATTTTCAGGCGGTGGCGAAGGGTCAGTTGCCTTTGGAGAAGGAGTGGCGCAAATTGGAGAAGCGTGAACTCTCGGAGTGGGGCGGCAATAAGATGGAACAGTTGTTAGGCATGGGACGTCGTTGTATGCATATCGAGTCCGCTCGTAAGGATGCGGTGGCTTCCTTGTTTAATCAGACCTACACGCAATACATGATGATGGAGGGCGGAAACGTGGAGCCTCGTCTGAACCTCTTCGCGTTCTATGAGGAGGAGCGTTGGCACCTCTTCTTCTTCCCGAGGAAGGAGCATCGTCCGAAACAATATTTTGCCGAAGACGATACCCGTCGTATGGTAAGTCCCGGCGCGATTGATATGGCGGGTGTGGTGGTATTGCCTCGTGAGTCTGATTTCGAAGCGATGGATGTCGCGGAACTGAAAGATATATTTTCCCAAGTTTCTTTGTGAAAAAGAGGCTTGTTCTTTGCCTAAAAAAATAGTTTTATTAATTTCGCGGACGAATTGAGGGAGTTTAATTCGTTTTCGTAATGTATGTATTTGTCAAGTATATTTGTTGTTTTTGTACATACGTTGGGTGGCGGTTTGAATTGGTATCAGTAATAGAACAGGCTATATCGTCGGTTGACGGTTGGTTATTTATTGTTTAGGATTTGGGAGTTAAAAAGAGGTTTCCCCAATGGTGCATACTTTCGGTTTATGAAGAAAATATTTTTAATGGTAGTCTCTTTCTGTGTGGCAATCAATATGTTTGCGGGAGAGGTCGCTCAAGAGGGTAATGTGAACATCCAAAAGGTGAGTCAGGGCGGTTTTAATTTGCTGAAGGGCAATGAAGAGTCTCCGTCCATCATATTTATGCGGGAAGGCGCCACGTGCCGCTATTTCTTAGAGATGATAACGACTTATGAGATGGATAATCTGATGTTGTTTTATTTGGGGAAGACAAAGAAACAGGTATTGCAGTGCTTGGAATATTTTCAGGAGATTATGGATGACAAGGGTCAGGTGACGGTAAAAGATGACGTGAAGAGTGTCTATTCCATCCAACAGGAGTCGGGACGAAGTTTGCGTTTCTCCACGACCGGTTTCAAGGGGGACGGTTATGTCAGCAAGGCGAATTTAAGGAAGTTCATAGCCGATTTGGAGAAGTTTTCCGAGTAGATGATTGATGATGGAAAAGAAGGAGCGGGTATTGATGAAATCGGCATCCGTTCCTTTTGTGTGGTATATATTAGTCTTATTTATCTGTCAAGGACGAATTGATACCTCAATATTTCTTGGCTGATAAGAGTCGCAAGTAATTTGTCTCCGTTCATATTCTCATTGTATATCTCCCTTATTTTTAATGTTTCCTTTTCCTTCCAATTTTATGACCAGCGTTTTTAATTCCGATGCTTCCGTGTTGCGGGAACATACGGGGCGAAGTAAGTAGTGGTGAGGGCTTTAATAATTGTCACATATATGTTTTGTTAATAATTATAGCGATTCCGTATGTGAAAATGAATAAATTCCACTTACTCTTAATCATTTTTAATGTGAGTTAAATGAAATTTTTAAAATATTCTTATTTTTGTATTGGAATATATGGATAGTCAAAAAGAATATTTATGAGTAGAGTAGTAACGATTGTGTTTTTGCTGATTGTGGCATCATTTGAAGCGTATTGCGGATGCCCCGTTTCTGATTTCGATAAAGTGATTCCATTTTGTACTGAGGATAACGAATTTGGTATTGTTTATCCTGCTGGAGTGTCGAATGAAGGTATAGATTTCTTTAATACTTATGATGAAGATGGCTAAATAAAAATAATGTCGGATGCATGTATGATGTTGTTGCTCCGGTTTGGTATGCCATGCAAATAGAACAAGATGGTTCGTTATTGATCGAAATGTCCCATTCTGAGATGGGTGATATAGACTTCGCTTGTTACGGACCTTTTGAAGGTTCCTCAAAAAACGTGATGCTGGAAAAGGATTGTTTTAATCCGGACGTAAGCTTTTGGACGAGTTTGAGTTACAAAATGTATTGCGAAGACTTCTATGATGAGTTCCAATGGAATGGAGTGTATCCGGAGAATTGTACTTTCGCTTATGAAAATAGGCAGATATATGATTCTCTTTTGAAATATTCGAATTCTCTCTTGGAAATGAAAACGAACAGATTACAGTGTTGGTATGATTTTGATGCGGGATACATAAGTGAGTTTGATTTTTTAGATTGCTCTTCATTTTATGACAAATGGATAAACAAATTGAGTGATACATTGGAAAGATTACAACTGATCGACCCCCGTTATTATGATACGACGTCCAATTGTTTTAGGCCTAATGTTGATCCTTTCCCTGATGGTAAAATGGTGGATTGTTGTTTTAGCTTAAATTCGAAGGAAATTTGTCGCATCGATAATGCTAAACATGGAGAATGGTATCTTATGCTCCTTTCTAATTATTCTCTTAAAGAGGGGAATATCTCCTTTAAGAAAGTTGGCGGGAATGCGTCTACCAATTGCGATGTTATTATTGATGCTTATGTGAACGATCCGGTCTGTGAAGGCGAGGATATACGATTTATGGTCAATAACGCACCTTCCGACGCTACTTTCTTGTGGACGGGGCCAAATGGTTTTTCGTCCACACTTTGCTCCCCAACCATATCCAATGCTTCAAAAGAACATGAGGGAACTTATTCCGTGCAAATGAGGGTAGGATACAAAAAATCTCCGATTATCGGCATAGATGTGAAGGTCAATCCTATCTGCGTGGTGGATACTATAATTTATATTCAACATGGCGACACGTTGATTTTTGGAGGAAAAAGATTGGTGGAGAGCGGTGATTATGAGCATAGGTTTTACTTCTATAAGCGGTTGTGATAGTCTTGTTCACCTTACGCTTATTGCGGATAAGGTGGATGCAAACATCATCGTCGAAAATAATGGGCCGCTTTGAGAGGGCGAGTCGTTGGTTCTTTCTGCCCGTCAAATTCCTGAAAAGGTGAGTGTGGAATGGAAGGGACCTGACGGATTCCGTTCTGCAGACTCTTCTGTGACGATACCGAATGTCTCTGTCGAAAATGGGGGGATGTATTATTTGGAGACCACCTATTTCAACACGAAAGTGAAAACGTTTCCGACATATGTGGAGGTCTATGAGTCGAATAAGGTTGATTTGTTCGAATGGTTGCTCGATAGTGCCTTCGTGTTTAATGATTTAGTCATCCGACAGGATGGTGATTATACCGTCAATCTGAAGAATGCGTATGGTTGTGATAGTATCGTCACACTCCATGTGCAGTGGCTTATTGATTCCATATCGGTTGTCCCTGATCCATATTTTTCGCCTAATGGTGACGGAGTGAAAGATCGATGGTTCATCGATGGAGTGGATAAAGTTCCTACGGCCGTGAAGATTTATGATAGGTTCGGTAAGGCTATTAGGGCGTATGACGCGTATTCGAACGAGGAGGGCTGGGATGGTAAGGATGCCAATGGCCGTGATATGCCTTCGACTGATTATTGGTACGTCGTCAGTGTCGCAAAGGCCGACCGCCTTTTTGTCGGACATGTGGCGCTGGTCAGGTAGCGTGGGCCGCAGCCTATGGTTTTCATAAATTCCATGGGTAGGATGTGGAATGTGTAGGTGGAAAAACAAAAGCCTTGCGGTCGTCTGACGCGCAAGGCTTATTCTTTTGCTTGGTAGCCGAGCCGGGAATCGAACCCGGATCTAAGGTTTAGGAAACCCGTATTCTATCCATTGAACTACTCAGCCAAACCTGGTCCTTTAGAATCCGTCGCGAATTTAAGAGAAAATTGCTCCACTCCCAACTGAATAGACAATAAAAATAATTCGTTCCCTTTAGTTTTATCATGCGGAAGGGTTGTGGCAGTTAGACGGACTACTGTTTTACACTCATTTTCGTAAGTGAAAGTTTATATATGGGGAATATATTGAAAATTATCGGTCTCTTTGCCTAATTATGTCAAGCGCGATGATTGTCGATTCTACATTTTATTGACTAAGCCGTGTTACGGCGTTAATTTTTGTTTTGAAATTCACTTCGTTTGACGAAAGATAGTTTTTTCGCCTATTACCCTATTTTTCGCATGCGAAGAGTTGCGTTTTAACGAATTTTAAGTTATATTTGTTTATATGCGACATGAGAATGGCAATAAATGGTTGAAGTTTACGAATAAGGGTATGTTTTTTTAATGGTTTTTTTATTATGAATTTTAAAATGTGAAGAGGAGTCCCGATATATGGCGAGGCTCCTCTATTTTTTTGCGCATGTTCGTCCGCAGAGACTTCTTTTGCATGAGGGAATAAAAAAAGTCATTGGTGTCCGTTAAACGTGAAAATAAATTTATAACACGTTGAAAGATAATGAG
>CALCUH010000032.1 GCA_937907165.1 uncultured Bacteroidales bacterium | reverse complement strand
GAGAAGATGGCTGGGATGGAGTCTACGGCGAAGAGGATGTCGGAGAACTCGATGACCAGCAGGACGAGGAAGAGGGTGGTGACGAAAAGCTTTCCGTCGTTCTTCACGAAGAAGTTGTGCCCTTTGTAGCTCTTGTCCAACCTGAAATATTTTGCGGCGAAGCGCACGACAGGGTGGTTCTCCGTATCGATCTTCTCGTCCTCATCCTTCCCGAGGAGCATCTTGCCGCCCGAGATGATGAGCAGACCTCCGAATACGGCGAGAATCCAAGAGAAACGCTGGATGAGTGCCGAGCAGAGGAAGATGAAGGAGAAACGAAGCACGATGGCTCCGATGATACCCCAGAACAATACGCGGTGGTAATATTTCTTTTCGATGCCGAAACTCATGAATATCATAATCATCACGAAGATATTGTCCACGGAGAGCATCTCCTCGATTACGTAGCCTGAGAAATACTCCAACGTCAATGCCTTTCGGTAGAGGTGCAGGTTGAAGTCCAATCCTTGCTGCGGGTCTAGTTTCAGCAAGTGCCCGTGTCGGGTGTTGATGTCGATGAGACTATCCATCGAATCGACGCCATGGATATATTCTCCGAAAAAGAAAATCACACCTCCGAAAAGCATGGCGACGGCTACCCAAATGCAGGTCCATGTCATGGATTCCTTGAAGGTGACCACATGGTCGTCCTTATGGAACACGCCTAAGTCTAAGGCTAAAAGGAAGGTGATGACAAGTAAAAAGGCCCCGAAGGACGCAAAATCATAGAAGTTCATAAGCTTATATATTTTTTTATTTTTTCCTGTTTTTATATTCCGTAGGTGTTACTCCATATTTCTGTTTGAAGCAGCGGCTGAAATATCTGGAGTCCGACATGCCTATCATGTAGGTGATCTGGGTCATGTTGTAGTCGCTGTTGTCTATCAGTTCGGCGGCGTGGGCGAGACGTGTCTCTCGGATGAATTCCATAGGTGTCATGCCTACGAGGGACTTCACTTTTGAGGTGAGGTTCCATTTGCCCATCTTGAGCGCATCCTGTAAGTCTTCCGTGGAGAGGTCGCTTTTGTCCATATTCTTGTTGATGATTTCCACCAGTGAGCGCATGAAGGCGTCGTCTTTCCCTTCTAGCGGTTCGGATGTGTTCGGCTCTTCGTTGTCCGTCGGTTCCTCCTCGCTGAGCAGGACGTTCCTGTATCTCTTCTGCCACTTCTCCCGTTCGGCGAGGATGTTGTCTATCCTTGCCTCCAGATATGCCATGCTGAACGGCTTCGTGATGTAGTCGTTGGCGCCTATTTTCAGACATTCGATTTTGCTCTGCATATCCGTCTTGGCGGTTAGCAGGATAATCGGAATGTGGGAGGTATGCTCGTCGGATCTTATCTTCCTCGTCATCTCCACACCGTCCATGACGGGCATCATGATGTCGGTTAGGATGAAGTCCGGCAACTCCCTCTTCGTCGCCTCGTACCCCAACTCTCCGTTGGCTGCCTCCACGACGTTGAAGCGTTTGCCCAATACCGAATGGAGGAAGTTCCTGAGCTGCTCGTTGTCTTCCACCACCAAAAGGGTAGGGCGTTCTTTGTTGTCGTCTCCGTTTTCGACGCTTGTGTTTCGCTCCTGCGGTTGGTCGCTTGCCTGCGAGTCGTTGATGACGATGTCCACCGTGTTGTCGAAATGGTTGACGCCTGGCTTCAACTTGATGGTGAAGGTGGTGCCGACGTTCGGTTCGCTATCCACACTTACGGTTGCCTTGTGCAGGTCTACGATTTCCTTCACGAGCGATAAACCGATGCCAGTACCGCTCTGTTTGGTGAGCGAGTAGTTTTGTAAGGTGGTGTAGCGCTCGAATATGATGGAGAGTTTGTCTTTCGGCATTCCGCAACCCTTGTCAGCCACCTCGATGATGCCGCATCCCTCCTCCAAGTAGGTGCGAACGGAGACAGCGTTGCCGTCCGGCGTGAATTTGAAGGCGTTGGAGAGGAGGTTGAATATGATGGTGTCTATCTTGTCGCGGTCCACCCAGAAGGTCGCTCCGTTGGTGTCGTCCGTGACGGTGAAGGTTATTTTCCTGTTATCCGCCAATTTAAGGAAAGTAGTGCTGCAGGATGCGACGAACTCGCCGAGGCGGGTCTGCTCCACGCGGAGCCTCATCTTGTTGCTTTGTATCTTCCTGAAATCCATGATTTGGTTCATCATCCTCAACATCCTGTTGGTGTTGGTGCGCACCACTTCGAGTTGGCTTCTGTCTTCAGGTCTCAGCGTGCCGTTTTCCAACACGTTCTCCAAAGGGGCGTTGATTAGTGTGAGTGGCGTGCGCAGCTCGTGGGATATGTCGGTGAAGAACTGCAATTTGGAGTCCGAAATCTCCTGCTCCATCTTGATTTGCGTCTTGGAACGGTAGATCGAGGCGGATCCGATGATGATTAGGACGAGGATTAGGGCGTAGATCAGATATGCCCAGCCGGTCTCCCAAAAGGAAGGTAGCACGATGACTTGAACTTGTCTGACGTTTTCGTACCAGATGCCTTCGCTGTTGGTGGATTTGACCATAAAGGTATATTCTCCTTTAGGAAGATTGGTGTAGGTCGCTAATCTTTGGTTGCCCACGTAGTTCCATTCGCTCTCGAAGGGCTCCAACTTGTAGGCGTATTGCGTGTGTTCAGGGAACCGGTAGTCCAAAGCGGCGTACCCGATGGAGAAGACCGATTGGTCATGTTCGAGCGTGATGGATTGAATGTAGTTGGAGGAGGTGCGGACCACCGATTTGTCGTCATGTATGTCCATCTCCTTATTGAAGAGGAGGAACCTTGTGATGGCTATTTGCGGAGCGTAGTCCACGGATTTCATCTGCTGCGGGTTGAAGGAGAAGAAGCCTGTGTTGGTTACCGTGGAGATGTTTCCCGCATACCTTCTCACCAAACGTTTCCCGGAAGGTTCGTCGCTTTTGAATTTTTGTATTTGGGCGAATGTTTCCGATTGCTCGTTTTCGGGATTGAATTTAACGATGGCCTCCTCCGTGAGTATCCATAGGTTGTTCTGCGCGTCGTCCACGATGTCCAGCAACAAATCGGAAGGGAAGCGGTTGTTGTTGCGGTTGTAGGTCTCGAATTCAGGTGTTTGGAAAAGGACGAATTCGCCTTGCACCTTGAAAAGACCTCCTCCGAAGGAGGCCAGCCAGATGTTTCCTTTGTCGTCTTGGAAGATGTCGTAGATTGAACTGTTGGTGAGATTGGTGTTCTCCGTGTTATAGAAGAAGAAACGGATATCTTCGGGGGTGGAGAATTCGGTGGAGAAGATAGTTAGACCTTCGCTTGAACCCAACCAGATGTTGCCGTTCTTGTCCTCCATAAGTGCGTGGGACTTTTCCACGGTCGGCGGATAATTATATTTGAAGAGATTCTCTTTGTGGATATACTTGTAATCGTTCCCCTCTTTCTGTAACAAATGCAGACCGCCGTCGGGGGAGGCGAGCCAGACCCTGCCCTTGGAATCTTCCAATATGCTGGTGAAGTTGTGCGAAAGCGGTTGATAATCCGGGTCAGATGCGTTGCACTCTTTGATGGAGAAATGCTTTTCTCCAATCTCCTCTAATTCTAACACGTTTTTGTCCGTGGCGATCCAAATAAGACCATTTCTGCTTTGGTGGAGACTGTAGACATTCCCGAACATGGCGCTTTGAGCCGAGATGTTACCCTTCCGGTCGAGGTATCCGATGGCTTGGTTCTCGGAGTCGAATAGGCGGATGGTTCCTTCTTCTGAAGCGACCCAGAGACGTCTCTGATTATCTTCCAATATCGCTTTCGCCTCGCTGAAAAAGGTCGTGTGCGCATAGGATGCGTCAGGGTTCAGACCCAGTGTGGCGTTGGAGTTGACCGATTTGCGCAAGCCTGCGTTGGCGTCGGCAGACCAATAGACGCCCATCGTGTCGCGGAGCTCGACGGTCGGACGAGGAGATGAACTGCTCTCCTTGATGATGTTTTTCGTTCTGGCGTCAACTCTGTAGGAGATGTTTTTTCCTTTGATTTTGATGGTTAGGTTGCCTTCTTTGTCTTGCCAGCACTTTTGTAGGGAACCGTCTATCTTTTCGGAAGATATGCTCCTCCAGTCGCTCAGACTCGTGACTTCCAAAGTCAGTCCGCCTCCGGTTGCGTTGTTGTCGCAAATGGTGCAGTAAGTCTTGTCGTCCAGCAAAAAAATGTGGGTATAGTCTCCATTGCCTTTTGTTTCGGATTGTTTGTAGAATCTCTTGTTCGCTTTCTCGTAGACGATGATGGTCTGATGAGAACCTGCGATGAGAAGTTCCTGCGGCGTCTCCACCATCATGTGAGCGGCTTCGCCTTTCCCTGTGGAGATGTAATCCAACTGCGGAGTGGTGTCCGTCGGGGAGAGTGTGGCGGCGCCTTCATCCGAGAGTATCCAGTGTTGACCGTTCTTGTCGAGGAATACGCTATTGATTTTCACGCCTTCCTGATTCTCCTCTTTCCCGAGGAGGTGGAAGATGTTGGTGGTTCCGTCTTTATCGATGATTACTTGTATGGCGCCGTTCTCCCCGTTGCCGATTAACCAAAGTTCGTTCGGGGAGAGTTGGATGATTTCGCTGGCCGAGAAGTAATTGTCGCCTTTGTTGCTCTCCGCGGACGGGTAGAGGGTGAAGTTTTCCTCCTTCGTGTCGAAGCGGAGCACTTGACCGATGTCGTTAAGGATCCAAAGGTATTGGATGGTGTCCTGTTTGACGGAGACGAATTGGTTACTGATGCTTCTGCCTAACGCTTTGGAATCCGCCTTGTAGTTGCGGAAATCATAGCCGTCGAATCGGCTCAGACCGTCCAAAGTGGATGCCCAAATGAATCCGGACGCGTCCTTGATGATGTCGGTGACGGTGTTTTGGGAAAGTCCCGCTTCCGTGGAGTAATTCGTGGAGCGCACGTCCGCCTGCGCCCAAGAAAGCGAGGTGACGAACCACAACAGAATCAGTGTCAGAAACGTTCTTTTACCCATATGTGTTTATTTTTCTTTGATGATTATTTTATCGCTGTGCGGACCCGCTTTTTTCGTGCGTATGCTGTCGTTTTCGTCAGTGTAGATGAAGTAGGCTGAGACGGGCAGTTTCTGTTCTTCTACGAACCTCTCCGCCTTCTCCAGTCCCATCACCATGAAGGCGGTGGCGAGTGCGTCGGCGGTCATACAGTCCTCTGCGAATACGGTCGCGCTAAGCAGACTCTGTTCCGCGGGGTAGCCTGTGTGAGGGTCTACGGTGTGGGAGTATCTCTTCCCGTCCTTATAGTAGAACTGTCGGTAGTTGCCCGAAGTGGCTGTTCCGATGTCTCCGATGGCGGCTTCAGCCTGGAGTATCGGGTCGGAGACGCTGTTATCGTCAGTTGGTTTGGTGATGCCGATGCGCCAAGTCTTCCCTTCGGGGTTGACGCCCTTGGTCACGATTTCACCACCGATTTCCACCATGAAGTTCCGGGAGCCTTTGCTCTTCAGAAAGTCAGCCACTACGTCACAGGAGTAACCCTTTGCGATGGCGGCTGCGTCGAGCATGATGGCGGTATCCGTCTTGACTATCAATCCATTATCCAATTTTATTTTTTTGTAACCCACATGTTCTAGAATCTCCTTCACATGCTCGTCCGTCACGTTTTCGCTCTTCTTAAAACCAAAACCCCAGAGGTTCACGAGGGGTGCGACGGTCATGTCGAATGCGCCGTCGGTCAGCTCGGAAATTTCCAAGCCACGTTTGAACACGGTGAGGAAAAGAGAGTCTGGAACCACAGTGGAGTCGTTCCTGTTGATGCGGGAGATGACCGATTGTTCGTCGAATGTGGAGAGGGAGTGGTCGAACTCCCCGAAGCGATTTTGTAGTTCTTCCGGATCGATCGTCCCGTTGTCCGCTGAATATTTGATGGTGTAGAAGGTGCCGTGGACACCGCCCTTTATTGTGTAGTAGCTGACTTTTGAGCTGGATCCCACATCCGAAGAGTTCAGATGGCGTATGATACAAATCGTGGCGATCGCGGCGCAGGAAAGGATGACTATTCTTTTAATTTTCGGGTTCATCTGATACACATTGTTTTATACATTACAAATGTAATGAAAAGGGAACGATTTTTTTCAGAAGCGGTTTTAAAAATTGAACGAAGAAC
>CALCUH010000031.1 GCA_937907165.1 uncultured Bacteroidales bacterium | reverse complement strand
AATCAATGTACGGCTAAAAATGCGATTACATATGAATTATCTGTGATTGTATATTTATATTAGCAAATTTAATATAAAGTTTTTAATAATAAATTAATAAATTTTATAATTAATTTTCAGCGAACGCCTCCCCTATTTTCTTTCCCTGAACGATCGAATCATTCCAAACATAATCATGCGACGTACTAATAATACGGCAACAATTAATATGTTGATAACCCGCTTTCCTTACGTCATGAAGAAATGTCCTAGCCAAATTATCCTGGAAATGTTCCTCTCCCCGACGTGAAGGACATCCGACATACATCGTGTCGGCTACTACGGTCGCCAAGTCTAAATAATTCACGGCAGCCATATTTACCACAAAATTACGTTCATCAGCAAGCTGCTCCTCCGGAGTCATCTCGGAATAAGACTTGACTGCCACCTCTTTCTTCGTCTCAGTCACATATTGGCACGACACAAGGACAGAAGACAAAACGATTATTTGAACCAAGTGTTTCATAGAAAAAAAACGCTTATACCTTTTTATCTGTCACAAAATTATAATATTTAACAATAGTGTCGACAATATTTAAACCAATAAACCTAAAAATTAATTAAAATGTGTAGATTTTTTTCACGGACAGACACTCACTACCCATAATAAACAAAGAAGGCGAACCGAAGTCCGCCTTTTTTGTTTCTCAATCTACAATCGATTATTCTGCAACAACAGCAGCAGCTGAATCAACTACAGCAGCAGCTGAATCTACTACAGCAGCAGCTGAATCAATAACAGCAGCAGCTGAATCGATAGCCTCAGCAACAGTTGTGTCTACAACAGCAGCCAATGTGTCCTCATTAGGAGTAACTGTTTTGTTAGTGTCATCACAAGATGCGCATGCGAATGCAGCTGAAATAGCGAAAAATAAAACTACTTTTTTCATTTTTTTATTATTAAAAAATTAAACAACGATTCTAATTATATTTCCTTTTTCTATTTCTAAAAACACCACAAAGTTATATATTTTTTTTTACAACTATCCTTTTCATCCATTTTTTTTTATTCAATCCACGATTTTTTTAGTAAAATATATAAACTTTTATAAAACAACAGATTAAATCAGTCGTTTTGGGCATCATGAATTCAAATTCTCGTACAAATATCTCTTAATGCTCTTCTTTGGGGTCTTTTCGAATTCATTTGGATAAATAATTATCTTCGTGATCGCCTCATAAGAAGCACCGATTTTGTTCAAATTTGTTCGATTTTCCTCCATCACGACGTCCAAGGAATCTTTCTGGATATGGCTCTCATCCATAGCCGCATAATCAGGATATACCAAAGCGACCAATTTATTGTTTTGTTGTGTCACAATACACTCAGAAACGAAAGGCATATTGTTCAATCTCGCCTCGATGATCTCTGGATAGATATTCTGACCGGAAGGACCCAACAACATATTCTTACAACGTCCCTTCAAGAATATATTTTTTTTCTCGTCGATGATACCGACATCACCCGTATGAAGCCATCCCTCACTGTCAAGAGCAGCGGCGGTAGCCTCCGGATTGTTATAGTAGCCCATCATCACATTATCGCCCCTCAGCAAAATCTCTCCGGGTTCCTTCTTCGGATTGTCAGAAAGAATCTTGTACTCCATACCAGGCAACAACTTACCTGCGGATGTCGGAACGAACTCCTCATATGGAGCATAACCCACGAGCGGAGCGCACTCCGTCATGCCATAACCTATCACATAAGGGAATTTAACCTTGTCCAAGAAACGCGCAGTCTCCTCGTTCAATGCGGCGCCACCTATCACAATGGCTCCGAAATTACCACCGAACGTATCGACCAACTTTTTGCGGATTTCGGAATGCACCTTCGAATTGAGCCCCGGTATGCTGAGCGCCAACTTCATGGACGTCTTATTGACAGTCGGAAGAATCTGGTTCTTGTATATCTTCTCAATCACAAGTGGTACTAAGAAAATGCAATTCGGACGAACATCGCTGAACGCCTTAATCAAGACCTTCGGAGATGGCAGACGATTCAAGAAATAGACATGAGCTCCTGCCGCGATCTGCACCATGAACTCGCCTAACAATCCGTAAACATGAGCCAAAGGCAACATAGACAACACCGTGCTTCCTTTGGACGCTTGGTCGGACGCCAAACTAAAACGTATATTGAATAAGAAATTCTTTCCAGAAATCATCACACCCTTGCTGAAACCTGTGGTTCCGGATGTGTAACTAATCATCACCAACTCCTCATCATCCTTCTCTTCATATTTCACATCTTCTTTGCTGAATCCATTCGGATATTTCTGAGCGAATTGCTCATTCAAACTCTTCATCGTCTTTTGAATGGTCTCGCCCTGTCCCTGATACAAGCATCTGAAATCGGTAATGGAAAATATACCACGTACATTAGGGATTCTATTCTCATCAATATTCTCCCATATATTATCTGAAAGGAATAATAATGTGGCCTCGGAATGATTCACAATGTGATGGATGTCGTCCTGATGGAAATCCTGAAGAATCGGCACAATCACCGCCCCATATGTCTCAACCGCCAAAAAGGTGATTCCCCACATCGGCGTGTTCCTACCTACCAACGCTATCTTATCTTCTTTCTTTATGTTTAACTCAGAAAACAACAAATGCAACTTAGCTACCTCTTCGGCTACTTGCGCATAGGTGAAATTTTGCTTGGATATATAATCCGTCATAGCCATGAGATCCCAATTGTCTCTGAAGGATTTCTCAAATACTTTTACGTAATCTGATTTCATTACACAACTCCTTAAAATATATTATATTTTCATTCTTAGTGATGGCAAATTTACGAAAGAATTAAGATTCGCCCAAATATATCACTATTTTAATTTACTATTTTACAACGCATTACGTCACTTTTTTTGCGCACTTTCCGTATTTTTGTGTAGTAACAACAAGCGTTTTGCGCACTCTTTTGCACTTTGTGCGAAAATACCCACCACATCTCCGAATGCGCCCACTCCAAAAGTAAACTTCACTTTCCAAACTCACATTCGCCTTCTGACAACATTATGCTCTTTTCGATAACTTGTCAATTCTTCACTTACGTCTTAATTCCATGACCTCACCCTCCCCATCGTCTAATATTTCCTGATTCTTTACCTTATTAAAGGAATTAGACGATTCCCCAACAAATTTTTATTAACTTCGCGTATTTAAATTTCCGTGGAGCATGCAAAAACTAACAATACTCTCATTATTTATTGTTTTCTTAAACCTGCAAAACCTTTTTTCCCAAGAAAATTCTGTAGTTACCGACTCCGCTCAAATAGCGACTGATAGCCTCCGTGTCTCTGAAATCACCACGGAAACCGCATCCGCTGTTGACGATTCCTTCCTCTTGTCAACAACCAACGACTCTACTTCCAATGAAAAGAAGAGTGAGGTGACTGCCGAAAGAGTTTCCGACTCTTCCGCTAAAAGTCCCGCTAACGATACTACCCGGCATACCGCTACTTCTCCCGCCAGGAAGATTCCGGCGGACAGTATCGCCTATTACACTTCGACGTTGACTCCCAAACCGGCGGTTGTCGACTCCTCTATCCGCTCGAATTCAGCTAATGTCGCCACGGGAAACAGCGCGGCTGACTCGCTTCCTTCCTCCTCCGCCTTCTCTCCTTTGTATACCTCTTCGCTGAACCCGTCGAAATCAAACATCTCGGCAAGAGCTGCGAAAGGAAACCGAAGCGGGGATAAAAACGAGTATAATTACGAATATAAAGATGTAAACAAGGGCGAGTATAAAAGCGAACATCAAGAAGAATATAAAAGCGCAAACAATGACGTAGACGATAATAGAAACGATAATAAAGACAATAATGTAGAAAACAAAGATAATAAAGACGATAAAGGCTCCTACTACGACACGCACGAGAAGAATTTCTTGGAGAAGGGGTTCGCCAAATTCAAGGAGACTAAATTCGCTCAAACATTGGCTGAGTGCCATTGGAGCGTTTTCGGAGGGGTCGGATCCGCCATCATGCACTTCGATAGGGAGGATATCTTTAGACATTACGTGTGCAACGTGCGCCTAGGTGTCACGGCCGACCACAATTTGAGCATGCTCAACGAAAACCTTTTCGTTGAGACGGGCGTCGAAGCGCAAAGGAAGGGGTACCAACGTTTCTACGAGCAACATGCGGACTACCTCCACACCGACCACCAAGAGAAGACGAACCTCTACTACCTTGTCATCCCCACAACCGCTTTTTACCGTTTTGAGTTCAGAGGTTTCGAGTTCACGCCTTTGTTCGGTCCTTACTTCGGCATAGCGTTGGGCGGAAGATATAAGTTGTTTAACGAGGACATTGACCATGGCGAAAGCATCGTCCAAAAAAAGGCCTATCCGATGTTCGGCGACAAGTCAGGCACCGACCGTCTTTATGACACCCGCAGATTCGACTTCGGTCTCCGCTTCGCGGTGGGCATCCAATATTTCAAACGCGTGAAGACGAGCATCGGATATGATTTGGGTTTGGTGGATGTGATAAAAGCGGATTTCAAGGGTGATAAATACAAAAGTAAAAACGGGGCTTTCTATATCTCCGTCGCCTACCTTTTCCCGAAAAAAGAGCAATGATTATAAAGTATAAATGTATCTATTTGAAATGAAGAATTTTTTTAAAACGATTTTGCCGTGCGCACTCGCTTATCTGTTCGTGGGTGACGGGGCTGCGCAAAATTTCATACGGGTCAATCAGGTCGGGTATCTGATCGACGCACCGAAATATGCGCAAATCGCAAGCATGAACGCCTATCGCTTTGAGGTGAAAGACGCGAAGACTGAGGAGGTCGTCTTCAAAGGTGACATCCCGGAGGGGAAACGATGGAACCAATCGAGGGAAAACACCCAGTTTGCCGATTTCTCTGCCTTTCAAACGCCGGGGAGGTATTTTGTGGAGGTTAACGGTGAACGCTCCTACCCTTTCGAAATCGGAGGGAAATCCACCTTCCGCGACTTTTCCGTGTGGACCATCAAGGCGTTTTACCTATGGCGTGCCTCAACTGCCATCGAGCCGCGCTACGCGACTTTCAAGGGGATCAGTTTCGCCAGGGAGATGGGGCATCCGGACGATTCAATCTTCATTCATAACTCAGCCTATAGCAAAAGCCGGACGAACGAGACGATCATCTCTTCGTCAAAAGGTTGGTACGATGCCGGGGACTACAACAAATATGTGGTGAACGCGGGCATCACGCTCCATCATCTCTTCTTGGCATACGACATGTTCCCGGATTATTTCAACCACCTCGATCTGAACATTCCCGAGAGCGGAAATTCGCTGCCGGACTTGTTGGACGAGATTAAATGGGAGGTCGACTGGCTCTTCACAATGCAGGACCCGGAGGATGGCGGTGTCTACCATAAACTGACGACCCACAGATTCTGCGAAATGGACGTGAAGCCGTCGGACGACAAGCAGGAGCGCCTCGTGGTGGCGAAATCGACCTCGGCGGCGCTTTGTTTCGCCGCGGAGATGGCCATGACGTCCCGCATCTTCCGCCGATTCGACGAGCCTTACGCGAACGCCGCTTTAGAGGCTGCCCGCAAAGCGTGGGAGTGGGCGGAGAAGAACCCGAACGTTTTCTACAACAACCCGTCTGACATCAAGACCGGCACCTACGGGGATTATAGCTTCTCCGACGAATACTTCTGGGCGGCGGCTGAAATGCTTCTCGCCACGGGCGAAAAGAGCTATTACGACAAGATGGACTTCTTCCGTCAGTTCGAGACGCCTCAATGGAACTCCTGCAACTCCTTGGCGCTGATGTCATTGGCTTGGCACTTAGACGAGCTACCGAACTTTGTGGACACGAAACAGATTCAAAGGAAGTTCTTCTCTCTGGCGGAGCTCATCTACAACGGCTATAAATATTCGGGAGGAAGGGTCTCCCTCAAGAAATTCATCTGGGGATGCAACGGTGAAATAGCCACCAACGGGGCGATTTTAGGTCTCGCCTACCACGTCTTCCAAGACCCGAAATACAAGGACGCCATGTCTTCGCAATTCGACTATCTCCTCGGCATGAATCCGACCGACTATTGCTTCGTGTCGGGTTTCGGCTCGCATTATCCCAAGCACTTGCACGACAGGCGTTCCATCAGCGACGGGATCGACGAGCCTCTTCCGGGCTACATCTGCGGGGGCGCCAATCCCAACCAGACTTCCGATTGCGGGAAGAGCAACTACCCCGCCATCGCGCCGGCAAGGTGTTACTTGGACGAGATGTGCAGCTACTCCACCAACGAGATAGCGATCAATTGGAACGCGCCGTTGGTCTTGCTGACCACCATCATGTTGAACACTTACGAATAATCATACAATGAGAAAACTAGAAATCACGGAACTTCACAGAATCACGGCGGAGGAATTCAAGCAGACGAAAAAGATTCCGCTGGTCGTCGTGTTGGATAACGTAAGAAGTCTTCATAACGTCGGCTCCGTATTCAGGACGTCGGACGCCTTCCTAGTGGAGAAGATCTGCCTTTGCGGCATCACCTCCACCCCGCCTCAACCGGAGATTCACAAGACGGCCTTGGGCGCGGAGTTCTCCGTCGACTGGCAATATTACGAGCAGACGCAGGATGTGGTGAAGGAATACAAGGAGAAGGGCTACCATATCTTCTCCATCGAGCAGGTGGAGAACAGCATCAAGCTACCCGACCTCGAACTTTCGGCGGAAGGCAAATATTTGGTGATTTTGGGCAATGAAGTGAAGGGTGTGCAGCAGGAAGTCGTTGATATGTCGGACGATAGCATCGAGATCCCGCAGTACGGCACGAAGCACTCGCTCAACGTCTCGGTCACATCGGGCATCATCATCTGGACTTTTTTCGAAAAAATGCGAAATTTTTTCCTCTAAACGCTTGCGGATTCAAAAATAAGCGTTACCTTTGCACCGCATTTGAGAAACAAAGATGCTGAAATAAAAAAAACGGCCCCGTAGCTCAACTGTATAGAGCATTTGACTACGGATCAAAAGGTTACAGGTTAGAATCCTGTCGGGGTCACTTAAAATCCTAACTCGATGAGTTGGGATTTTTTTTGTGGGTGTATATCAACCCCTATGAAATGAGGGATGGAGGGTTCGCACAAAGGGAAATCCTTACTAAAAAATAATAGCAGAAGGCTCGTGTAGAAACGAGGAGTTCTGCTATTTTTTGTTTGCTACGGGGGGAACGTAGGCTTACCTTTGAAGAGTCAATTGATTCTGCTTCATCATCTATACCTACCGCAATCGTCTTATCACCTCACATAATCCAAATCACTCAACATTCTTCCGATGATACCGATGAAATTATGTTTGAAGCCTTCGTTATGTTGGTATTCTTTATACAAGGACATATCGCCCTTACGTTGCTTTCTCATGATGCGGTCTATGATGGTTACCATCGCCTCTTCGACTGCCTGCTGGTCCGGATTACCGACCACCAAGTTTTGATAGTCGTCATCATCCACTACAGCTTTCGCCACGCCGACCATCTTGGCTTTCTGCTCGTCTGGTGTAGCTTCCCATCCCTTAAACCACCGTTCGTTGAAGTCTTTAATGATCTCGTCAAGAGGGTCTGTATCTTCATCCTTACCGCCCGCACCCGCCATGGCTGGTTTATTCGGGTCAATCGTCGATTCTCCTGCGTCCAAAATGACGGTTTCATTCAAGGAGGTACGTCGTAATCCATAGGTGTTCAAATCAACTGAATCAAGGAGGTCTGACATGTCGATACCGCCAGTTTTATCCACATGAAGGCTCGGAATCAGATAGCGCAGGAACCAGAAAATCTTCTCCCAGTCCACCATCTCGAATTCCATGATTGCAGCTACTTTGGAATAGACCTTCACAAACTGTTTGCATTTCATCTTGAAGTCGGCTTTATCCTTCTCTTCCCACTCTATTTCGACATTGAAACGTTGGGCGCATGCGTCGAGTATAGGTGCACATTTGTCGGCGGCTTCCC
>CALCUH010000030.1 GCA_937907165.1 uncultured Bacteroidales bacterium | reverse complement strand
ACCATATTCCGTATTTTGTGACAGTCCGTAATACGGATGTGAATCTTTTTATGAAACTATTGCCTCATACGTGGTTGACCGGATGGCGTATTTTGTTACATGCTGAACGTGTTTTTTTTGTCTCTAAGTCAATGTTGGATAAATTCACGAAAAGTTGGGTGGTACGCCCTATCCTATCTCGAATCAAGGGCAAATTGATTTTCTTGCCTAATGGGGTCGATGATTATTGGTGCGATCATGTGAGAAGGGACATAACCGATAATCAGCGAATTGTTTATGTGGGTGATTTTTCGGACAATAAGAATGTGAAACGGTTGGTGAAGGCTGTGGTCGCTTTACGAAAGAAGGGGCGTTTCCCTAATTTGCGGCTTTCATTGGTAGGAGGGGGAATGACGGATGAGATAGGAAGAATGGTTGCTGCAGAACAGGATACGGTCCAATATTTGGGCGAGGTGAACGACCTGTCAAAACTGTGTGAAATATATAGGAATCATTCTATCTTTGCTATGCCATCCATACATGAAACTTTTGGATTGGTCTATGTTGAGGCTTTGTCTCAAAATTTGGCGATTCTTTATACAAAAGGACAAGGCGTGGATGGTATGTTTGATAATCGGGTTGGAATCGGCGTCGATCCGTTTTCGGTGATCGACATAGAGTTGGCTTTGATGAGGTTACTTGATCATCGAGTGGATTATTCGAACGATTCTGTAGATTTCGAACGGTTCCGATGGCGTGAAATCGCTGGGTGTTATCAATCTTTCTATGAGACGAACATGGAAGAAAACGACAAGTAGTATGGTGCTGAAATTTATTTATAAGTTGTTTCATAAAGGAGTGAAAGAGGAGGATATTCCTTATTATTGGAAATATTCCTTATGGACGGTTTTTTCGAAACCCATACGGAAATGGTTTTCCGCCGCGTTTATCCCCTCTTTGCCATGGAACACCATGCGTATCTTCCTTTATCGCATGTGTGGATACAAAATAGGCAAGGGCGTCTTTATTGGCATGCGATGTTATTTGGATGATATGTGTTATGATTTGATGGAGATTGAGGATAATGTGACGATTTCTTATGGCGTGTTTTTCGCCTGTCATGGAAAGAATCAGAGTCATCATAAGATAGTGATTAGAAACGGGGCGTATATTGGTATGCGTGCTTCCGTTATCGCCCCTTCAGATTTGGAAATTGGGGAGAGGGCGGTTGTCGGTGCGATGACGCTCGTTAACAAGTCTGTTAACGCCGGCGATACTGTGGTGGGGGTTCCTTGCCATACCGTTAGTTCAAATAATGTCAATCAGAACTGATGAATAATTTAGTTTCCATCATCACTCCGATTTACAATTGTGCGACGTTTCTTCAGGAAATGGTTGATAGTGTATTGTGTCAGACGTATGAGTATTGGGAACTAATAATAGTTGATGATTGCTCGACGGATGCGACTAGAAATTTGTTGAGTAAATATGATGATGCCCGTATCCGTTATTTTCTCAATGATCGTAGGATTGGCGCCGCACTCTCTAGAAATTTTGCTTTGCGGCAGGCGAGGGGACGATGGATCGCTTTTTTGGATGGCGATGATGTGTGGGCTCCTCAAAAATTGGAACGTCAAGTCGGGTTCATGGAAAAGAATTTTTATGCTTTCTCATATACGGGAAGAGGTTTTATGTCGGAGGATTCGCAATTGATGGATAAATTTGTATACGGCCCTAATCGAATCTCTCGACTAGGTATGTTGTGCTTTTGTTGGCCTGGTTGCCTTTCTGTTATGTATGATTCTTCTGTCGTGGGATTGATACAAATCGTTGATATTGAAAAGAACAATGATTATGCGATGTGGCTAAAAATATCGAGGATTGTCGATTGTTATTTGTTGGCTGAAAATTTGGCGACTTATCGGGTGAGAAAACGGTCCATAAGTCGTCGTCCTTGGATATGCCTTATTAGGTGGCATTATCGTCTATTCCGGAAGTCTGAGAATTTCTCTGTCTTCACGTCTCTTTTTTGGACTATTGTAAACCTATTTGGGGGGGTGGTCAAAAAAGTTTATTATACGAGAAAAACCGAATGAAAGTATCTTATGGCGAGAGTATTGGCGTTCGGAGGTGGTTTGCAGTTTTTGTCTGTCGCTCATTCTTTGAAGGAGGTGGGGCATTATGTCGTATTATTGTGTTTCAATGATAGGGTGGCTTCAAAGTCCGTTTCCTTGGATGTGTGTTATAATGAGCCTGCTTGCGACGAAAAAGGCACTTATGAATTGTTGTCGCATGTCATTCGTTCAGAGAAGATAGATGTGGTGATTCCTATGGAGGATGAACAGACTATTTTCTTGAGTCGTTATAAACGACAATTGGAACGGGAGACAAGTGTGAAATGTGCTGTGATGGAGTGGGCCGTCTTGTCTTTTGTTTGTGACAAGACTGATTTCATGTCCTTTTGTGAGTGCCATGGAATTTCTCATCCAAGGACGATTCCTTTAGATGAGGTTGTGGCAGGTAGAACACACGGGTTGGATTTCCCGATGTTGATTAAACCATCTTTTTCTTCAGGTTCTCGAGGCATAGTTTGGGTGGAGAACGAAGGGGATTTGAGGAAGAAAATGGAGGACCCAGCCATCCTTTCGAGAAAGAGTGCGTTGCAGGAGTATGTCGGGAATGTTGATTATTATTACAATGTGATGCTTTATAGGAATTCTCATGGTGCAATTGTCAACTATTGTGTTATGAAGATTCTTCGTTACTATCCGGTTAAGGGAGGTAGTAGTTGTTGTTGTGTTTCCATAGAGAATCCGACTTTGGTGCGGATGTGTGCGGATGTGCTGAACCAGTTGAATTGGCAAGGTTTCGCGGATTTCGACGTTTTGGAGAAATCGGAAGGAGAGTATCTGGTAATCGAGATAAATCCGCGGGTTCCGGCTTCGCTAAGGTCTGCAGAAATAGCTGGAATTAATTTCCCTAATATGATTGTTTCCGAACTTATGGGCGCTCCCGTAGTGCCGTATCCTTACACTCCGGGAACTTATTTGCGTTATTGCGGGTTGGATATGGCTTGGTTCGTTTCCTCTCCCAATCGGTTCAGAATTTCACCATGTTGGTTCCGGTTTTTGGGCCCCGATATATATTATCAAGAAGGCGGATGGCGTGATTGGCGTGCTTTCTTGTCTTCCATGTGGGTGGGAGTAAGAAATTTTTTGTCTCCGTCATTCCGTAAATTAAAAAGGGGAATGTCTTGATTATGAATGTGCTGACTTTTGACATAGAGGATTGGTATTGTAATTGCGTATGGAACGATCTTGATTGGAGCCGATACGAATTTAGGCTTCAACCTTGGGTGGATAATATTTTGGATGTGTTGGATGAACAAGGATTGAAGGCTACATTCTTTTGTTTGGGTTGGGTGGCTGACCATCATCCGGAAGTTATTCGTGCCATTTACGCCAGGGGACACCATATAGGTTGCCATTCTTATCAGCACCGATTGTTGACAGATATGGATCGCAAGGCTTTTCTCGAGGACACCCAGATGTCAAAGAATGCTTTGGAGTCAGTCATCGGGGAATGTGTGGACGCATATCGAGCACCTGCTTGGACTATTCAAAAAAATAACTTATGGGTATTGGATGAGTTAAGTGAAATGGGATTCAAGTATGACAGTTCCATATTCCCTGCCATACATTCTTTTGGGGGATTCCCCGATTTCCCCAAGACTTGTCCCACCGAATTGATTCTTAATCGGGGTAGAATAAAAGAGTTTCCTGTCGCCATGAAAAGTATTTGTGGCAAACATGTCGTTTTTTCCGGAGGTGGATACTTCCGCTT
This sequence comes from uncultured Bacteroidales bacterium, assembly GCA_937907165.1. Lineage (GTDB taxonomy): Bacteria > Bacteroidota > Bacteroidia > Bacteroidales > Paludibacteraceae > UBA1181. Next base: position 28,573 of record CALCUH010000030.1, on the reverse strand, counting down.
TTTCCCATATCATTTGGTGAGAAGATGGATGTCTGATAAAACATATAACTTGTGTTATTTTCATCCGCAGGATTTTGATGTTGAACAACCTGTGGCATATGATTTGCCATGGGAGCGGCGTTTCAAAACTTATTATGGAATCAAGGGCGCATTCCCGAAATTTCGTCGTCTTTTAAAGGAATCATCGCCTTTTTTGGATATCCGAACTGCAGATTCATGTTGCGATTGGAACTCTAATTCATTTAATATCATGAAGTTTTATGGTGGTTAAATGGTTGTTCGATCGTCTTTTCTCTTTGCTGGGAATACTTCTCCTTTTGCCATTGGGGATAATTATATCCATTTTTATCAAATGTAAGGATGGAGGTGATGTCTTTTTCTCTCAGGAAAGGGTGGGACGGAACGGGAAAATTTTTAAGATACGCAAGTTTCGTACTATGACGATGGACAGTTCCGGTTCTTCCGTCACGGTGGCGGGCGATAGTAGGATAACTCCGTGGGGAGCGGTACTAAGGAAATACAAGTTGGATGAATTGCCGCAATTATGGAATGTGTTAATTGGCGAAATGAGTTTTGTCGGACCTCGTCCTGACGTTCCTGGCTATGCGGACAAATTGCAAGGGGAAGAGCGGGACATCCTTCGTATGCGTCCCGGAATTACTGGCCCGGCGACTTTGAAATATCGTAACGAGGATGAATTGCTGGCTAATGTAGATAATCCTGAAAGGTTTAATGATGAGGTTATATATCCGGACAAGGTCCGCATAAATTTGAATTATTATCGATATTATTCTTTAAAAACGGATTTATATATTATTTTCGCGACTTTATTAGGTAGATAAATGAAAGGAGCAATGGAGAATTATTTAGATTTAATCGTTGAAAGGAAGAATGACATTTATTGTGTCTTCCCGATTCGTGTTATATTATGTCATAAATTTCGTTTGGATATAATATAGTACTATGTTCTCCGTTAATGATAATGGAATGATATTAAGATGAGTTAATCTTATTACACAAAAGAGATGAAGGTAGTTAAATTCATTTTGGATAGGGTTCTTGCCTTAGTGGGCATTTTGTTATGTTGGCCGTTGTTGTTGGTCTTGGCTATTATGGTAAAGTGTTCTGATGGTGGTGATGCTTTTTTCTCACAAGAAAGAGTCGGCTTTCATGGTAAGATTTTTAAGATACACAAGTTCCGCTCAATGAAACCCAATTCCTCTGGAGGCATGATAACCGCCTCTGGCGAGGATAGAATTACCCCTTTGGGAGCGATTCTTAGAAAGTATAAATTGGATGAATTGCCTCAGTTGTGGAGCGTTTTGATAGGCGACATGAGTTTTGTGGGACCGCGCCCTCGAGTAAAAGGCTATGCTGATCGTTTGCGCGGTTCTGAAAGAGATTTGCTATCGATGCGCCCCGGTATCACGGGACCTGATTCCTTGAAATATCGCCGAGAGGAATTCATGTTGGCTGGTGTGCCTGATCCTGTCGCATATCATGATACGTATTTTTATCCAGACAAGGTACGTATCGGTTTGTATTATGTCCGTCATTATTCCTTTTTGATGGACATAAAAATCATTTTTGCCACATTGTTTGACAAAAAGATTTATTATAATGGCGAGTATATCTGATTTTAACTTTGATTCAAAGTATGTTATGAGTCTCGAATCACAAAATAAAAGTTATGAGATGTTATTTTATGTACTCATAAAATAATGTTGTGGAATAACAAAAAAAGGTTCGCCTTTATTATTAAAGGCGAACCTTTTTTTTTAACTTTGTATTTTAATTAAAGGGGATTTCTATAAATTGCTTTGTGGCGATTTTGAAAGTTTTGTCAGACAGATTGATGATTTGAACGAAGGAGCAGTGCGGGCACTGTGACTGAGTGAAAATCAGCAAGATGGCGACAAAAGTTCAAAAACGCACAAAAGATTAAAGAATAACCTAGATAAAAAAAATATTTAATAATCGGGGAATTTATAGAAGTCCCCTAAACTACATTTCATGTGATTGTGGAAAGTGTTGTGATGTATGGCTGATTTTTTTTGTAAAGCATTTAATAGATTGTTCAACCTTTATGGTCAATGGTCGCCCTCCAAATATTTCGTGTTGGCGTTCGACTTGTTGATGGCGGTTGCCTTATTCCTATTGGTGCGTTTCGGCTCTATGTCTGATGGGTATTGCTTGTCTAACACTTTTTCAGTTTTCGTCTTTTTTCTTGTCTCTTTTTCTCTTGTCCACACATATGATGGACTAATTCGTCATACGGGGGTTTATGATATTATTAGGATTTTCGGTTCTTGTTTGCTGTGTTTCTTGCTCTTTTTGTTGGTGAGGCACCTAATGGGGCTTTCCTCTCACGACTATATCGTATTCCTTCCGTCGGTATTTGAGATGGCGTTGCTATGTTCGGTAATGTCAGTGTTCATTGTTGTTGTGCGTCTGCTGATTAAGTTTGTTTATTTCGTTGGTAAAACGCATGGCGGCATCGAGAGGAGGGTGGTGGTCATCTACGGTGCGGGATCTATGGGTTCTTTGACAAAAAATGTGTTGAAAGGAGACGATGATGTTAAGTATCACATCCCGTTTTTCATTGATGATGATTATTCGAAATATGGGAAAGGAGTAGATGGCACGATGGTGCTCTCTGTGGAGGAGGGTTTGTCCGAAGAGATTATAGAAAAGTATCATGTGGATACTTTGGTGTTGGCTTTGCCGAATATATCTCCTGACAAAAAAAAAGTCGTGATTGATGAGGGGGTACGTTTGGGATTGAATGTCAAGTCTGTTCCTTCTTCCAAAATGTGGATGAATGGTACATTTTCTGCCGATCAGTTAAAAAACTTGCAAATCGAGGATTTGCTTGATCGGGAAGTCGTCGTTTTGAAGAGTGAGGAAATCAATAAAATGCTTACGGAACAGATTGTGCTTGTGACTGGTGCTACTGGTTCCATTGGTCAGGAAATTGTTCGGCAGGTGCTGAAAAGTGATGCGAAGACGATAATCGCACTTGATCAGGCGGAAACGTCAGTGTTTGATTTCCAATATGCCATGAAAAAGGAGAATGAGCATGCTCTATCTTCTGGTAGGCTGATGATTGTGATGGCTGACGTGAGGGACGAGGTGCGTATGCGATATGTGTTCGACAAATATCGTCCTGCGGTAGTTTTTCATGCGGCTGCCTATAAACATGTTCCTTTGATGGAGGAGAATCCTTATGAGGCTGTCCGTGTGAATGTGTTCGGAACCAAGATAGTAGCTGATCTTTCAGTCGAGTTCAATGTGAAGAAGTTCGTGATGATTTCCACAGATAAGGCGGTTAATCCTACTAACGTGATGGGCGCTACAAAACGCGTGGCGGAGATGTATGTGCAATCACTGGTAAATGTTCCGGTTTCATTCATAACCACCCGTTTTGGCAATGTGCTGGGATCGAATGGCTCTGTCATCCCGTTATTCGCCAAACAGATAGAGGAGGGAGGCCCTATTACGCTTACGCACAAGGATATCATTCGTTATTTTATGACAATACCCGAGGCTTGCTCTTTGGTCTTAGAGGCGGCTTCTATCGGGGAAAACGGAGAGATCTACATATTTGATATGGGTGCTCCTGTGAAAATTCACGATTTGGCTATCAGTATGATTCGGTTGTCGAACGCGAAAAATATTAAAATTAAGGAAATCGGACTCCGCCCTGGAGAGAAATTGTTTGAGGAGGTGCTTTATGATAAGGAGACAACTTTGCCTACTTCTCATCCAAAAATCAAAAAGGCGAAACCCCATCCATGTGAACTTTCTCGATTTGCTTCGGACATGTCCGAACTTGAAGCCCGGATGAAATCATGCGACGATATGGCGATCGTTGCGAAACTGAAGGAGATGGTCCCCGAATTTATTAGTAATAATAGCGGATTCTGTGTTTTAGATAAAAGCGAGAATCCTGGTCTTGTTTAATCCTATGAATATGTCGTTTTTTATAAAAGCTCATTTCTTAGTGATGATTATGTAATAGTTGAAAGAAATGGAAATCCTTTATCCTTTACTTTTTAATTTGAATTTACATCAATTGGTGTGGGGGGGTGATCGTCTGAAACCTTTTAAAGGGATAGAACCCTCTCCTGATGATAAAATAGGGGAAAGTTGGGAGGTCAGTGCTGTCCCTGGCTACGAGTCTGTCGTCTCAAACGGCCCTTTGAAGGGTGAGAAATTGAATGATTTAGTCCTGACGTATAAGGATTTGCTTCTTGGAAAGGTCGTGTCTTCTTTGTATGGCGACACTTTCCCTCTTTTAGTAAAATTCATTGATGCCGCTCACGATCTATCGATTCAAGTGCATCCTAATGATGAAATCGCGAAAGCCCGCCATGGTTGTTTCGGCAAGACGGAGATGTGGTATGTCATGGATGCGCTTCCTACGGCGAAATTGTATTGCGGCTTTAATTCAAGAATTTCCAAATATGAGTACGGGAAAAGGGTGGAAGACCACACGATTTGTGATGTGCTCCAAGAATACCCGGTGAAAGAGGGTGATGTCTTTTTCATTCCGGCGGGACGTGTGCATGCTATCTGCGGTGGCTCGTTGATTGCTGAGGTGCAACAGAGCAGTGACGTTACTTATCGTATATATGACTATGGCCGGTTGGGATTGGATGGGAATCCCCGCACACTCCATACCGAATTGGCGAAGGATGCCATCGATTATAATGTCGAGGAACAATATAAGACTGAGTATGAACGGAAGGTGAATAAGCCTGTCTGTATTTCAGAATGCCAGTTCTTTACGGTAAAGTTGCTGGAGATAAACAGAGGGTTCCATCGTAAACTGTTTAAGTACGATTCTTTCATCATTTATATGTGTTTGGAGGGCAATTGTTCCATCGCTGTGCTCTCTTCTCGTGGATTCGATGGAGAGATGCCTGCCGTGCGCAAGATATCGCTGACGAAGGGGAATAGTTGCTTGGTGCCTGCCGCTGTGGCGGATATCATGATCACGCCGGTCAACGACACCGGACGTACAAAGTTGTTGGAAGTATATATCGACAACAAACATTTCAATAAGATTTAGTTTGCTCGTGATTCATAGCGTTGGATGCTTTCCGGGAGTCTGAAAAATGCTAATATTCATATCGTTTGTTGAATCATTAATGCGTTCCCCGAATTGTTCTTGCAAAGTTGCCATATGTCGTTGAAATAGCGATATATGCACTAAACATATAAACAACAGAAGAGAAAAAACGTATTCAAATGAAAGAACTATGAGAAATATTAAATAAAAAGTGGATTTTTGGTTGTGTTTTATGCAAATATTCTTATATTCGCGATACTTAAATTACAAAAAAGGAACGGATAAACATGAAAGCAAAAATTTTGGCGGTAGTCGCAATCCTTGCTCTTACTGGCATCGAAGCTAATGCTCAGTGTAAGGGAAAATGCAGAAATGGTTTCGGTACATTCACCTTTGAGAGTGGTGAAACTTATACTGGCAACTTTGTTGATGGTAAATTTGAAGGTAAGGGAACTTACAAGTTCAAATCCGGTTCCATCTATGAAGGTGAATACAAAGCTGGCATTCGTGAAGGTCAGGGAAAGTTCACGTATCCTACAGGTGATGTTTATGAGGGACCTTTTGTAAACGGAAAGCCTGAAGGTGTTGGTGTCTATATGTATGCCAATGGTGATAAATACGAGGGCGAGTTCAAAAATGGTAAGAAGCATGGTAATGGTGTTTACACATTTGCGAGCGGAACCAAGCAAACTGGCGTTTTTGAGGATGGTGATATCATTGAGGAAATCAGCATCGAGCGTCCAAGGAAAAACGGCTAATGTTTAATTGAATTACAATAAAAGGACATTCCTGATGGAGTGTCCTTTTTTTATGGTTTTTATGAAACACTATTATTTTTTGTCATTTCTAGCCACACTTTTGCCTTTTTTTCTGTCGTGTGGTTCTACTTCTTCAAGTGAGCAGTCTGACGCTGAAGAAGCATCACAAACTATTCTGATGTCTGATTCTTTGGAGACAGATACTCTTCCTTCGGATACCCTACATGTCATCCCGAGCGACTCTGTGCGTATTGTCATCGAGTTCTTTGATGCGATGGGCGCCACATTGAATATTCCGACAAAATTTACGGTGTGGGACGATTTCCTTCCTGTTGAGGTGATGAGCGATGTCAATGGAACTATTTCTTTTATGGCTAAAGATGATCATGCGGTTTTTGTATCCTATGGAAATGATACGTTGGCTACTTATTTCGATATGAGTGGCGGGGAGGTTTTGAATGACCATATCCAGATAAACGTTTTGCCTATGTACGGCCGCATAATGGATAATGATGGCACCCCTCATCAAAATATGCCTGTGCATGTTCATTATCGTTTGAGTAAGAAGGATAAATCTATGGCGTGCGAATCTGATCTTGTTTTCCGTACCGATTCCAAAGGCTATTATCGAACTTATGTCTCGACCTCTTTCCACACGATTGTGCTTCGTTCGTGTGGTTTCGCCTTCGGCTTCATCCCTAAAAAGGAGTTCTTGCAATATCCTAAACAAAACTTCCTTTTCAATCCTTATGAGGTGGAGAATCGTTGTAGTTATTATGTGCCTGAACACGAGTTGTTCTTGTGTGCCACGCTTGAAGATGGCACATCGAAGACTATCATGGCGGAGAAGTGGGACAACTTGTTTTCTGAAGATGCTATGTTGGATAATCTGGAAGAAATCTCCTTGTTGGCTCGCTTTGAAACGAAATCGTATACCTATAAGTTGAAAAAACGTAACGGCGCATTCAGACTTCCTAAATTGTCTGTGTGTTTTAAATAACTTTAGTTCATTACCTAGTTGATGAACGTAGAACGGGCGGCTATCTCTTTTATGGAATAGCCGCCCGTCTTCGGTATGAACTGTTTTTAAGGCGTTCTGCCGCAGTTAACGCGCCTTTATGGATTGTACCTCGACCCTTGCAAAATCGCTTGCGAATCATCCTTTTTGATGAGGTCTGTTAAAGACATTTCGGGATTGTTCTTCATGTATTGTGAGATGATTTGCCATCCCATCCAGACAGCAGCTCTTCCGGGTGCGCTATATTTTTCTGTGGAGAAGTATTTGGTCGATCCTGACATGATGACAAAGTCTGTGATGGTTTTATTGTCGGTTTCAAACAATAAATTGTTTTCTCTGAGGTAATTCCACATATTGGTCTCATTCTTTTCGCACCACTCCCATTCGTCGTCATTGTAGCCCATGACCGTCTGCGGATTTTTCTTGTACATGATTGCGTCTGTGATATAGAGCATCTTCCCGTAGTAGAGAAGGTGGTCCAATAGGTTGCCAGCTTCTTTGGTCATGGGAAAATGTTCGCATGTGCATTCGTAGATCGCATCCGGAACTATTTTCTCTCTGATGAGGTTTTGGGTTTGGTAGCTGTAGATGCCGGGTACATACTCGTAATTTTTGTAATCTGCGCCTAAAAAATATTCAAGGGAGACGTATAGTGTGTTCTCGTCAATAGAGAGGTAATCACCGAATCCTGAATAAATTAGATATATGTTTTGCGGGATGTCGTAACCGGGTATCAATTGCTGGGCTCTGGCAAATGCTTCTGTAAATTCGGCCTTTATGTCATCGTCACTTTTGTATTTCTCTATGCATTCTTGGAATACATCGTGGTAAGCTTCGTTTGACAGGAATAGATAAAATAATGTCTCTAACGGAGTGTTATATCCGCTGGATAGTTCGTCCAGTATCATTATGTAATGTTTGAATTGGAGTGGATGTCGTTCCTTAATCGCATTGATTTTTTCAGCTAAGCATAAAGAGTCTTCGTCTGGTATGTCCACTTTCAGCAAATCGTAATTTCCTGTCACCGCAGGCCTTTTGATGCATTGGTCGAGATCGAAAATCTCTTGGTCGAAACGGACAAATTCGATTTGTGCGGATTGTGGGTCTTGCGTGGCTATCGTTTTGAACTTGTTGATGCTGGAGTTTTCACATGCCGTGAATAGTGCTTGGAAGCCGCATACCATAGCGATAATAGTTGATTTCCTCATCTCTTTCTCCTCCAATTGAAAAAAAAGAGGGGACGTATTCCGACGCCACCTCCTTTTATGTTTTTTTATTTGATTAAATGGTATAATATTTCTCCTTCAACGCTTTGATATCGTCGCTGAGAATGTAATCGTCATAGTCCATACGTTTGTCTATCGCACCGTTTGGTGTGAGCTCGATGATACGGTTACATACTGTTTGGATGAATTCGTGGTCATGCGAGGCCATCAACACATTGCCTTTGAATGCTTTTAATGTGTTGTTGAATGCTTGAATGGACTCCAAATCCAAATGGTTGGTAGGCGAGTCTAGAATCAGACAGTTGGCGTTCTTTAACATCATGCGCGAAATCATGCAACGCATCTTTTCACCTCCCGAAAGTACGCTCGCCTTTTTGTATATTTCTTCTCCTGAGAAGAGCATTCTGCCTAAGTATCCTCTTACAAACGATTCGTTCGTGTCAGGTGAATATTGCGCCAACCAATCGACCAACTTCATATCTGTGTTGAAGAACTCTGTGTTGTCGAGCGGCAAATATGCGGAAGTGATTGTGACGCCCCATTTGAAGGTTCCCGAGTTTGGTTTCAATCGCTCGTTGATGATTTCGAAGAATGCGGTCATCGCGCGGGGATCGTGCGAAAGGAATACAACCTTGTCGTCCTTCTCTATGCTGAAGTTCACGTTCTTGAACAAAAGGTCTCCTTCTGGAGTGGTGTATGATAGGTCGTTGACTTCTATGATTTGGTTGCCCGGCTCTCTGTCTGGCGTGAAGATGATGCCCGGATATTTTCTTGTGGAAGGTTGTATCTCTTCAATATTCAACTTCTCCAACATCTTCTTACGGCTGGTAGTCTGCTTGGATTTTGCCACATTGGCGCTGAATCGTTGGATGAATTCCATCAACTCTTTCTTCTTTTCTTCAGCCTTCTTGTTTTGTTGTGCTTGCTGACGTAGCGCTAACTGGCTGGATTCGTACCAGAAACTATAGTTTCCGGAGAACATGGTGATCTTTCCGTAGTCGATGTCGACTGTGTGCGTGCAGACGGAGTCGAGGAAGTGACGGTCGTGGGAAACGACCAACACGGTGTTTTCGAATTCGGAGAGGTAGTTCTCCAACCACATGACGGTTTCAAGGTCGAGGTCGTTGGTAGGCTCGTCCAAAAGAAGGTTGTCCGGCTTTCCGAAGAGCGCTTGCGCCAAAAGCACGCGCACTTTCTCCTTACCGCTAAGCTCTTTCATAAGACGATAGTGGAGGTCTTCCTTGATTCCTAATCCGCTTAGCAGTGCGGCTGCGTCGCTTTCTGCGTTCCAACCGTCCATTTCCGCAAATTTCTCTTCTAATTCTGAGGCTCTGATTCCGTCTGCGTCGGAGAAGTCAGGTTTTGCGTAGAGAGCGTCCTTCTCTTGCATGACGTTCCACAAAGGCTCGTGTCCGCGTAATACTGTTTCAATGACCGTGCATTCGTCGAATTGGAAGTGGTCCTGTCTAAGAACGGAAAGTCTTTCTCCTGGAGCAATGGCTATAGAGCCTTTGGTCGGCGTCAAGTCACCGCTGATTACTTTAAGAAACGTGGATTTTCCCGCACCGTTCGCACCGATGATTCCATAGCAATTACCACTCGTGAATTTAAGATTCACATCTTGAAAAAGAATTCGTTTGCCGAATTGTACTACAATGTCTGAAGCAGTTATCATATATTTTTATCTGAATTTAAGTGCAAAGGTAAGATTTTATTCTCTATTCTCAAATTTATTGTACGGATGGTGAGGTAAATGGGGGATTTTTATAATTTTGCATTCCGATTAATGTGAATTTATTTTTATCCGTATTGGTATGAAAAACAAAGGATTATATTATTTATTGCTTGCGTTTCTGGTTGTCTCATGCGGTCCGAAGAAGGATGTCTCTAAAGATTCTAATAACAAAGCAGAGTCTGTTGTTGAGCAAGAACATGTTTCTGTGGATACACGTCAAGAAGAGATGCTTCCTGATGGTAAGACTTCCAATGGAGGAGAGGTGCCTCAGGCAAAGTATGATATAGTTCCTTTTGAGGTGAACGGCGTATCGTTCAATATGGTGAAAGTGAAGGGCGGATCATTCACTATGGGAGCGACAGCTGAACAAGGGAATGAAGCTTCTTTAGAGGAAAAACCTGCGCATCACGTTTCACTGAACGATTTTATGATCGGACAGACCGAAGTGACTCAAAAGTTATGGGTTGCTGTGATGGGGGAGAATCCTTCCAAGATAAAGAATGATAGTTTGCCTGTGGCGAGTGTCACATGGGTCAATTGCTTGGCTTTCTTGCGTAAACTGAATGCGTTGACAGGAAAGAAGTTCCGTCTACCAACTGAGGCGGAGTGGGAATTTGCCGCGAGAGGTGGCAATTTGAGTAAGGGATACAAATATAGCGGAAGTGATAGCCTTCCTGAGGTGGCGGTTTGCGACCAATATGCATCCGAGCTTTACCATAAGGTGGCTGGCTTAAAGCCTAATGAGTTGGGCATATATGATATGAGCGGAAATGTTTCCGAGTGGTGTTCCGATTGGTTCGGCGCATACGAACCCGATTCTCAAACCTCACCAGCGGGTCCTAAAACAGGAGAGGTTCGCGTCACAAGAGGAGGTGGTGGTACTTTAACTGCTACGTCTTTCCGTGTTTCCGCAAGGGATGGTGGCGCTCCGGAACGTTGGTTCTACCATGTGGGATTGCGTTTGGTCGCTCCTGTTGACTAAGTTTCTGAAAGTGCGTTCGTTGATTCCTTGATTGACTCCGATGGGATGCTGCCCTAGTCTGTCAGCGTCTCCCATTGGATTTCAGTGTCTCTTTTGAACCAAGTGATTTGTTTCTTCGCATAGTGTCGACTGTTTTGCTGAATCATTTGTTTTGCGTATTCAAGCGTCCAATTCCCGTCGAAGTATTCGAATAGTTCCTTGTATCCGACCGTGTTTAGCGCATTGAGCCCTTTGTAGGGATAGAGTTCTTTCGCTTCCTCGACGAGTCCTGTTTCGAACATGATATCGACTCGTTTGTTGATGCGTTCGTATAGTTCTTCTTTCGGTCGGATGAATCCTATCTTTTCGATGTCGAAACTCCTTTGCTTTTTACTGTCTGTGCGGAAAGAAGAGAAGGGCTTGCCTGTCTGTAGACAGACTTCCAATGCGTGTTTGATCCGTTTGTGGTTCATGGGGTCTACTTGCTTATAGTAGACGGGGTCGAGCATTTTAAGCTCGTTGCGAAGGCTTTCAACTCCTTCGTTGGCTAATCTCAAGTCCAAATCTTTCCTTAGTTCCTCGTCAATCTTGGGAATGTCGTCTATGCCTTTGCAGATTGCATCAATGTAAAGCATGGATCCTCCCACCATCAGCAGCGTGTCGTGTGTTTGGAACAATTCCTCGCATTTCGCTATTGCTTCCAATTCGAATTTTCCGCAGCTGTAGTAGTCGTGGATGGAGAGGTTGCCTATGAAGTGGTGGGGAACCCTTTCTAACTCCTTTTCGGTGGGGGCTGCGGTTCCTATTTTCATCTCCCTATACATTTGTCTGGAATCGCAGGATATGATTTCCGTATGAAGTGATTCCGCCATCTGCAGACTTCTTTCTGTTTTGCCTACGCCTGTAGGTCCCAAAAGTATGATGAGTTTCTTTTTCATGGCGCTAAGATATAAAAAAAGCGAGGATTTCTCCTCGCTTTTTCCGTATAGTTGTGGTAAGATTAGAACCAACGAACGTAGCAGAAATCTTGGCGATGTGCCAAGTTCTCGTTCTTCGGGAACATACGGAATGCGTATTTGTAGGTTCCTGAACGAGAGATTCTCTCTTCCAATTTGAAGGTGAGTCTTGTGCCTTCTTGCTTTACAAGCTTCATCTCCTTCACTTCATCGATTTTATCGTTGTTGTTGTTGTCTTTCTCTGTTGAGACGAAATCAATGCCGATTCCGTTGTCGGCGAGCGCTTTCGTGTCGATGATCACTTCTGCGTCATATTTATCTCCTACTTCCGGATTCTCCAATAATTTGTCGGATACGGAGGTGGAAACGATTTCTATCTGATCCCAATTCTCTGCGATTTTCTCTTTCCAAGCGGCGATTTCTTTCGCTTTGGCGAAGTTGTTCTCCGTTAAGCTGTTGAAACGTTGACGAAGCGGATTGTAGAACTTGTTCGTGTAATCGTCGATCATACGTTTGGTCGTATAGTTTGGAGCGATCATCGCGATTGAGTTCTTGATGGTCTTAATCCATTCAGGAGAGTATCCCTTACTATTGGTAGCGTAGAACATCGGGATGATTTCATTTTCCAATATGCTATAGATAGTCGCCGCATCCAATTGGTCTTGATGACCTTGGTATTCGTAGGTGCGTTTCTCTGTCAATGCCCATCCTGCGCCTTCACGGTATCCTTCCAACCACCATCCGTCTTTTACGGAGAAGTTAATGACACCATTCATCAAGGCTTTCTCTCCGGATGTTCCGGATGCCTCAAGTGGACGGGTAGGGGTGTTCAACCAGATGTCGACGCCAGAAATCAAACGTTTTGCCAAAGCCATGTCGTAGTTCTCCAAGAAGATGATTTTGCCTTGGAATTCGGGTTGACGTGAAATCTCGATGATACGTTTAATCAAACCTTGTCCGGCTCCATCTGCAGGGTGAGCTTTACCTGTGAAGATGAATTGAACAGGACACTTCGGATTGTTGACGATCTTTGCGAGTCTCTCCAAGTCTGTGAAGAGCAGGTGCGCACGTTTGTAAGTGGCGAAACGACGACCGAATCCGATGGTGAGCGCTTCAGGATTGATTCCTTCCAAAATCTTGATGATGCGGGAAGGATCACCTTGGTTTCTCAACCAATTGTCTTGGTATTTAACGCGGATATATTCGATTAGTTTCTTCTTTAAAGTCTTTTTGATGCTCCAAATTTTCTCGTCAGGAACAGAGTAAATCTTTTCCCAAATTTTCATGTTGGATTGATCTTTGAAGAAAGATGAGTCAAATGTTTCCGAATAGAGTTGTTTCCATTCGTCTGCTGCCCATGTCGGCATATGCACACCATTCGTTACGTAGTTGACATGAGATTCTTCAGGGAAGTATCCTTTCCAAATGTTGGCGAACATCTTCTTGGAAACCTCGCCATGTAGCCAGCTCACACCATTCACTTCTTGACAAGTGTTGCATGCGAATACGCTCATAGAGAATTTTTCTCCCTTGTCGCCCGGATTTTCGCGGCCGAGATCCATTAGATCGTCCCAAGAAATGCCTAGCTTTTGTGCGTAGTGGTACATGTATTTTCCGAACAATCCTTCGTCGAATTTATCATGACCAGCAGGAACTGGTGTGTGGACAGTGTAGAGGGAAGATGCGCGTACAACCTCGAATGCCTCTTGGAATGACAATCCTTTTTGATTGATGTAATAATTCAAACGCTCTACGTTGATAAGCGCCGCGTGACCTTCGTTACAGTGGTAGGTGTCATGCTGAATACCCAGTTTGTTCAACAACAGAACTCCACCGATACCCAACATATATTCTTGCTTCATTCTGTTCTCCCAATCACCTCCGTAAAGTTGGTGGGTGATGGAGCGATCGTATTCTGAGTTTTTGTCGATATCCGTATCCATTAAATAGAGGTTGATACGTCCGACGGAAACTTTCCACACGTTAGCGTAGATGATGCGGTCGAAGAATGGAACTTCGTGAATGAGTGGGTTGCCGTTCTCGTCTTTAACTTGGGAGATTGGCAACGTGTTGAATATTTGAGGCTCATAGTTGGCAATCTGCTCTCCGTTCATGGAAAGAGTTTGTGTGAAATAACCATATCTGTAGAGGAAGCCGATGGCTGTCATGTTCACGTTGCAGTCGCTCGCCTCTTTCAGATAGTCGCCTGCGAGGACACCTAAACCTCCTGAATAGATCTTAATGATATCCGTTAAACCATATTCCATGGAGAAATAGGCTACTGAAGGCTTTTTAGGATCCTTCGGCTCGTTCATGTATTTCTCGAATTTCGCGTATACGGTATCTATTTTCTTCAATAAATCTTTATTCTTCTCGATGGTCTCCAATGTGTCTATTTTGATACGTTCCAAAAATAGTACAGGATTGTGACCTACTTTTTCCCAAAGCTCGGCATCGCTTTCGCGGAAAAGATCTTTTGCTTCGCTATTCCATACCCACCAAAGATTTTCTGACAACTTGGTTAATTTCTCAAGTTTAGCAGGAACTTTTGCCTTGGTATTGATTTCCTTCCAAACAGGATAGTTAGATTGGTTGATTCTTACTTTCATGTTTCTATCGATTATTTGTTATTATATATTTTTTTCTGTTTTTTGTTTAATGCGATATCGAACGCCTTCTCGTAGTATTGGATGAAGTCTGTCCAAGAGCAGCCTTGGGCGATTTTCTTCGCTTTGCCTTGGATGGCTACGATTTCTTTGGATTTAGAATCCGCTAGCTTTTGTATGTTCCCGCATATTTTGGCTGCCACGTCGAAATAGTTGTGGTCGTTCCTATCGATCACAGCCACTCCGTTTTCAATGCCCACTTCGGTGGGGGATACCCAAAGTCCAAATCCTGCTAAGTCCGTCGTGATTGTTGGTATTCCGAAAGCGGCGCTTTCAAGCGGGGTGTATCCCCAAGGCTCGTAGTAGGATGCGAATATAGTCAGATCGAGACCTATCAGAATGTCGTAGTAATTTTTGTTGAAAATTCCGTCATTTCCGTTCAGGTAACTAGGTACGAGAATCACTTTTACATTCTTGTCCGCATCGTTTGTGAAATTGAAAGCCTGGATGGTCCCGTACAATTGATCTTCATTCAGATTATAGATGTCGTGCGTTAAATTTCTTCTGCACAAAGTATATTTGGCGTTCATTTCGCTCATCCTCTGTTGAAGGTCTTTCCTTGGACCGACGTTCCATCCGGGAACGAGTATAAACGCAATCGTTTCTCTTTTATAGTTGTGGTCGGCAGCAAGTTGTTTTAACGATTCTAAGAACACGTCTATTCCTTTGTTCCTAAATTCATATCTTCCTCCTGTGCCGATGAAGAGCGCGTCGTCGGAGACGGGATGCCCAAAGAGGTTCTCCGCCACTTTTTTTAGACTTTCCCTAGCTGATTTTCTTGCTTGGGTATATTCCCCCTTTTGAGGAATGAAGCCTGCTTCGAATCCGTTAGGCGTTACGATGTCTGGACGCTTCTCTAATAATTGTTCGCACTCTCTGGCTGTTAAATCACTAACGGTAGTGAAGCAATCTGCGTTTTTCGCTGCTTCTTTCTCTACACAATGTTTGGCTTTGACGTTTAGTTCGTCAGCCATTTGGTCGCCTTGGTAGTGCTCAAAGTATTCGTATAGTTGTTTGTTGTTAAAACAAATGGATCTTCCGACCGTTGTGGCGTGGGTGGGGAATACGGTTTTGAGAAATGAGCAATGACTTTTACAGTAAAGGAGACCGGAACCCGTGGTCCATTCGTGAAATTGCGCAATGTGTTTCTCCTTTGTCAGTTTGTGGAATTTGCAGAAATTCTCAATGGTCTTTGCCGCTGCAAGTCCAAATGTGACCGCTTCGTTGTAGTCGCCGTATGCGTTGAGGGAGTCTACCCCGAATTTATCCCACATTTCGAATAGGAACGGGTTTAGTTCTTCATAGAAAGTTTTGAAATCTATCAACACGGCGATTGGTTTTCCTGGAATGACCCATCGTCCTGCTTTTACGGTAACTCCTTCTTTCTTTTGGTAATCCTTAATCCAATCGGAAAACAATTTCTTGTCTTCTTGGAAATGGACATTACCTCCCTCTCCGAAGTAGGGACCCACGTATATCAGATTATCGCTATGAATGTCATGCAGAGATTTCGCTTGTGTGGATAGCACTGTATAGATGCCACCTATCTTGTTGCAAACTTCCCAACTTGTTTGAAATATGCAGCTGTTTTTTGCGCTTTTCGCTGATTTTGCCACCATTAAATCTTCTCCAATTTGATATTAACATAAGCAAAGATAACAAAAAAAAATAATAATGGTGGGGGTGTGGTTAAGAAATACGATTGATAAATGATTTATTTTTCAGCTCGATAATTCGTTTTTTTTGTTGATTGGAAAAGACTAATTGATTTTTGATTTCATTGGATGCTTTATTTGCCGATGATGGCTTGGAACTTGGGAAATTCGCTCGTGAAATATTCATGGGCTAATACCAAATAGGGTAGTCGCTCGAGCTGGTCCGTTTTTCGTATTTCAGGTCTTGCAACATAGATGAGTTGACTCCGATGTGGAAGTTGAATCCTTGGGTTTCTCCGAATGGTATGAAACTGAGTGTGGCTGTCCAACAGTGAAGCTTCCTTCCTACACCGCAAGAGGTGTAGGACATTTCTTTGTTTTGGAAATCGTAGCCGGAACTGAAGGTGAAGGACCAATTCTGTGAGATGTTGATATTCCCAGAGAAGTTTAGCGTTTGTGTTAGCCTTTGGGTGAATTCCAATTTCTCTTTGTCGAATAGGTAGTTGCCGTATGCGATGGAATAACTTGCGTTGACGTTCCATGGTAGTTTGTATTTGTAGTAACCATCTTCGTCGTAGTCGTTGTTTTTGTTTTCTTGGGACTCTTTCTCGCTCATTTCATCGTCTATTTGGTCTTCCAACATGTCGTCAACCGTCTCTCCGTTGAAGTCTGTTTCCTCTGATTTCTTCTTGGCGCTTTTTTTGAACATGTTGTTGTTGAACGAGTAGTTGAATGAGGTCCTTGCGTTGGTGAGTTTCGCCAACCTTCCGTTTCGTTCCATTTCTGAGGTTGTCGATTTGTAATATTGCCCGTTTTCGTCTAATTTATAGGTGTATGGACAGAAACTTCCGGTAATATTCAGGTATAGGTTCTTGTACAGTTTGAGACGGAGCGCCGTGGAAATGTCTGACCAAGGTGTCTCTTTCTCTTTTGCGAACATGTTATAGCTTGTTGACAATGTCAGATTGTCGATCAACGAGATCTTTTTGTAGCCGGTTGTGTCTTTATCAGTCCGAACTTTCATTTCTATATTGTTCGACAAACTTAAATTTATCATGCCGCTACCATTGCTGCTTGGACCTCCGTAATAATTGCCTGTGTAATAGCAATATTTGGTGGTGTCGATGGAGCCATCTCTTTGAAATCTGTAATAGGTGCTATAATAGTCTTGCCCGAATGACGGATATGGCCGATCCATTTCTGGAGTGAACGAAACACCCATGCTCGGTGTGACCACGTGACGTATCATGCTGATTTTCTTTCCTATCACAGGTTGGTAGAATCCGTAAAGTTGAGTGCTAAAATTTAGGGAGGCGCTCATGTCGTTGATTCTGTAGAATCCGTTTTTCACATGTTCCTCCACTTTTTGCTCCGCTTCGTTCCAGTCTTGTTCGGTCTTTTTGAAATACCATTTTTCGCTGTAGTTCAGACTTGGCGTGATAATCAAATATTTCATCGCTGTATAGGAGGCTCCGATGCTAGCTTGGTTTTTTATGCCGTTGTTCCAGTCCGTCAGAATATTTTGGTCGAATAGTTTATCTTGCTTTGTCGAAATGTAATTGTCGAAATTCATGTTGTAGTTGACGTATATTTTTTCGTACCATTTCTCTTTCCCTGACCTTTTTTCTTTTTTGAAGGGGAACACGCGGCTCATGTTTAAATATAATGTCGGGAGCTTAATGGAGAGTGTTGAGTCGCTTTGCCTTTGATTTACAGTCATGTTCGCTGTGAGGGAAAAGTGCGACTCTGGGAATCTGTATGTGTAGTTGATGCTGGAGGATTTGTTGTTCTCTCCGTAAACGGATGGGTTATATTGCGCGCTTGTGTTGTTTTTGTTATAGGACGAAGATGTGAAGTTGACGGATGCGGAGAAGGTGCGGAAGGGATTTGCCTTCGGATCTTGCGTGTGCGTCCATGTGACTTTCATGTCGTTCATTTGTGTGTAGTCGGGCATGCTCTTTTCGCTTTCAACAGTTGATTGATAGCTTACATATATGTTTCCGTTGAATTTGTATCTTTTTTTGTATCTGGTGCTCCCGTTTATACCCCATGATCCTTTTGTGTAGATGTCCGCCCTAAGCGCAAGATCAAAATATTGATTGATGGCGAAATAGTACCCCCCGTTTCTTAGATAGAATCCCCTTGATGTCTCTTCTCCGAATGTGGGCATCAGAAGTCCGGATGAGTATCTTTCCGAGAAAGGGAAGAAACCGAATGGTAACGCTAAAGGCAGTGGCACATCTTCAATTACGAGGTAAGCGGGCCCGGCGACGATGTATTCTTTTGGCCGAACCTTCGCTTGCGTCAGGTTGAGATAAAAGTGTGGATGGTCATGCTGATCGCAAGTGGTGTATTTGCCGTCTTTC
Source organism: uncultured Bacteroidales bacterium (assembly GCA_937907165.1). Taxonomy (GTDB): domain Bacteria; phylum Bacteroidota; class Bacteroidia; order Bacteroidales; family Paludibacteraceae; genus UBA1181. Next base: position 10,158 of record CALCUH010000030.1, on the reverse strand, counting down.
ATCAAGAACGTGTTGTCTTCTAATTTTTTAGCTCTGTCGCTTGTCACGAACCCTTCCCCTTGTTGCGTCACCACATTATGGATGATTCCTTTTTTCGTTTCGTAGTTGAAATCTATACTATGTGATTCGTAGCTTTCGTTTCCGTCTTTAAAAACGGGCCTTCCGATTTCAGCTCCTGTAGAATCTGTCCCGCTTCTGGCGTGCACTATGGTGCTATCTGTGTTCATTGCGATATGGTCGGATGTGAGTTCCATCTTCTGATAAGTGATTTTTGCGTCACCATAGAGGAAGGCATGCCCGTCCGCAAAAAAGACGACGGAATCTCTTGCCGAATATTTGACATTGGATTTAACTGCATCCCTCGAGATTTTCACTTTAGGAGAGGTGCTATCCACTGTCGCAATGCTGGCTTTTGTCGTATCGTTAACGATATCTCCAGCATAAATTTCGCTGTTTTGGAAAGAAAATAGCCCGATAAAAAGGACCATTAAATATGTTATATCTCTTTGTGCCAACAATTTACTTATTTATAAATGCATTATAAATTTTATGCAAAATTAAGAATAATTTCCTATTTTTGCCACACATTTATTAAAAGATAAGATTTGGAAAAAATTTCTTTTTATATGAAGCGCGCTTTTGGTTTGGTGTGCCTTCTTTTCATTGGTGTCGTCACAGCATATTCTGACGATAAACCTTTTGTTGTTGTGATAGATGCTGGTCATGGTGGAAAGGATCCTGGAGCATTCGGGTATACGCTAAAGTTGAAGGAAAAGGATATAAATCTTAAGACTGCGTTGAAAGTCGGCGAACTTTTGGCGAAAGAGAAGGGTGTTAAGGTTCTTTATACTAGGAAAAAGGATGTCTTTATACCGTTGGACGATCGTGCGCAAATAGCTAATAAGGCGAAGGCCGATCTTTTTATATCCATTCATACGAATGCTGCTGAAAATCGTTCTGCGAAGGGTACGGAGTCTTATGCAGTGGGTTCATCTTCCGCCAACCTGGAGGTTGCAAAAAGGGAAAATGCGGTAATGTTGTATGAGTCGGATTATAAGACCAAGTATCGTGGTTTCGATCCTAATAGTACCGAATCGTATATCATGTTTGACATCCTTCAGTCAAAATACATGGAGCAAAGTATCTCTTTCGCTTCGTTGGTTGAACAAAATTTCTCGAAGACAGGACGTTCAAGCCGTGGTGTGAAACAGGCTGGCTTTTGGGTTTTGAAGCAAGCTGCGATGCCGGCTGTGCTTGTCGAATTGGGGTATATTTCTAATCGGGAAGAGGAAAATTTCCTTTCTAAGGACAAAAACTTGGATAAGTTGGCGAACGACATTCTGAAGGCTTTCGTCCAATATAAGAAAAGTCATGATAAACGTAATTCTGATGGATATAAAGATGTGGAATTGACCAGGAAGGAGGTGAATTCTGAACCTGCAAAGAAAGAAATAGTCAGCGAGCCTAAAGAGGAGCAGGTAAAAGATGTTATTCCTTCTGTGGATAAAACCGACACTTTGTCAGCGAAGAATACTGCCTACATGTCCGATTCTTCTGTTCCTCAGAATGAAAAAGCCCAACGTACGGAAGCTGTTGTTTCTGAATCCGTCTCTCTCGAAAAAGTGCCTGCGGAAAGTCCGAAGGAGGAATCCAAGTCACCTCAAGTTTATTATGCGGTCCAGTTCTGCAGCTCGAATGTTCATAAACCTTCTAACGCGAAGGAATTTAAGAGTTGTGTGCCTGCCCAGGAATTTGTTGAATCGGGTACTTACAAATTCAAATATGTGTTCGGCCATGAAACTACATTTGAAGCTGGCGTTAAACTGCGGGACGAGGTGAAGAAAACGTTTAAGGATGCTTTCCTTGTCGTAATTAAAAATGGTATAAAATTATCCTCTGACGAAGCGAGACAATATTATAAATGATTAGATTCGTTAGAATTTGTTGTGTGAAATTTTAAAAATAGGGTGATATGTGTTATCGAGCCCGTCATTAATGAAATTTATTATGAATATTAAGATTAGTAAAGAACTTCAAATCGGTATTTGGGTGATTGCGACTTTAGCGGTGACGTTTTTTGGTGTGAATTATTTGAAGGGCATCAATATTTTCAATCCGACCAATTATTATTATCTGAAATTTAGTAGAATCAATGGCTTGGTGGAGACGAATGACGTCACTATCAAAGGATATAAAGTGGGTCTGGTGAAGGAAATCATTTATGATTATGATCATCCGGAATCCGACGTGTTGGTTGTTCTTCAAGTGGATGATGACTTAAAGATTCCTGTCGGGTCGAAAGGCGCGTTGGTCTCTGCCTTGATTGGCGCTCCTTCCATCGAACTTCGCTTGAATACGGAGAACCATAATTTGTATAAACGAGGTGACACCATCCCTTCTTACATAGATGATGGCATCATGAGTTCTTTGACGGAGGAGGTTATGCCAAGAATCCAAACGATTATCCCTCAGTTGGATTCTTTGATTATGTCACTTCATGCTATTGCTGAAAACAAAACAATCGAAACTTCACTCGAAAACATTAATTCCATCACGAAAAACTTAAATAGGGCTTCTGCTGGTATCAATAAAATTGTGGAGAGTGACGTGCCGCAATTGTGTCGTAACATCAATGGCGTGATGGGTAATTTCGACAAGGTAAGTGCTAATCTTAGCGGTGTGGATTTCCGCGCTACAGTCAGCCAATTGAATAATACGTTGATTAGTATCAGAGGCGTTACGGATAAGATGAATAATGGTAGCGGAACGCTTGGTTTATTGTTGACGAATAAGGATTTATATAACAATCTGAATACCACTGTCGGAAGCGCTAATGACCTCGTTATCGACATCAAGGAACATCCAAAACGTTACATTAATGTTTCTGTTTTCGGTAAAAAAAATGAATGATTTGAACTTTGCGTTATAATCGATTATATATTAGCATTTTAATTGTTAATAACTTTTGTAAGTAATTGTTTATCAGTGTGTTATATTATGGATTTGAAAAACAGACAATTAAGTTTTTTTTTATAAACCAAATTAATTTTCGTTTTTTTTTAGAAAAAAATAGATAAAATTTGTAACGCAAATTTGAGTGTTATTGGAATCGGTCTTTCTGGAAAAAATCCTATGGGAAGACAGTTGTAAATTATGAACGAGTATTAAAGAAATGGAAGAAAAAGAACATGTCCGTTTATGGAGCGAATGTTTGGCGGTAATAAAAGACAACATACCGTCTTCTGCATTTGAAACATGGTTTGAACCCATTATTCCCGAAAAATGGAAGGATAACACGATGATCATCACCGTGCCGAGTAATTTTTATGCGGAATTCTTGGAGGAGCATTACAGCGACCTGTTGAAGCAGACTATCAATCGTGTGATAGGTAAGGGGACGAAGCTCGCATATAGCATTATCCAGGAGGCTGAGACGCAAACCACAGTCGAAAGGAATAGCGGGTATGTGATTCCTGTGAAAAATGCTTCCAATACTGACACGTACAACCCTTTTCCAGGCCATTCCAATCGTAAGTTCATAGATCCCCAGTTGAATCCTCATTATACATTTGATACGTTTGTTGAGGGCAATTGCAACAAATTGGCTCGTTCGGCGGGTCTCGCTATTGCAGAAGCTCCGGGAAAGAATACGTTTAATCCTATTTTTATTTATGGCGGTTCTGGTTTGGGAAAGACTCATTTGGCTCAGGCTATTGGTTGGGCTACTTTGGAGAAGCATCCTAACATGAAGGTCCTTTATGTTGACGCTAATCGTTTTCAAACCCAATTTACGGATGCTAGCATTCGCAATCGTGTAAATGATTTCATTGCATTCTATCAGATGGTCGATTTGCTGATTGTTGACGACATCCAATTTTTCGCCGGCAAAACAGCCACTCAAGGTATGTTCTTCCAGATATTTAATCAATTACAATTGAATGGGAAACAAATCATCCTTGTGGCTGACCAATCTCCTAAATTATTGCAAGGCTTGGATGATAGAATGTTGACACGTTTCCGTTGGGGATTAAACGCCGAGTTGGAACTTCCTTCTTCTGAGACTAGAAAGGCTATTCTAAAATCAAAGGTCAAGATGGATGGCCTTATGATTCCGGATAATGTGATTGATTATATAGCTGAACATGTATCCGATAGCGTCCGCGAATTGGAAGGCGTTATAAATACCCTTTTGGCTCAGTCTACTTTAACTGATGCGGAAATCAACATGGATTTGGTCCGTAAGGTGGTGAGCTCGCTTGTTTCGGCACCTGAACATAACGTCACGGTCTCCTCTATTCAAGAGGTCGTATGCGGTTATTATGGATTGGAGCCAAGAATGTTGCAGTCCAATTCCCGAAAAAGGGAGGTTGTGCAGGCTCGTCAGATCGCGATGTTTCTTTCTCGGAAGTACACGAAAGTCTCTCTCTCCAGTATAGGCGAGCAGATAGGTAACCGCGACCATGCCACTGTCCTTTACGCATGCAAGGCTATCCAAAACCTTGTGGAGGTGGACAAGGAGGTTCAACGTAGTGTTGAGGCTATCGAATCTTCTTTGAGGTGATTTAATTTTTAGTATATTTGTCGCATTAAATTAATTGTTAAGGAAATGGTTTTTAAGTTTGTCCTTTTGTCCGATGAGGTGGACGATTTTTTAAGGGAAATACACATCGATTCCGATGCGACTTTTCTTGAGTTGAATGACGCGATATTAAATAGTGTCGGATATGCGAAAGACCAAATGACGTCTTTCCTCATTTGCAATGATTATTGGGAGGCTGAACAGGAAATCACATTGATGGAGATGGATACTGCTTCTGACGTGGATAGTCTTGTGATGGACCGCGTGCGTATTGACGAGTTTGCTTCCGAAGAGGGACAGAAACTTCGTTTTATCTTCGACGTGATGAATGAGCGTTCTTTCTTCATGGAGTTGAAGGAGGTGAAGACTCGTGAATCTTTGCCGGCTCCGATCTGCAAACGCTCCAAAGGGAATCCTCCCGCTCAGGTGTTGGATGGTTTGTTCATGGATATACCTGAAGCGAAAGCCGGCGATTTTGATATGGACGGTTTGGATAATTTCGATGGTGAAGAGGGTTTCAATGAAGATGAATTGGACGATTTGAGCATCAACGAAAATTATTTCGAAGACCAAATGTAAATCGTTTGCTTGTTTTGTTTGCACTAATATAGTTTTCTAAGAGTTAATTCGTTTTTTGACTGAATTTTTTTCAGTATGTCCGAGAATATGTATATTTTTGGGCTTAGTTTAATACCATAAAAATATCGCTTATGAATAAGTTCTTTCTGACGTTGGTGTCAATTTTGGCTTTCTCAGTTATTATGCCGATTAATGCCCAAAAAAAGTACAATGGCAAGATCGTGACTGAAATTAAAGAATGGCGCATGGAGAATGGCAAGAAGAAACTTGACCATGTCACTAAATACGATTCCAACGGAAACAAATCCGAAGAAATCGAATATACCAAGGTGGGCGACCAGAAATCACGTACTACATACGAATACAACGACAAGGGTAAATGTGTCCGCCAACAAGATTTCGACGAATTCAATAAGTTGGAGAAAACTACTGAGTACCAATATAATGAATTCGGGAAAAAGCAGTCCGCCCGTGTCACTTTGCCTAACGGTAAATTGAAATTAGAGAAGGTTTACGAATATATAACGGAATGACGCAGATGGAAGTTGTTTCCGATTCGATGACGTCGCTCAAGGGTAGGGGTGACACGAAACTAGCGTTCCAGTTGGATCGTGTCGTCAATGCGGTAGACGAAAGATTGTCCGCTCTCGACACCATTACCTTGGAGGAGATGAGCGGTATACGGTTGATGAACCGTATCGACACGAAATTCCTCGTCAATGTCGAGAACCTCCCGTATCTTCTAGAAATGGCCAAGGCTGATTATTATGTGCAACAGATCGGTGAGCTTCGAAAGGCTTACTACCGTACACTCTATTATGATACGCCAGAAGCTACTATGTATGTCGTCCATCAGGATGGAAAACTGAACCGTCAAAAGATTCGTGTGCGTGAGTATGTCGAGTCTGATTTGATGTTCCTTGAGGTTAAGACGAAGAACAACAAGGGTAGAACCTCCAAGAAGCGTATCTCTATCACTGACGAGAATGTTTTGGGTAATAGCGAGGCTGCTGCTTTTTTGGATGAAAAGTCTAAATTCAAAATGAATGAGATAGCTTTCCGTCTGAGAAACAATTTCTCTCGTATTACTTTGGTGAACAAGGAGAAATCGGAACGTTTGACGATAGATTTCAATATAAATTTCGAAAATTGCGTGACGGGTATCAAAAACACTATACCGAAACTCTGTATTGTTGAGGTGAAACAGGATGGAAACGCACACTCTCATTTCAAGGATTATCTCAGTTCCTTGCGTATAAAGAAACGCAGCATAAGCAAATATTGTTTGGGTATGGTACTGACGGATCCTTCTTTGAAATACAATCGATTTAAAGAAAAAGTTAGGTATATCAATAAATTGTAGACTGAACAACATAAATTCAAATAATTATCTTTGAAAAATATAAATATTAAATAGTTATGGCACTTTTATCTAGTATCACTGATTTGGGGATGTTCGGTATCCCGTTTTTTAATATGGAGGGATGGTTCGAATTGTTGATTCGCTTCGGGTTGAATGTTCTCGTCACTTCATTGATTATCGTTTGGCTATATTATGGCAAGTCTAAAAGACGTGATTATGTCTTTACGTTCACTTTGATTAGCACGACAGTATTCCTTTTGATCTTCCTCTTGGGAAGCGAGAAGTTGCAAATCGGTTTGGCCTTGGGTCTTTTCGCCATATTCGGCATCATTAGGTATAGGACAGATACTGTGCCTATTCGTGAGATGACTTATTTGTTTTTGATCATTGGTCTCTCTGTTATCAACGCATTGGCTGTCAGTGTAAGTTATATAGAGTTGTTCACGACTAATTTCTTGTTTGTCTTGATGACTTGGTTGATGGAGAAGACGCGAATCGTCTCGAAGAGCGCATGCAAATTGATCAAGTACGAAAAAATTAATCTTATAACTCCTGACAAATATGAGGAGATGTTGGCCGACATCAAGCAACGTACGGGTTTGAACGTGACGAAATGTGAGGTTGGCTACATAGATTTCTTGAAAGATACTGCTTTGATAAAGGTTTATTACGAATCTGCTTCAAAGGAAATTAATACGGTAGACCAAATTACAAGGGCTAAAGATTTTAATGGATAAAAAATTTCTGAATTCTTTCGGACTTAATTGGTTGGTCTTGCTTCTCTCTCTCATTGTCTGCCCATCTTTTGTTTGGGCTGAGGGGGATAGGCAGGACTTTACCTCTTCTGTGGATTTCACTGTCTCAAAAAAGTTTTTCAAACGTTTGGAGGTCGGGTTGACGGAGTCGTTTTCGCTTCGTGAGAATTCCACGGAACTAGATAAGTTTTATACTAAGGCTAATGTCTCTTATAACGTAATCAAAGGTGTGCTGAAAGCTGGCGCCGAGTATTATATGATCGGGAAGGCGGATAAACGGGACGATATCTATCTTAATCATCGTTATGCGGGTTATCTTCGCGTGAAAAAAGATGCCGGTAGGTTCTCTTTCGGATTGAAATCGAAATTTCAAGTAACATATAGACCCGAAAAGAAACCAGAGAAACGTTATGCGGATTTCTGGAGGAACAAGTTATATGTTTCGATGAAAGTGCCGAAAATACCGTTATATCCGTCTCTTGCCGCTGAGTGTTTTTTTAGGACAGATGACTATCAGGGGAACAACGTGGAGAAAATCAGATATGAAGTCGGAACAAAATATATGTTCAACAAACATAACTCTTTGCAGGCTAAGTTCAGATATGACGATGGAATGAATGTCGCCAATCCGAAAGATGTTTTCAGTGTTGTTTTGTCTTACGGTTTAAGTTTGTAATTTCATGGGGTATGTCTATTCTTGGTATTAACGATTCTGTGGTCAGTCGACGGACATTATTGAAGACAGGCGTATGGTTCGCCCTCTTTAACGCTATTTTTGTGTTCTTGATATCGATGAAATATTTCGTGCTTATTCCTGACCAAATATGGAATGAGCACCCTTTTTATATATGTGCCTACATCCTGACGCATTTCGTATTCATCACTTCGTTGCCTCTCTTTTTTATCTATTTGCCGGTTACGATACTTGCTCGCAGTAATCGTGTTAGTATGATTTGTGCTGCTCTGGTCGCCACAATATTTTTGATTTTACTGACGATTGACGCTTATGTCTTTTCTTTATACCGGTTTCATATCAATTCCTATGTTTTGGAACAGGTTTTCGCACCTGGCGCCACGCAGGTTTTCGAGTTCACTTCTATGCAATATCTTTTGGTGGCGGGTGTACTCATCTTTTTGCTTTTAATCGAGTTCGCATTGTTTAGATTTGCGTTCTTCCTTTCAGAGAAAATTCCGAACCCTGTCATTTATGTCATGGTTTTCGTCCTCGGGTTTCTTGTCTGTGTTGTCCAATGCCGCCATGCGGTGGCTCATGCCAAGAATGAGCGACAGCTCATTTTATTGGACCGCTATTTCCCTGCTTGTGTTTCTCTGAATGCGAACAGACTTTTGTCGGTTGTGGGTGTGGACGTCGAACCTACTTCTTTGTCGTTGGATGTCAGAAATAGGACCTATGATTATCCCAAGGGAGAACTTCGTCATAGCACTTCAGGTAAGAATGTAATCGTTATCGCTTTTGATTCATGGCGGGCATCCACCATGGATTCTCTATGCACACCGAATATCTATAATTTCTCGAAGCGGGCTTCGAGGTTCTCTCACCACTATAGTGGCAGCAACGGTACGCGTACAGGTGTCTTTTCTCTTTTTTATGGTTTGCCCGGTCTCTATTGGCGTGATTTCTGCGAAAAGTCTATCGCCCCTGTCCTTTTCACCACGATGAAGGAAAAAGGATATGAGATGCGCCTCTTCCCGAGTGCTTCTATGTTGAATCCTCCGTTGGATAAGTGCGTGTTCTCCTTAACTCCGGAGCAGTGCGGTTCCGCTCAAGGTATGAACGCTTGGCAACGAGACGAGAATGTGGCGAACTCCTTTATTCAGTATTTGAGGGGTAGGGGGGAGTCTGACGCTCCTTTCTTCTCTTTCCTCTTCTTCGACTCTTTGCATAGTATGATTAAACCGGAGAATTACAAGGGACCTTTCCAACCTTCATGGGACTGCGCCCACTACGAACGCCTCGGCAAGGGTGTGGATCCGACCGAGTTCCTGAACCTTTATAAGAATATGGTTTATTATCTGGATAGCCTTGTCGCGAATGTCTTAAGGGAAGTGGAGTCGCAAAATCTCTTGGATAATACGGTAGTGGTTATTACCGGTGACCATTCTCAGGAATTCGACGATTGCCTACACGGATTTTGGGGGCATAATGGCAACTATTCTGAGGCTCAGATGCAGGTGCCTATGGTTTATTACAATGGGAAGGATTCCATATCTTCCGATCGTTGGACCGCTCATTACGATTTGATCCCTACTTTGATGCAAGACGTTTTCGGCACTTTAAACCCGTGCTCCGATTATTCCATCGGTTCCTCTTTGTTCGATTCGACGGCTCATCGTGATTTTTTGTTGGTCGACAGCTATATAGGCGCTGGTTTGATAGATAGTTTAGGAAACATAACTAATATCTATTATGATGGTGATTATGCCGTGACGGATTCTCTGCTGAACGACAAATTCTCAGAACCTTATGATTCTCTCTTATGGGGAAGGGCCAAGAAACAGATCTCTGCCTTTTGGAGATAAGGTACGTTGCTTTTATTTAATCATCTTATCTTAGGATGAACCCTTTTCCTCTCCTAAATTCTAGGGGGGCAAAACTTGCTTTTCTCCTAAATTTTAGTTTCTTTTGTGCCCGCAATTTGTGTTTTAATTTAAATAATAATAATTAACTGATTATGGTTTACACACATGAAGTGCAACAGATGTGTTCTGTTGCCAAAGGTCCTAACCACGGACCAGCTCCAATCCCTGAGGAGGGAAAGTGGATTCAAGCAAAAGAAATCAAGGATATTTCTGGTTTGACTCACGGTATTGGTTGGTGTGCTCCTCAACAAGGTGCTTGCAAATTGACATTGAACGTTAAG
>CALCUH010000029.1 GCA_937907165.1 uncultured Bacteroidales bacterium | reverse complement strand
CAATACAAAAAAAAAACTAGAAAAATGGATTTCTTTACTAAAAAATCCTAATTCAGCTTTTTCAGCAGCTTGATTAACTTCATTTTCATTACATCTATTGAAGATTTCATCTATGATGAAGATACAATTGCTAAACTTAGAAATATTAATTTAGAGGCACATAATGTATATTTCTATTTTGAATAATTCAAAAATGGCAGTTAACACAAAAAGCACCAACAAGTGTAGTTTCTGCGGTAGGTCCCAAAAAGATGTGAACATGTTGATTACGGGACCGTCGGTCAACATATGCGACGATTGCGTCAGAATGGCTTACGAAATAGTCGGAAGCAATAAGAAAGGAGCAGAAAAAGAAGATGATTTTGACGGAAGAGATCTTCCTAAACCACTCGAAATCAAAGAGTTTCTCGACCAATACGTAATCGGTCAAGATGTGGCAAAAAAGACACTCGCAGTGGCTGTTTACAACCATTACAAACGTTTGATGCAACCGAAAGACGATGATGGAATCGAAATAGAGAAATCCAACATCATCATGGTAGGCGCGACAGGAACGGGGAAAACACTGCTTGCGAAGACCATCGCAAAGTTACTGAAAGTCCCATTCGCAATTGTTGACGCAACCGTTTTGACAGAAGCAGGCTACGTTGGTGAAGATATAGAAAGCATTCTAACCCGTTTGTTGCAAGCGTCAGATTACGACGTTAGAGCAGCTGAGAGAGGAATCGTTTTCATTGACGAGATCGACAAAATAGCACGAAAAGGTGACAACCCATCCATCACGCGCGATGTAAGCGGTGAAGGGGTGCAACAAGGATTACTCAAATTATTGGAAGGTTCGATAGTGAACGTGCCTCCGCAAGGTGGACGCAAACATCCGGACCAGAAAATGATACCCGTCGATACCAAAAACATATTGTTTATATGCGGAGGCGCATTTGACGGAATCGAACAAAGAATCGCGCATAGGCTAAATACCAAAGTGGTAGGATACGCCGCAGCGAAAAAGCAAGGTGTGGTCGACATGGAGAACATCCTACAATATGTATCGCCACAAGATTTGAAATCGTTCGGACTCATTCCTGAAATAATAGGAAGATTGCCATTGCTCTGTCATCTCAACCAATTGGATCGTAAAGCGTTACGTTCCATATTGACGGAGCCTAAGAACTCCATTATCAAGCAGTATGTGAAAATGTTTGAGATGGACAATGTGAAGCTCACATTCGACGATGAAGTTTTGGAATACATCGTGGACAAAGCGGTGGAATTCAAATTAGGAGCGAGAGGACTTCGTTCCATCGTAGAAACTATCATGTTGGATGTGATGTTCGAGATACCTTCCTCTGACAAAAAGAAGGTCAGCATAACCAAAAAGTTTGCTGAATCCAAGATTCAGAGCTCTAACATAGAAAAATTAAGGGTGGCATAGTAATTTTAGCATTTTTTAAGATGCTAAATCACGCACAGTATTATACATTCGCGCCTACGTTATCGTGCCGCCCAGAGAAAAGACAAATATGTCTTTGGGAAGAAAATAACGAATAATTGTGTTCCGATTATGAAAGACAATGAATTGGCAAAACAACTGAAATTGCATTTTGGCTTTGATTCCTTCAAGGGGAACCAAGAGGCAATTATAACCAACCTAATGGCTGGGAAGGACACATTTGTCCTCATGCCGACGGGTGGCGGAAAGTCATTATGCTATCAATTGCCATCGTTAATGATGGAAGGCACGGCCATTGTGATCTCCCCTCTCATCGCATTGATGAAAAATCAAGTCGACGCGATGAGAAATTTCAGCGAGGAGGACGGAATTGCCCACTTCATCAATTCGTCGCTCAACAAAGCGGCGATAGATAACGTGAAGTCGGACATCATCACTGGCAAGACGAAACTACTGTACGTAGCCCCAGAATCCCTCACTAAGGAGGAGAACGTTGAATTCCTCAGACAAGTGAAGATTTCATTCTTCGCGATTGACGAGGCGCATTGTATCTCCGAATGGGGGCACGATTTCAGACCGGAGTATAGGAAAATACGTCCTATCATCAATGAAATCGGGCAAAAGGTCGCTGTCATAGCATTGACGGCGACAGCAACACCCAAAGTGCAGCATGATATTCAAAAAAGCCTTGGCATCATGGATGCGACGGTTTTCAAATCCTCCTTCAATCGACCTAATCTCTATTATGAGGTAAAACCGAAAAAGGATGATATCGATAAGGAAATCATCAAATTCATAAGAAGCCAAGAAGGCAAATCCGGCATCATCTACTGCTTAAGTAGGAAGAAGGTCGAAGAATTGGCGGAGACATTACGCGTTAACGGAATCAATGCGTTGGCATACCACGCGGGTATGGATAGTGCGACCCGTTCAGGCAATCAGGACTGTTTCCTTATGGAAAAAGTTCAAGTGATTGTGGCTACCATCGCCTTTGGAATGGGAATAGACAAACCGGATGTGAGGTTCGTCATACATTATGACATACCTAAGAGTCTGGAGGGCTATTACCAGGAAACCGGAAGAGCGGGAAGAGACGGAGGCGAAGGAAGGTGTATAGCCTTCTATTCCAACAGCGACCTGCAGAAATTGGAAAAATTCATGCAGGGAAAACCAATCGCTGAACAAGAGATTGGCAAGCAGTTGTTGTTGGAGACTGCCGCATACGCAGAAACCGTTGTTTGCCGAAGGAAGGTTCTACTGCACTATTTTGGTGAAGAATATACAGATGATAATTGTGGAAATTGTGATAATTGTTTAAATCCGAAAAAACAAGTGGAAGCGAAAGAGTTGCTATGCACCGTTTTGGAGACGATCTTAGCGTTGAATGAAAAGTTTAAAGCGGAGCATGTTATCGATGTCATCATGGGTAATGAGACATCAGAAGTTAAATCCTATGGCCATGACGAAGATATAGACACCTTCGGCGAGGGCAAGGACGAGAGTGAGCGTACATGGCAGAATATAATTCAAAAGGCCATGATATCAGGCTATATCTCAAAAGATATAGAGAATTACGGCATTCTCAAAGTTACACATGAGGGTAAAGCGTTTTTAAAGAAACCGAAGTCTTTCGAAATCGTCAGTGAAGAAGAGGAGGAAGAGGAAGAGGTTGACATACAACTGAAAGGTGGTGCGTCTTGTTGCGCCGATCCTGCTCTCTTCTCCATGTTGAAAGATTTACGTAAAAATCTTTCTAAAAAATTGGGTCTGCCTCCATTCGTCATTTTCCAGGATCCTTCATTGGAAGCGATGGCTACCACCTACCCTATCACTATAGATGAATTGCAAAATATTCCGGGTGTTGGTGCAGGTAAGGCGAAACGTTTCGGTGAGGAGTTTGTTCAACTCATCAAGAAACATGTCCAAGAAAATGAAATCGAGCGCCCGGAAGACTTGCGTGTACGTTCTGTAGCAAATAAATCAAAACTAAAAGTGTCCATCATCCAAGCCATCGACAGAAAGATAGCCTTGGACGACATCGCCGAGTCCAAAGGATTGGATTTTGACGAACTTTTGGACGAGATTGAGGCAATCGTCAATTCAGGTACAAAGATTAACATCGATTATTTCCTTGTACAAATCATGGATCAAGACCGCATCGATGAAGTGTTCGAATACTTCAAGGAAGCTGAATCAGAAGATGTGGACGATGCCATGAAAGAGTTGGGAGAAAATGATTACACAGAAGAGGAAATCAGACTTGTACGTATCAAATTCATTTCCGAAATGGGTAATTAATGATATTTTAAACATTATTTAAGGGAAGGTAAACGAAATCGTTTACCTTCCCTTGTTTTATAGAGCAGAGGTCTCTTCTCTCGAAATTCATGCATTGATTTAACTTTTTGTGTCTACGGAAAAAAATGAGAAAAAATCAACATTTAATATTGACATAACGAATTATTTCATTGACAAATGATTCTATTTAAAAAAATGTAAAAATAAATCATTAATGAAGGTGCAAGTAAAAAAATTATTCATAAATTTGTTGTTGTAAAAGCGAAAACCATATCAGTGTTATTGGATTACATTTTATCGATTAATACAAAATTTAGGCAATCGTATTTTATGGATATATTGGAATGGGAATGTGGTCTATCACATTTTTCATGAACATATGGAATTAATAAGTATTTACTTATTTCATTGTTGACAAGCCTAAAGAGGCTTAAGATATCTTTATTTATCAACGGATTATAACCGGTTTGATTCTTTGATAATTGATGGCTACAAACCAAGAGGGTTTGCGGCATTAAAGATTATTATCGTTAGTCAACAATACTTTTTTTGTATGTGTATATTCTTATTTAACAGTTATTATTAATCATTAAAAATCAATCGTTATGGATTTTAAACTTATTGGAACAACAATTATGGGTGTTGCTATGTCTTTTTCTTTCGCCAACGCAGAATCATTTGATGCAATTAGTGTCAATGGAAAATCATCACTTTGGGGAGGCCTTTCCCTCAGAACAGGGACATATCATCAAATCGATTTTCAAGACGAAACAGACGGAACTGTCATTAACACAACTGGGTATAATAATAGTAAATTTAATCTGAGTTTCGACGCAAAGAATTTCGAATTCCGTACAGGAAACGTAGGTATCGGAACAGCCGCTCATTCAAATCATAAATTAGCAGTTAAAGGAGACGCATATTTCGAAGGAAACCTGGTTGTCAACGCAATCAACAACCAATTCCATGTATCTCTTACAGGCAATTCAGGTGTTGGTATCAAAAGAACGGAAGACTATGAATTAAAAACGGATTATAACACTATCGCATCAGACGTTCAAGGAAACAGAGCATCTCTTCATTTCGACGCATCTGATTACAAATTCAGAAATGGAAACACATTCTTCGAGGGCAAATTAGCCGTCGGTGGCAGAGCGTTATTCGAAACTGACGCAATGTATGTGAAAGGTTCTACAACCATCGATATAAAAGAGAAAAATGAATATTTCGGTATTCAAACTTCTGATGCTACAAGTCTTGACATCAGATTAGTAGAGGGAGCTGATGGTCAATCATACCACCAACTTTACTCTGACGCTATGGGCAAAGACAACTGCACTCCACTTGAGGTCAGAACCAATGTATTAAAGTTGAATGCTGGACAAATCGAAATGGCAAATAATCTGGAAGTTAACGGCAAAATCACATGCCACAATGAAATCGAAGTATCCAAATTATATTCCGCAAACTTGAACGCCGATCAAATCAATGCCAAAGACATCAATGTCGAACTCAACAACGCCGCAGACTATGTTTTCGAAGACAACTACGATTTGAAATCATTAAAGGAAGTCGAGAACTACGTTAAAGAGAACAAGCATCTTCCTGGCGTTCCATCCGCAGCAGAGATTTCAGAGAACGGTATGAGCGTTTCTCAAATGAGCAATCTATTGTTGGAGAAAGTTGAAGAATTGACACTTCATATGATCCAATTGCAAAAAGAGAACGAGGCGTTAAAGGCAAAAGTAGAATCATTGGAAAAATAATCTAATATCCTTAAGAAGATGAAAACGATAAGATATACAATATCTACTTTCTTATTCGCTTTTTCCTCATTAGCAGCCCATTCGGAAGGTAATCCTGCCGCAATATATTGTGAGCATATGGGATATCAATATGAGGTTGAAACCGATGAGAATGGTGGAGAAAAAGGCGTATGTATTTTGCCTGACGGTTCAAAAGTGAATGCATGGGATTTTTATTTAGGTAAAATAAAACCTGAATATTCTTATTGCAAAAAAAATGGATATGACATTGTTCCAGAAATTGATACTATTGGTTCATACTATACGGAAAAAGCCTATTGCGTGAAAGGAACAACATTGCGTAGCTCAAATTCCGACACGGAAAAAATTCCGATGGTTGAATTAATGAAGAAGAATGGAATAAGACTATATAAATCTAACAAGGAAGATATTTATATGCAAGAAAATAAAAAAGAAGAATATCTTCCTAATATAAATGTGCGATCATCAGAATCAGATTCTCCAAACAGTGATAACGGAAGTAGCATGAGTAGTAGTACGGGTACAAGCGGAAGTATAAGCTCAAGCACATCTACGGCAATAGACCTTCCCGAAACATATGATGCGCGAGAATTCGGAGTCGTTAATCCTCCGAGAAATCAATCATCTTTAGGTACTTGTTGGGCATTCGCATCAGCAGCATGCACAGAAATCGGGTTTAATATAGCGGGACATTTCACAGAAGGGAAATCAAAATCCGTGTCAGAATCCTATATTATCTATTGTATCGGAGGTGATCCGGATAGGTCAATAAATTTATATTACGCAAATTGCAATCCATATGACTCTATTTACGATTATGGCTTTATCCAGCTTTCTATGAGTGCATTGCATAGTCAAGGTTCATGTTTATTACCATATTTCCAATACCAACAAAACCCGCCCCAAGAGTGTGTGCATTGGAATGATCCTAAAATCATAGCTCCGGAATACCACATTTTGAGTGAGAAAGAATTCTCGAAAGATTTTATCAAGCAGTCAATTATCCAATCTGGTTGCATAGGCGTCAATTTGGTAGTCAAAGAAAATTTCAAACACTACAAAGGCGATATCTATGATCTAACAACAGACAAATCGGATACTATTGGTAACCATAGTGTTTGTCTTATAGGATGGGGAATCGAAAACGGAGAAGAATATTGGATTTTACGTAATTCATGGGGAACAGATTGGGGTGAATTTGGATATATGAAAATGAAAATACACGATAATTGTAACAATGATTTCACATATGGCATCAAGTTCATACCTGACGAATATGTTTATCAGTACGAAACCATAAATGCTGATTACATAGTTCCTGAATCATCATTCGGCAAATCGCTTACCCTAAAAGGAGAAAAAGTCCTTTTGAAACCCGGGTTTAAGGCAGAAATGAATTCAGGCTTTAAAGCTGTGGCTGACGAAATACATGTTAAAGAATCGACCAATGTTCAACTTCCATGCGCTGACGAGAATGATTACTGGAAAGATTTTGATAACCAAACTCTTTACGGAAGCGGTTCTGCTCAAACTCTCACTGGTATAGAGGAAAATTCAGAGGATGCGAAATCTGTAACTCTCTACCCTAATCCGTCTTCCGGAACGTTCTCGATGGATTTCGGAAATATCATCGGGGAAAAAAATGTCTCCATTGTGGATTTGAACGGCAACTTAGTTTACCGAATCGTCACTGATGATGACATGATTGATGTTACCATTTCCGACATCAATGCGGGTGTCTATTTAGTACGTATTGTTACGGAAAACGATTCAATGACAAAACGTCTCATAATTAAATGATTTTCTTAACACGGCAAGTGAATTATCATTAGATAGAACAGATCCTTTTTTTGATAGATTCCATTAAAATCGTTGTCATCAAAAAATAGTATCTCACATTGCTTTTTTTTAAATCCAATTCTGACGAAGGCTATGTCACCCAAACATAGTCTTCGTTTTTTTATTTACGCAACACAACAATATGTTTATCCTCATATCGGACAATGACAACCGATTCTTCGGTAACAAAAACCACATTACCTAACCGTGCCTGTATAATGTTCAATAGACGTCCTTTCAAATCAAAAAAACATACCGATGTTTCATCCCGAAGACCTGATATCATGATGGAACCATCGGATATAGCGCAAAACGGATTGGATATAAGATCCAGCGGTCGAGACGCTTCCTCGTAGCCATACTTCTCATCCATATAAGCCAATCTGTCGGAAATCCACTGTTTGATATAAGCCTTTTCTTCCGCGAAATTCAACGTTAAACCATCCGTGCCATTCCAACGTTCATATTCACGTTGAGCAGCGCCTGTGCGCTCAAAAAGGGCAAAATAACGGGTAAATCGCGCGTTAAGAGAATCTTTAGAGAACCAGGAACTCCTCAATTCATCATAACGTCTCTTCTTGATAAAGAAACTAGGATCCAATATACTATCCATCAATTCACAGATTTTATTGCTCGCCACATCGATATTAACGTGCGCGTCTTCTTTGTCTCCCTTGTAGTCCCTACCCCAAGAGTTGTCCATGTCCCATGGTGCTATGCCTAACATCTTAATCGAATCGGTCACGTCATAATAGTAGAGATATTGGTTTTTATAGATATTATCGTCTGCCGCCATCAGTTCCATCAGCAGATAGTAATCACGCCAAACGGGCAAATCGATTTTTTGTGGCAAATCGGTTCTGACCATCGAATCGGTGGCGGTATTGAACCACCTGACATCCTCCACGAAAGGGGTCCAATCGATCACGCTGATATCGTCCATATCAGGATATTCCATCGACCAACCCTGCCATTGGACACTATTATTGTCATAGTCATAATATTGGGGACCATTCGCTCTCAGTTTGCACCAACTTTTGGATTTCACCAACAATCCTTTCAGCTTGTCATTTTTATACTTCTTCAGTTTCAATTGTTTGCGGTCGATTCTTTCAGAGAGACAATACAAACCCCAATATTCATCGTTTAGATAGAGTTCAACATATTCTCCGCGAGTGCCATTGATCATCTCAGGCTCTATTTCATAGATATAGGATTTGCGGGAGAAATCGTTCCAAAGGTCCATGGAGACACGGTTACGCATGCGGGACATATCGACGGACATGGCATCCAAGACCCATACATTATCGGAACGCATACCCAACAAGGAAACGTTTTGTTTATCGCCCTCCTCCGTGACAAATTTCACCGAGAAGGATTTCTTTTCATATTTCAGGGCGGAAGCGCCTCTATAACGGACTAAGACAGGATAGATTTCGCCATCTTCCAATTGGAATGTAGCCGAAGAGAACTCGGAGGAGAAGTCGCCTCCCGAAATTCTCACGATAGGCAATTGTTCCGAAAAGCACAATTGGCATAAGAGGAATAGGATGGTCGTAAAAAAGAGTCTCATAAATTCACTTCATATCGCGAAAATAGCAGTTTTGATTATAGGTGTAATTACTATAAAGCAAAAAAAAAGCGGTCCGAAAGAACCGCCTTCTGTTTTCTCTATAGTGATGACTATTATGCTTCGCTGTTGTCAACGATTTCAGCGTCAGCCGCATTCTTCTTAATGGATTCGATACCATTCAAGCAGCCTGCTTTTGCCTTATATGACTCACCTGTAGCAATCACCTCACCATTGGAAGCTTTCAAACGGAAGCGGAACTCGCCCTTCTTGTCCTTGTAAACCTCAAATTTAGGATTCTTCGCTGTAGCGTATCCCTCCACTGTCTGGTCTTCCAAGTTTGCGACTTGGCTGTTCTTTTGAACACTGGCGATACCAGACTTGCAAGATGCGAGTGATGAATACACTTCTGAAGTTGCGATGATTTCACCGTTGCCTGCCTTCAAGTTGAATAACACACCATTTTTGGCTTTGGAAATAACAAATTTACCCATATCCTTATAATTTTAAAGTTAATAAATTTCAAACTCTAAGCGAATTTAAGAATAATAGTCGGATTAACAAATTTTCGCCCTATAAAATTCGCGAAAATCAATTTCTCATGATAGTCTTTTTCAATTATATATCTC
>CALCUH010000028.1 GCA_937907165.1 uncultured Bacteroidales bacterium | reverse complement strand
ATCGTAAAAATCGATGAAGCCCATGTTCTTTTGCTTGCGGTGGTATCGGGCGAGAAGAAGGATGGTTCTGCCCAGATTCTCAGCATGACGGACTACTATCCGTTCGGTATGGAGGAGCCGGGGAGAAGCTATAGCGCTGAGGGGTATAGGTTGGAAATATAGGTGGTTATTTGATTTTAAAAACTTATTATACGAATTAGACATTGCCCTTTTAGGGCATTCTCCATACCGTTCCGTACAAATTCGGGCTGAAAGCCCCCAATTCCATAGCCTATGGGCAACGCCCTAGGATGGAATGAATGATGCAAATGCCTTAAACCCTTTGTTTTTCCCGCTTTTGTTTGCTAATTGATAATTTTTATGTATCTTCGCGTTCGTTAGTAGATTTGTGAAGGGGACCAGCGGTCCCCTATTTTATTGTCTTTGAGGAATGATAGAGGAGAAATTAATAAGAGAGATTGTAGAGGAATTCATTTCGGAATCTGCCTATTTCCTAGTGGAAGTGAAGGTGGACAAGAACAACCGTATCACGGTCGCGATTGATTCCGAAGAGGATGTCTCCATCGATTATTGTGCGGATCTTTCCCGCCACATCGAATCGAAATTGGACCGCGACGTGGAGGATTTCGAATTGGAGGTCGGCTCAGCCGGGCTCACCTCTCCTTTTTTGGTCCTCCGCCAATACCAAAAGTATGAGGGTTGTGACGTGGAGGTGCAGGTCGCTAACGGTCCTAAGTACACCGGCAAACTGGTCAACGTGACCGAGGCGAATTTCGGTCTCGAGGTGACAAAAAAGGTGAAGAAAGAGGGCGAGAAGAAGAAAGTGGAGGTGACGGAAGTGATGACCTTCGCTTATGATCAAGTGAAATATACAAAATATTTAATAATGTTTAAATAATTATGGCAAAGCAAGAAGCAATTAGTTTGAGCGATACTTTTGCGGAGTTCAAAGAGTTGAAGAACATCGACAGAAGCACGATGATTAGCGTTTTGGAGGAGTCTTTCCGTAGCGTTATATCTAAGATGTTCGGAACCGATGAGAATTATGACGTGATCATCAATCCGGACAAGGGCGACTTCGAGATCTATAGAAACAGGACCGTTGTGGAAGATGCCGAATTGCAAGATCCTAATGTCCAAATCCCTCTCAGCGAGGCTCGTCAGATCGATGAGGATTTCGAGGTGGGTGAGGATGTGACCGACAAGGTGGATTTCGCCTCTTTCGGACGTCGCGCGATTTTGAACCTCCGTCAGACATTATCTTCTAAGATTCTTGATTTGCAGAAGGATAGCATCTACAACAAGTACAAAGAGAAAATCGGTACAATCGTTGTGGGTGAGGTTTACCAAGTTTGGAAGAAGGAGGTGCTCCTTCTCGACGAGGAAGGCAACGAGATGCTTTTGCCTAAGACGGAGCAAATCCCTTCGGATTTCTACCGCAAGGGTGACACGGTCCGCGCCGTTGTCGCTAAGGTGGACAACCAAAATAATAACCCTAAGATCATCCTTTCCAGAACTTCTCCTTTGTTCTTGCAACGTCTGTTCGAACTTGAGGTTCCTGAAATCAACGATGGTCTGATCACTATCCGTCGTATCGCCCGTATCCCTGGCGACCGCGCTAAGGTGGCTGTGGAGTCTTACGACGACCGTATCGATCCGGTGGGCGCTTGCGTCGGCATGAAGGGTGCCCGTATCCATGGTATCGTGCGTGAGCTTAGAAACGAGAACATCGATGTGATTAATTTCACTAATAATATCTCTTTGTTCATCTCCAGAGCATTGAGCCCTGCGAGAATCTCTTCCATCCGTCTCTTTGAGGAGCACAAACGCGCCGAGGTGTTCTTGCGTCCTGAAGAGGTCTCTTTGGCTATCGGTAAGGGTGGTATGAACATCCGTTTGGCGAGCATGCTTACCGAATACCAAATCGAGGTGTTCCGCGAGTTGGCTGGTGGTCAGGATGAGGAGGATATCTATTTGGACGAGTTCCTCGACGAAATCGATCCTTGGATCATCGATACGCTCAAGGGTATCGGCTGCGACACGGCTAAGGATGTGTTGAAGATTTCCCGCGACGAGTTGGTTAACCGTACCGACTTGGAGGAGGAGACGGTGGATGAGGTGCTTGCCATCTTGCGTGCCGAATTCGATGACCAACCGGCTGAGCAACAGGACGCTGAGCAAAACGGCGAGTCCGCAGAGAATTCTTCTGAGGAGTAAGGCCCCGCGGTCGGACGGACCGCTTAGCCTTTGTGTCGGGATAATTTTTTAAGTAAATAACTAAAAGCGATATATGTCTATACGATTAAGTAAAATAGCGAAAGAGTTGAATGTGGGTGTCTCCACAGCAGTTGACTTCTTATCTAAGAAGGGATATAATGTCGACGACAATGATTTGAATTACAAGTTGTCGGACGAGGAGGAGAACCTTTTGCGCACGGAGTTCGATAAGGACCAGAAGCAGAAGGACGACGCGAAGAAAGTGACGGAAACCCGTAAGAAGAAGGTCAACGGCGGTAGCGTTGAAATCTCAGGGTTCGGCGAGCCGAAGAAGGAGTCTAAGCCTTTTAGCATTCCTTTGGCGGAAGACCAAATTCCTAAAATCAAGAGTGTCGGACGTATCGATTTGTCCGATTTGAACGGGAAGAAACAGAACCCCGCTCCTGTAAATAAGAGCGCGGAGAACAATGCGGAGCCTGTAGACGAGAAGCCTGTCGGCATCGTTAGCAGCCTTCCGGAGAAGAAAGAACCGGAGGTGAAGGCGGCTCCTGTGGAAACAAAGGTTGAGACACCAGCTTTTGTGCCTGCGGCTAACAATGACGCTAATAATCAATCGGATGGACAAAACGATAATAGTGATAACGCTAAGCCTGACGTCTTCGCGATTCCTATCGACGACAAGAAACCTGTCGTTAATGTGGTCGGAAAGATAGACTTGGATACGCTTAACCAAAGGACCCGTCCTCCTAAGAAATCGAAGGAGGAGCGCAAGAAGGAGCGTGAGCTCCGCAACAACAAGGGTTCTTTCAATAAGGGTGAAAACGGTAAGAACGGTATTGGCGGCGGCGATATGTCCGGCGACGATGATCACCGTAAAAAACGTAAACGTATCCAGAAGGAACGTGTCGACATCTCCGACTTCAAAGGTGGTAACGGAGAAGGTAAGGGCAATAAGAATAACGGAAAGAACAATAACGACAACGGTAACAACGGTGGCGATAGAGGCAAGAAGGGCTTCAAGAAGAGCATCGTGAAACCGGAGGTCGATGAAGAGGAAGTTCAGAAACAGATTAAGGAGACTTTGGCCCGTCTGACCAGCAAGGGACAGAAGACCAAAGGTTCTAAGCACCGTCGTGATAAACGTGAGATGCAGTCCCTCAAAATGCAGGAGCAGGAGGAACAGGAGAAACTTGAACAAAGCAAGTTGAAAATCACGGAGTTCGTGACTGTCAGCGAATTGGCGACGATGATGGATGTGCCTGTCACTCAGGTCATCAGTACTTGTATGAACTTCGGTCTGATGGTTTCCATCAACCAACGTTTGGACGCCGAGACAATCAATATCGTGGCTGAGGAGTTCGGCTTCGAGACTGAGTATGTCAGCGCCGAGGTGGTGGCTGCCATCCACGAGGAGAAGGATGATGAGGCTGACTTGGTTTCCCGTCCGCCTATCGTTACGGTCATGGGTCATGTCGACCATGGTAAGACTTCCTTGTTGGACTATATCCGTAAAACGAACGTGATCGCCGGTGAGGCGGGTGGTATCACCCAACATATCGGTGCCTACAATGTGACGCTCTCCAGCGGTCAGCAGATCACGTTCTTGGATACGCCGGGTCACGAGGCTTTCACCGCCATGCGTGCCCGTGGTGCTAAGGTGACGGATATCGCCATTATCATCGTGGCTGCGGATGATGACGTCATGCCGCAGACCATCGAGGCTATCAACCACGCTTCTGTGGCTGGTGTGCCTATCGTATTTGCGATTAATAAGGTCGATAAGCCAACGGCTAATCCTGATAAGATCAAGGAGGCTTTGGCGAATATGAACTACTTGGTGGAGGAATGGGGTGGTAAGTACCAGTCTCAAGATATCTCCGCTAAGAAAGGTTTGGGTGTGAAGGAATTGATGGAGAAGGTGTTGCTCGAGGCGGAATTGCTCGACTTGAAGGCAAATCCTAATCGTCGCGCCGTCGGTTCCATCATCGAGTCCCAGTTGGATAAGGGACGTGGTTACGTCTCCACCGTATTGGTGAGCAACGGTACGCTCCGTGTGGGCGATATCGTCGTGGCTGGTACCAACTTCGGACGTATCAAGGCGATGTTCAATGAGCGTAACCAACGTATCAAGGAGGCTAAACCGTCTGAACCTGCGGTTATCTTAGGTTTGAACGGCGCTCCTCAGGCTGGTGATAACTTCAACGTCTTCGAGACGGAGCAGGAGGCTCGTGAAATCGCTAACAAGCGTGAGCAACTCCAACGTGAGCAGGGCTTGCGTACAACGAAACACTTGACTCTCGAGGAAATCGCCCGTCGTCGTGCGTTGGGTAACTTCCAAGAGATGAACATCATCGTGAAGGCGGATGTGGATGGTTCCGCAGAGGCTTTGAAGGACTCTTTGGAGAAACTCTCCACCGAGGAGTTCGCTGTCAACGTCATCCACAAGGCTGTGGGTCAAATCTCCGAGTCTGATGTCATGTTGGCCGCTACGGCGGATGCCATCATCGTCGGATTCCAGGTTCGTCCTTCCCAAGCCGCTCGTAGAATCGCGGAGAACGAGGGTGTCGATATCCGCTTGTACTCTATCATCTACGACGCTATCGAGCAGATGAAGGACGCCATGGTCGGTATGCTTTCTCCGGAATACAAGGAGGAGATTGTCGGTACCGCCGAGATTCAAGAGACCTTCAAGATCAGCAAGGTGGGTACGATTGCCGGTTGTATCGTGCGTGACGGTAAGATCAAGCGCGGCAATAAGGTTCGTCTCATCCGTGACGGTATCGTTGTCTATACGGGCGAATTGGCTTCCTTGAAACGTTTCAAGGATGATGTCAAGGAGGTTACGACAGGATTCGATTGTGGTTTGAATATCGCTAACTATAATGATATCCAAGTCGGTGACTTGGTCGAGAGCTTCGAACAGGTAGAGGTGAAGAGGACATTGTAATCAATGCCTTCTTCGCTCTTTAAGAAATAAAAAAAGTCTTATGCCATGTTGTGGATAGATTTAATATTGCTTGTCATACTTGTCTATTTCGGAATCATCAAGGGACTCAAAAAGGGTTTCGTCCTTGAACTTTCCGGATTGGTGGGTATTATCGTGGCGATCTATTTGGCGAAGCACCACTCCTTGGCGATTGCGGGTTGGATTGCCTCCACTTTCGGTATCATGGGCGCTTCTTCCCCTATAGTGGCTTTTATCCTGACATTGGTGCTTGGCTTGGTGGCGGTCCATTTCTTAGCTGTGCTCGTCAGCAAATTGCTGAATGTGGTGATGCTGGGATGGCTGAACAAGTTGCTGGGCGCCGTCTTCTCTTTCGTGAAGATTTTGCTGGTGTTGAGCGTGGCGATACACTCTTTCGATATGTTTAACACGAAGGTGGACCTTGTCTCTCAAGAGACTTTGAACAAATCCAAATTGTATAATCCTATCAAAGTGGTGGCTGATACGGTTCTTCCGAAGCTCCATCTGGAGGATATCATCAATGGGTGGAAGGCTCCTAAGGAGGATGAGGAGGTCGGAAAAGATGCCTGATTTTTGTTGTTCCCATATGAAATCCATCCGCACGGGCTTAATCGCTTTCGCATCGTTTTTGCTGACGATGACGGGTTGCCAAGAAGCGGAAATGAATAATAATCAAGATGTTATGAAGAAACAAGATATCTCTCTCCTTGGTAAGGAGGACGCTTTCCAATTAATCGGAAAGGAATGGATGCTCATCACGGCGGGCGATTCCTCCAGTTTTAACACGATGACTGCCTCATGGGGCGGAATTGGTTGGTTGTGGAACAAGCCTGTGGCTTTCATCTTCGTGCGTCCTGAACGTTATACCCACGAATTCATCGAGAAGAATGAGCGTCTCACGCTCTCTTTCTTCCCAGAGGAGCAACGTAAGGCGCTGCAGGTTTGCGGTACGAAGTCGGGTAGGGATTGCGATAAGGTGAAGGAGGCTGGTCTTACGCCTCTCGCGCTCGAATCGGGTGACATGACTTTCAATGAGGCTCGCATGGTCTTGGATTGCCGCAAGTTGTTCAAGTCTGAGATGACGGAGGCGCAGTTCCTCGATAAGGAGATTGCCCAGAGGTGGTACAACGATAAGCCGGGTGGCGGCTTCCATACGGTCTATGTCGTGGAAATAGAAAATGTCTATACGAAATAATCTTTACAGCGTCTGAATAGGACGCTGTTTTTTTATGTTATCAGCCCAAACATACCATTCCCCTTTGGGAGAGATGTTGCTCGCCTGCGATGAGGTGGGGCTGATGGGGGCGTGGTTCGTCGACCAGAAATATTTTCCTCAAAACCTTTCCTATGAATGTTCTTCCCATCCTATCCTTACACAGACGGGGCGGTGGCTGGACGACTATTTCCGAGGTGTCGTGCCTCACTCTTTGCCTCCTCTCCATCTCGTCGGTAGCGAGTTCCGTCTGCAGGTCTGGGCTTCGTTGATGGAGATTCCTTACGGATCTTTGGTGTGTTATTCGGATATCGCTAGGCGGTTGGCCGTCCGTCGAGGTCTCTCCTCTCTCTCTTCCCAAGCGGTCGGCGGGGCGGTGGGTCATAATCCTATCTCCATCGTTGTCCCTTGTCATCGTGTCGTCGGGGCGAATGGATCCCTGACGGGCTATGCGGGCGGTTTGTGGCGGAAGGAGCAATTATTGGCATTGGAACACTCTAAAGTTTGTTCCAATTAATCAATACTTTCCCTTTGAAATAGTGGATGGATTTCTTCCTAAATACTATTTTATTTGTTATATTTGGTATACCATCGGTTTGGGATGGTTTCAGTGTTTTTTTATCTCTGATTGATTAGAATCGTAATGTGTATGTGATGGCGTGATGTGTAAAAAGTAATCTCTATTGAATCACATGCGCGAGGTTCCCCTCGAAGGGTAAACGAATGGTCAATCGATTGTTGTATCGTATTAATTATTTATCTGTATGAAAATTATTAAACGTGCATCTTTGAACGATAGCCAAATGGGTGTCTATTTGGAATGTGTGAATAACGAGGCGACCTTACAGTACAATACTGTTTTCGAATATACTTTTGATAAGGGGAAGGTGGATGCCGCGCGTTTTGTCTCCGCTTGTGACAAGGTGTTGTCTCATTATGCGGCGTGTTCAGCGTGTGTGACGCTGGAGAACGGCTTCCCGGAGTTGGGCTTGATGGACGAGGTCCCAGTCACACGATTCAGCAAAGTCTCTCAGTCGGAGTATGCGCAAATCGTCTCCCATTTCATGCACCCCTTCGTCTTGGACCGACAGCCGCTCTGCCGCTCTAACGTGTATGAAACCGAGGAGGCTCTCTATTTGCTTATTGAGATGCATCATCTCATCACGGATGGTACGTCCTATAATATTTTGGAGAAAGCGCTAGAATTGGCTTATAATGGGGAGCCTATCCCGAAGGAGGAGTATTCGGTGTTCGACGCTAACGCTGATGAGTCGCGTCATGTCGAAAGTGGTGCGACGAAAGCCTCTTATGATTATTTCGATACTCTATTGTCGGGTGTGGAGACTGACTCGAACTTGTTGCCCGATCTTGATGGCGGGGATATGACTCGTTGTGTCCAGATGCCTTATGACTTGGGTGTCTCCGTCCAAGACGTGAAATCGTTGGCGCAAAAGAACGGAGTGACCGAAAATGTGGTGCTGCTCTCGGCGTTCACCTACGCTTTGGCTAAGTATACGGGGCAGAGCGAGGCGTTGTTTACCAGTATCAATGGCGGACGTCGCGGTAAGCCTTTATCTAACACGATCGGTCTCTTTGTGCGTACTTTCCCGCTCTATTTCCAAATCGACGAGGAGGCTTCTGTGGGTGATTTTATCGCTTATGTGAAGAAGAACTACTTTGAGACTATGAGTCATGATGACGCTTCGTTCGTGAAACTTGCTCATAGCTATGGTATACGTTCGGACATCAAATATGTCTACCAAGGTAGTATGATCAATGATTTCGTATTCGATGGTCATGTGGTGAAAAAGAGATGGATGGAGCAGGATTACGCGATGTCTAATCTCGACGTGATGATTGTTTGTGACGCTGACGGGTACCACTTGTTGATTTATTACCGAAAGGCTCTATATAGTGAAGAGAATGTCTTAGGTTTTGCTAAACTCTATTCTAATGTCGTGAGGGGCATGCTTTCGTGCGATCGTTTAAAGGAGATTGCTTTGACGTCGGATGAGGAGAAGGAAAAGATGGTTGCTGGCTCTTCTTCGCTTGCCTACGATCGTAACCAGACGGTCTGGCGTGTGTTGGACAATCATTTGCGGAACCGTGCCGACAAGGTGGCTGTCTGCTGTAAAGATAACTCCCTCACTTATGCGGAGTTTGACCGAGTTACAGCGAAAATAGCGGCGTATCTTTCCGGAAAGGGTATCGGTCGGGAGGATTTCGTGGCTGTCTTGATTCCTCGCTGCGAGCTTATGCCTGTTACGGCATGGGGTGTCGTGCGCGCGGGTGCCGCTTATCAGCCGCTCGACCCTTCTTATCCGCGTGAACGCCTCAATTTCATGGTGAAGGATGCGGGTGCGAAATTACTTATTGCGGACCGCTCTTTGCGTCCGCTGCTCGACGAATACGAGGGTGACGTGCTCTTTACCGATGAAATCGATTCTTTGCCCGATGCTCTTGACTTCCAACCTAAGGATACGCCTAATTCGGCGATGGTCATCATCTATACTTCGGGTACGACCGGAACGCCTAAGGGTTGCGTGTTGGAAAATAGAAATATCGTATGTTTCCATCATAATCATGTGAAAAACATGGAGTTGGATGCGGATTCTCGTGTGGCTACTTATGCCTCCTTTGGCTTTGATGCGGGCATTATGGATATCTTCACCACTTTGATGGCTGGTGCTTCGCTCTATGTCGTGCCGGATGAAATTCGCTTGGATATCCAACGCCTTAACCAGTTCTATCATGATAATCATATCACTCACGGATTCATTACGACTCAGGTGGGGCGTATGTTCGCCGAAATGACTGATTGCGAATCGTTGAAGACGCTGTTGGTCGGCGGTGAGAAACTGGTGCCTTTTAATCCGCCTACCCGCTTCCGTTTCATCAATGGCTATGGACCGAGCGAAACCATCGCTTATGTCTGCTGCCATCACGTCACGGACGCTTCGCCTATCCAACCTATCGGCTTCCCTAGTGATAATATCCGTTTATATGTGGTCGACAAAATGGGTCGTCTGCTTCCGCAGGGCGCTTGTGGCGAACTTTGCATCGCTGGCGGACAAGTGGGACGTGGCTATCTGAAACGCCCGGACAAAACGGCGGAGGCATTTGTACCAAACCCGTTCTGCTCTGATGTGGAGTATGATAGGATGTATCGGACGGGTGATATGGCCCGCCTGCTCGGTAACGGAGAGTTCGATTTTATCGGTCGACGTGACGGTCAGGTGAAGATTCGCGGGTTTAGGGTTGAACTTACTGAAATAGAGGAGATTATTCGTCGATATAAGGGCGTTACGGATGCTACGGTGGTGGCGAAGGAAGAGAGTGGCGGCGGAAAGTATATCGTGGCTTACGTGGTCGGAAACGAGAGAATTGATCGGGATGGCTTGGCTCAATTCATCCGTGGCGAGAAGCCTGCTTATATGGTTCCTGCGGTCATCATGCAGATTGAGGCTATTCCTTACACGCAAAACCAGAAGGTGAATAAGAGGGCTTTGCCTGAACCTGTTCATGCGGCGGAGAGTGAGACGCTGGAAAAACCGCAGACGGAGAGCCAACAGCGTATCTTCGATATCGTCACCAAGGTGATCGGTCATGACGCCTTGGGTATCACAACGAATTTGTTCGAGGCGGGTCTGACCTCCATCGGCACCTTGAAACTGAATATGGAATTGGGTAAGGCTTTCGATAAGCCATTCAAACTCAATGATTTGAAGAATCATAATACCATACAATCCATTGATGAGTTCATTTCGGGAAAGGCGGCTCAGAGCTCTTTCGAGAAACGTTCGGACTATCCGCTGATGTGGAATCAGATGGGTGTCTGGGTGGAGTCTTCCATGAAAACGGATTCTCTCGATTATAACATCCCGATGTTGTTTAAATTATCGCCTCTTGTCGATATTCAACGATTGCGTCAGGCCATTGGTGCGGCCATGGATGCGCATCCGTATATCAAGGCGGTGATGAAATCTGATGAAAAGGGAGAAATTAGGGCGGTCCGTAATGATGACGCCGAGGTGGTGATCGATGTGGTGAAGGTTCCGAAACTTCCGGAGTCAAACGAGTTAATCAAACCGTTCGACCTCTTGGACGCTCGTTTGTATCGTGTCGCTATCTATATGACTGAGGCGGGCAACTACCTCTTTATGGATGTGCACCATATCATTTCTGATGGTACATCGTTGGGTATTCTTATTCATGATGTGAATGCCGCATATAAAGGAGATTCTGTTGAAAATGAACGTTATACGGCTTATGAGGCGGCTCTGGAGGAGGATGCGAACCGTAAGTCTGATAACTATGCGGAGGGGGAGAAATATTACGAATCGTTGCTCTCCGGTTGCAATACGGAGTGTTTGCCTGCCAAGTGTCCGGAGAAGACGGAAACGGCTGACGATGTGGTCCGTGTCTCTTTCCCGCTCGATGGTGTTTCCGCTTCCGTCATAGAGTTCTGCCAAAAGCGTAACATCACGTTGAACGCCTTTTTCAATGCGGCTTTCAGCTATACGCTTTCGCTCTTCCTGCATGCGGATAGTGTGACTTATTGCACCGTCTATAATGGAAGAAATGACTCCCGTCTTATGCGGGATTTTGCAATGTTGGTGAAGACGTTACCCGTTTGTTGCTCCTGTTCTCCTGATGAAACGGTGGAGGACTTTATCCAAAAGATGCAGCGCCAACTGATGGATTCCATGGCGAACGATGTGGTTCCGTTTGCCGATTTGGCTAAGAAATATGCTCTGAAGTCTGACCTCTTTTTTAATTATCAGGGGGATGAGTTCGATTTTGATATGATTGGCGACCAGAAAGCGGAGCCCGTCTCTCTGAATTTCGCCGCGGCGAAAGCGCCTCTCGCTATTGAGGTGTTCTTGAAAGAGGGCGTTTTTTCGGTGGATGTCACTTACCGTACCGATTATTTCTGCAAGGAGTTTGTGGATTCGTTTGTGGCAGGCTTAGCGTGTGCCGCTGGTGATTTTGTACGGTGTGTGTCGTTGAAACAGGTCTCTATCTTTTCGGAAAAGGAGAGAAGTCATTTTGCCCAAATGAACGCAACAGATGTTCCGTTCCAAAACCTTCCGCCTCAGCATTTTGTGACACAATGGGTGAAGAGTAGACCCGATGCGGTGGCGGTGAAGACGGCGACGAAGCGTCTCACTTTCGCGGAACTTGACCGCTTGTCTGATAGGGTGGCGGCGTCTCTCATCGAATCGGGCGTCCATGCCGACGATATCGTCGCTATGATCTTGGATCGTAGTGAGTGGGTGCCTGTGGTTGAAATAGGCATCTTGAAGGCGGGTGGAGCCTTCCTCCCTATGTTGCCTTCTTATCCTGACGATCGTCTAACTTATTGTATGGACGATTCTAAGTGTCGTTTCGTAATCTCCTCACAGGATATAATCTCGAAGAGAGGTGATCTTTTCTCTTCTTCGAAACGTAAAAATTTGTCTGTGGAGCAGTTCGCCTCCCAAAAGGATTCGGATGTGCCTGAAATTCGGTTCTCACCGAGTCAATTGGCTTATTGCATCTATACATCCGGCTCTACGGGTACGCCTAAGGGTGTGATGGTGGAACATCATAATCTTTCCAATTATGTGCAGACTTCGGCTTTCAAGGAGGTAACCGACAGCGGAAGTGTCATGTTATGCATGTCGTCCATTTCGTTCGATATGTCTCTCACGGAAATCTTCTTCACTCTTTGCCAAGGGAAAACGATTTATATCGCAAGCGAGGAGGAGATTCATAATTTGGACAAGTTGTTGCTTGCGTTCAAACGTGATGAGTTGGATTTGATGGTGGCGACTCCGTCGTTCGTGTGGAATCTGGTCTCTTTGCCTGATTTTGAAGGTGCGTTGTCCCGTTTGAAGGGCATTGTCCTTGGCGCCGAGGCTCTTCCGCCTACGCTCTTTGCTAAACTTAGGGCGTTGAACCCTGAGTTATTGATACAGAATGGTTATGGTCCTACTGAGTGTACGCAAGCTTGTTCGGCGAAGAAGATTACGGATCCTGCTAACATTACCATCGGTGGTCCTTTCCCTAATACGAAGTTCTATGTGATGGATGTTAATGGCAACCTTCTGCCTCGTTATGCGGTAGGTGAGTTGATGATTTGCGGCGAATGTGTCAGCCGTGGTTATATAGGTCTTCCGGAGAAGAACGCCGCTTCGTTTACCGTAATCGATGGCTGTCGGGCATATCATAGCGGTGATTTAGTTCGAATCAACCGTGATAATGAGGCGGAATTCGGAGGTCGTGCCGATAATCAGGTGAAACTGCGTGGTTTCCGTGTGGAGTTGGATGAGGTGGAGAACGTTATGTGCGCATTCCCGGGTGTCACCCAATCTAAGGTGGTTGTGCGCAACAATGGGACGGAGGATTTTCTCGCTGGTTTCTTTACTGCGGAGAAACCCGTTGATTTGGAGGAGCTTACTTCTTTCATGAAGAAGAAACTTACCTACTATATGGTGCCTGCGGCGATGATGCAGCTTGATAAGATGCCGATGACTCCTAATGGTAAATTGGACAAAAAGGCGTTGCCTGAGATTCGTCCTGTGAAAAAGGCGAAAGCTAAGCGTGTTCCGAAGAAATCGTTGGAGGAGAGGATCTTGGATGTCTTCCGTACTGTGCTTCAGGTGGAGGATTGTTATGTGGATGACAATTTCTTCGAGATAGGCGGTACTTCACTCTCCGCCTCTAAGGTGGTGATGCAACTCAAATCTGAAGGTCATAAGATTGAGTATCAAGATATTTTCGACCATCAAAGCGCAGAGGAGTTGGCGGATTATCTGGAGTCGATTGCTCCTGCCGCGCAATCTGCCGCTCCGCAAAGGGAGGATTCTTTGGTCCATCAGGACGAGGCTGTCGCTGAGATGCTGAAATATAATACGATGGAGTTCGCCAATGAGGTGGAGCGCCGTCCGTTGGGTGATGTGCTCCTCACGGGCGCTACCGGTTTCTTGGGTAATCATGTTCTAAAGGAATTGATTGATAATGAGACGGGTAAGATTTATTGTTTGATCAGACGGGGCAGTTTTGACAACTTGGTCACTCGTCTGAAATCGATGCTTTATTATTATTTCGAGGATAATTGCGAAGAGGCTTTCGAGCATCGTATCGTGATGATTGAGGGGGATATCACGGAGGAGAACTTGAGCGACAAGTTCAAGGATATCTCTTTCGATACGTTGATTAACTGCGCCGCTTGTGTGAAACACTATGCGAATGATAACTCCATTGAATTCGTCAATGTTCATGGTGTGGAAATCCTTATCGCGCTCGCAAAGGAGAAGAACGCTAAGATGGTGCAGATTTCGACGACCTCCGTGCCGGGTGTGCACAATGAGCAAACCTATCGGGCGAATATTTGCATGACGGAGAATCAGTTGTTTGTCGTGGATGATATGAATAATCAATATGGACGTTCGAAGTACCATGCGGAATTGCTGATGTTGGATGCTATCCGTAATGGCATGCGGGGCAAGATTATCCGTGTGGGTAACTTGATGGGGCGCTATAGCGACGGTGAGTTCCAGACCAATATGCGCACCAACGCATTCTTGAATGGCTTGCGGGGATTCGTGGCGATAGGCAAATGCCCGATCAGCCATAGCACCGACCCGATGAGTTTCTCTCCGGTGGATTGTACCGCTAAGGCGGTGGTTTTGTTGGCGGGTACGAATGATAAGTTCACCGCTTTCAATGCGGATAGCCGCTCTTCGTTCGATGAGGCGAAACTTATCGAGGCTGTCAATCGTTGTGGTCTTACCGTGAAGCCGGTGCCTGACGAGGAGTATTACGCTGATTTCTATCGTATGATGGGTGACCAGAAGCTGAACAAGAAGGTATCCGCGCTTCTTACCAATGATCGTCCGGATTTGCATGTCGTCAATACCGACAATCGGTTCACCGCGAACATCTTGTATCGTTTGGGCTTCTCTTGGCCGTTTATCGAAGATGTTTATCTGCAGAAGGTGATCAAGGCGCTCGATAGCATGGGTTTCTTCTGGATGGAATGAAATAATTTTTTTAGGGTAATGTCCGTGGACTATGAAATAGATGGGCATTCAGCCCGAACTTATAGAGATTGACGTTCATACAATGCCCTGCAAGGGCAATTGGTCCATAGCCCAACGGCATCGCTTTGGGCAATATGTAAAATATGATACGTACATTTGCTAGTGGATTTTGTGTATTTAAATGCAATACACTACATTTGTAGCGAAACAATAAAATTTACCTGTATGATCGAATTAAATATTAATTTTATTTATCCCATGGCGATGCCTATGGGCTATGTGTGATTTTGGACAATTAGTCCGAAATCGAGTCAGAACGCCCTGCAAGGTCAACCTGTCCATTAACACATCGTCACACGAAAAAATCGAATTTAAGAACTTGAAAAAACTAAAATAATATGCCACAATCATTATCAAAAATATACCTGCACGTAATATTCCATATCAAAACAACAAGTCCTCTTATCCTTGATGAAGATATGGAGCGAATTCATTCATACATAGGTCAGCTTATCAATGAGACACAATGCAAAAACATTTGGGTTGGTGGTGTAGGTGACCATATCCATGCTTTATGCCTTTTAGGACGTGAAACATCGCCTTCGTATTTATTAGAAGAAATGAAACGAAATAGTAGTCGTTGGATAAAGTCTCTTTCTCCGCATTATAAACATTTTGCATGGCAAGGTGGATATGCTGCATATTCCGTAAGTCAATCTGTTGTAGAAAATACATTAAAATACATAAAGCAACAACGTGTGCATCATAAAAAGCAAACATTCGAGGATGAATATAGGCAATTCCTTAAATTATATGATATTGAGTATGATGAAAGATATGTATTTAGAGATTGATAGAGGGCGGGCTCTTAACTAGTTAATGTACGAAATAGATTGGCATACAATGTGTTAGGGTGAAATAATCTTTGTTACAAATGCCCTTTCAGGGCGATTGTCATGTGTTGCGCATTTATCCCAGGGCGTTGCCCGTGGGCTATGAATCAGATGGGCTTTCAGCCCGAACATATGCGGATTTACGTGCAAATATGCCCTGCAAGGGCAATTGGTCCATAGCCCAACGGCATCGCCTTGGGCAAATAAATGATAACATGGTCAACAAGTCGCCCTGTAAGGGCAATATGTAATCCATATTGATAGAATTATAAAAACTACAAACTCAAGATGATATTCTATAGAATTTATGTATATTTAATTTATAACTAAGTCGAGAGAGCTTTGGAAAGGTGTTGAACAATATAAAATATTTAATAATATGATAATCAATAAAATAAAAAACGGAGAGGCTCTTACTGTCTCTATTTCCGGTAGCTTGGATTCGGCGACAAGCGGAGAATTTATGGAGTTTATGGAACAGAACTTCACGTCTGACATCCAAAAGCTCACGTTAGATTTCGCCGAAGTGGATTTTATCTCTTCTAAGGGCTTGCGTGTGCTTGTGTCTGTCTATAAGTCTTTGAACGGTAGGGAGATGAGTGTCATCAATACGAATACTTCCGTGAAGGAGGTTTTCCGTCTCTCCTCTTTGCTGACGGTCTTTAATATCCAATGATAACCGCCTATATCGCCGATACGTCAACGCTCGCCGACGAAACGCTTTTCGGTCGTTTGCGCGGAGTTGTTTCGGATGAACGCAGACGCAAAATGGATAGGATGCGTTTCGCGAAGGACAAATATCTGTCGCTTGGCGTGGAACTCCTTCTCATGCGTGCTTGCGCTGATTTCGGCGTCGATTATGCGAAGCAGCGGATTCTCTATGACGAATACCAAAAGCCTCACTTCGCGGAGGGTGGTGTCCACTTCAATTTGTCTCATTCGGATGATCGGGTGATGTGCGTAATGGCTGAAAATTGCGTGGGCTGTGATGTGGAGCATATCACCGATATCGATTTGGATATCGCGAAGAATTTTTTCTTCAAGGAGGAATATGCGACCATCGCGAAGCGCCGAACCCGTCCGGAGATGAATGACACGTTCTTCCGCTTGTGGACGTTAAAGGAGAGTTTTATGAAATGCACGGGCTTAGGCTTCCGCTTGCCTCTGAATGCGTTTTCCGTCTCAATCGACGGGAGTGATGTGGCGGTCTGCCAATCGGTTGATGATGCCCGCTACCGTTTCTTCGAGTACGATGCGAACGATGATTATAAATATGCGGTTTGTCTCCGCTATGTTGAACGAATAAATAATATGCCCGATGACGATGTCCAATGGAAACATGTCGGATTTGACGGAGAGTTTGTTCCGTGAAAACGAAATAAAAGCCAATAGGGTCACTACCAAGGCGATGGCCATTTGGGGCTTGCTGCTTATCATCATGTCTATTTTGGATATGATGGGTATCTACCAATTGGCGAGCCTTTTGGCGCGTTACCTATTGTTGGTCTTCGGTTTTATCAATATTGTTGCTTTCTTAATCGCCCGTAGGGTTCATTATGAGCATCCGAAGCTGAAGTCCCTGATCATCGGTTGTACGCTCTTTTCGTGCGGGGTCTCGTTTTTCTTCTATCCCACAACCTCCACATTCATCACTTATGGCGCTATCATCATCGCGGCGATGTATTACAATCAGCGGCTCATCCGCATCACCGCCTTGTGCTCTTGGCTCCTCTATTCGTTGCTTCTTTTCGCCAATGTTTACTTCGAGCAGACGTCCGAAACGATACGCATGTTGCATGCCATTCAGGAGATTAAGGTGTGGCGATGGACGTTTGATGTCGTCAATTATTATTTCATTCCTCATACGGTTTTATTCCTGATTACGACGCTTATTTGCGATAGTATCGCGCGTAGGGGACAGAACTTGGTGCGGAAACGGGCTATGATCACTTCTGAGGTCACCTCTATGGAGCGTGACTTGAAGACCGCTTTTGACATTCAGTTGCAGGCTTTGCCGGCGCCACGTTATGAGACCAGTGTGGGGCATCTTAAATTTGATGCGTTCATTCGTCCTGCGAAGGTGGTTGGCGGTGATTTCTATGACTATTTTATCTGCGGTCCTAATGTGGTCTTCCTTGTCGCCGACGTCTCCGATAAGGGTATGCCTGCCGCTCTGTTTATGATGAAGGCGAAGTATGCGATACGTTCCGCCGTGATGAATTGCTCCTCTCTGGAGAAAGCTATTTCCGAAGCGAATAAGGTCTTGTGCGACAATAATATGGCTAATATGTTTGTCACGCTTTGGATTGCGAGCATTAACATGAAAACGGGCGTGGGAAAGTATGTCAATTGCGGACATCTGCCTCCTGTCATCCGTCACGCCGACGGTTCGGTGGAGAGGATTGAGAACGAGCCTAATGTGATGTTGGGCGTTTTCGAAAAGCCTGTGTTGTCTTCCCATATCATCCGTCTGAAAAAGGATGATAGGTTGTTCCTGTTTACGGATGGGTTGACCGACGCTGTGAATGCTGACGGTCAGCAGTTCGGAAATGAGAATCTTCTTCGGGCGATTACTCTTTTCCCTTCCGATTCGACCTCTTGCTGCGCTACGTTAATCGGGTTCATCGACTCTTTCACGGCTGGTCAAAGCCAGTTCGACGATATGACGCTGATGGTGGTTCGTCCGATAGACGAACGGACTTCCGAATGCTATGAATTCTTGTACGACGCTAATTATGAGTCTGTTGAGAAACTGATTAAGGAGGTGAACATCCTTTTGGAAGGGAAATTCTGCCCGGACGACGCGCGGCGCGATATGGATGCGGCTTTGGACGAGATTTGCGGCAATGTCTCTGATTATGCCTATGAAGATGGAAAGACCGGTAAGTTGAGGCTCAATCTGACGCTCGGCGATAACTACGCCGAATTCCTTGTCTGTGACAACGGGAAGCCTTTCAATCCGCTGGAAGTCTCTGATCCTAAGGATTTTGACCATATCGAGAATGGAGGTATCGGTATCTTCTTGGCGAAGAAACTGATGGACTCGATTAATTATGATTACGTTGAGGGCGAGAATAGGTTGCGGATGATGAAGGTTTGGCATTGATGACCGTTGAAAAACTTGTCAGATACCCGATTTAAAGACAATTATCGAACGATATTACAATCTATGCACCAGATATTTCATTACCTTTGTCTAATCGCATAAATCTCAAAAATCAGCGTGCGCAATTATGTCAAATAAACTCACAACATTCCTCGTCGAAGAGATGGAGTCTCACCGAAAGGGCGGACTTTATCATAAAACACAAGTGCAACTTGCGTATAATTCCAATCGTATAGAGGGTTCTAAACTGACAGAGGAGCAAACTCGCTATATTTTTGAGACACGTACTATCGGATTTAAAGACCAAGAAGCGGTTTCAGTGGATGATATCATAGAAACAAACAATCATTTTGTGGCTTTCGATTATCTGCTTCGCACCGTCTCTTCTCCACTCTCCCAGGAGATTATCTGTGAATTCCACCGTATCCTAAAAACAGGAACTGCCGATGCGCAAAAAAAGTATTCCAATGTCGGCTCATACAAAAAGTTAGCCAATGAGGTGGGGGGACATGAGACAGCGCATCCCGAAGAGGTACAACAACGTATGGATGAGTTGGAGGATTGGTACAACAAACTGGACAATAAGAATTTGCAAGCTTTGGCGGAATATCATTGGCGTTTCGAAAGCATCCATCCATTTCAGGATGGAAACGGACGTGTCGGTCGACTCATCCTTTTTAGGGAATGTCTCCGCAACGATGTCCTGCCTTTTGTGATAGACGACAACCACAAACTATATTACTACCGTGGACTTAAAGAGTTCAAAACCACTCCTGGTTTCCTTGTCGGAACCATGCAATCCGCCCAAGATACTTACCAGGCTTGGGTGAGATATTTCAATGAAGATCTATTGGAAGGAATAATGTTGGAGTAATTCTCCTGTCTTATTAAAGTTATGCGAATTCGTAGCGCCACTGAGAATTCGCATAACTTTTTGACTATAATATTAAATTTATATTCTTGTAATTCAATAGTTTAATGTCTCTATTGGCGTTCCCTAATTCGCCTGTGTATTATATGGTGTCGTAATAACATTACTTCCCGCTTTTCCTTCGGTTGCATTCTTTGCATAGCATCTGGCAGTTTTCTGCTATTGTTTTGCCCCCTTCGTGCCAAGGTGTGATGTGATCGGCTTCCATTTGTGTGAGCTCAAAGTGATTTTTACAATTGGTGCATATACCACGCTGACGTTCGTAAGCTGCTAATTTCTGTGAGTCGGTGAATGTGCGAATGGAGAGATATTTTTCTTTTCTGGTAAGGATGTATGGATAGATACCTGTCTTTTTGGTCACATCGTCGTCCAGTATTAGTTTTCTAACTTCTTCGTTTATCTCTTTTGTATTCATTGTCTTACTATTGTAAGCCTTGTATAATGCTCCCCAATCAACTCCTTTCATGATTTTCTTACGCTCTTTGGTGGGCTGGAATGTGGAATCAATCCAAGTGATGACCGCTTGGAAAAATTGCCATAGTGGCGCCGCATTGGGGTCGTGTTGGTGGTTGGACATATAGACTTCAACATTGCCGTCTGAAATCCACGAAATCGCGGTTTCCAGATATTCTTGGCGGTTGGCGGAGCCTGTCATGTAATCGCTTCCGATTTTTGCCGCGGGACAACCGTTTTTGCTGAAGTATCTTTTGGCGTCGCTTACCCAACTTCCTGAATAGACTGCGTTGCGGAGTTCCTGTTCCGTCAACTCTTCTCCTGCTATGTTGATGGTTTTGAACCATTTGAGTTTGTCGCTTTCCGTGCCGCTGCAGATGTAGATCTGCAGTTCGTAATTGAGTATTTGCTCTTGCTCGTCGGGTTGTAGATTGTGGAAGTAGCGGAACATATAGGCGAAGTCTCCGTTCACGTATTGGCAGATGCTGATGGTGCGTTGT
Source organism: uncultured Bacteroidales bacterium (assembly GCA_937907165.1). Classification (GTDB taxonomy): domain Bacteria; phylum Bacteroidota; class Bacteroidia; order Bacteroidales; family Paludibacteraceae; genus UBA1181. The sequence goes on along the minus strand of CALCUH010000028.1, from coordinate 2,530 downwards.
TGACCGTCGATGATTTCAAAGGTGCCGTCATCTCTTGTCGCCCAATACATTACGTTGAGCGGGAAACCTTGTGTCAGCGTTTCGATGACGGCGTTTCGCTGTTTCTCGCCATAGACGAACTCTCGTTGGTAGGGTGGTCTAATGTCCAGTTTGCCTCCAAAGGCTGTCACTCCGTTTTCGGCATTGTCCGCATATCCTTTCGTCAGTTCGCGGACAGTGATTTTGTGCAGTTTTATATCCATGTTCGTTTGTGTTTTTCCTTTATTACTTATTTGTTTACTTCAAAATCATTTTTCCCCTTATACAGAATCTCTGATTCCGCTGCGATGGTTGTTGGCTCTTTTGATTGCTCGTATGGTTGGGAAACGTTTGCTGCGTTAGGTTGACGGCGGCGAATGAATATCCTTTTAAAGGCCGCTTTCCCATTTATCAAACAAGATTTTGAACCTCCCAACCATACACCTCCAGATTGTCCTACTCCATTGTCCTCTCCCATACCTATAATTTCAAATTGGTTAGGATTATATTTGTCCATAAAAGTGATAGGGACGCCCATGGCTCCATAATAATCCATTGGAATCTCTGCTACTTTTTTTACTTCTATTGCCGCATAATTTTCATAATGTGGATAATCTTCTGGAGTGTAGGATTTGTATAAAATCAAGTCTTCGTGTCTTTTGGCAATATCCAAATTTGTAAACCAACAAATATTACCCATACTACGCCATTTTTGTCCATTTCCATCAACCCAATAACGAGTGGAACGGGGTTCATAGTAATCAGGAACTTTAAATTTTGCAAAAGATAAAGAAGACCCAAGCCACATTTGGTTGTTTTTGATAAAAGGAAATATCTCTTTGTAAGTTATGTTATTCTGATTGCCAATAATTACGAATTTCTTTTTATATCTCATCAGTTGAGCCACATATTCCCGAAAGAGCGAAAAGGGGGGATTGGTTACCACGATATCAGCGGATTTCAGCAATTCGACGCACTCCGGGGAACGGAAATCTCCGTCTCCCTTGAAATAGTGGATGCCTATTTCATCGGGGTCTGGTACTCGGTTGTTGTTTTTGTCGCCGAAATACTCCAGCCAAATGGCTTTCTCCGAATTGTTCTGGCTGAACAAATCTCTTTCTTGGCTTTTATAACAGGTGGTGATAAGCTTCCTTAAGCCTAATTGCTCAAAATTGTAGCTGAAATAGTGGAAAAAATTGCTGACCCGCGGGTCGTCACAATTGCACAGCACTACTTTATCCTTAAAGTGTTGCTTGTAGTGCTTCAATTCGTTTTCAATGTCGGAGAGTTCTGTGTAGAACTCATCTTCTTTAGCCTTATTTGCGGCATGTAAACTTTTATTCCCTGCCATATTGTGATTGATTAGTGCATTGACTATCAATCACTCGAAAAAGAGGCACAAAAGAAAGGTGTGGACCTTTCTATCGCATTCACGAGGAGCCTCGCAAGAACCCCGCTGCACAATTAGAATCAGCCCACACCGTATCGGTATGAGCATCAACTTTATATTGTGCAACGAAGAACTGGAAGCCCTTCGAAAATAGCTTGTTACTCTTTCGATTTCAAAATCAAGAGGTTGCGAGGCTTTTGTTTTGAATGTCTTCGCGGAACAATAGCAAAGCGTGATAACACTTTTTTGCTTCGTCTGGAAAACATCTGCCTTGTGGCAGAATGCGAATAATAGCTAATGCTGTATGTTAATAATAAAATGTTTCTGTTTCTTCGAAATACGTTTAAATGTTATTTTCCACAAATTTATCTTTTTATTTTGTAATGTGAGGAAGAAAGAAGGGGAAAAATAGATATTGTAGATTCAAAAGCGAAGCGAGATATGAAAAAATTTATTTATTGTTTATTACTAGTTGAATAACATATTTTTTTACTCTATTTTGTATAAACTTTAGATTTTGCGGAAATTTAGATAAATAGAGAAGCCCAAGAGGCATTGATGAGATTGGCTGGTAATTCCCCATTATAGGCATAACCGGTCCCAGACAAAGCGGGGAAACTACGTTAGCAAGGATGACATTCCCCCAAAAAGAGATACCGTGGTGATATCGGACAATTGATTGGTTTGCGAAGTGTTTCGCTTGCCATAAGCGTATGTAAAATGATTGTTTGTGGCTAATTATTGTAGGGAAAAGTTATGAAAATTTGCAGCACCACTGAAAATTTTCATAACTTTTTAACTATAATATTTATCCTAACTTTTTGTGATTCAGTGGTTTGAAACAAAAATAGCACAGCAATTCACAAGAATAATAAACCAATTCTATTTTCTATTTCTTATTATTTTCGAATTGCTTGCGCAACCTTCTTTTTTGTTTTATGCTCATTTTCGTTTTGATAACAATCACTCCGTAAGAGGCGCTTTCATATTCTGCATAAGGCTCTGCGCTCCAGCGCTGGTATTTCACCTTGACCTTCGTGCTGCACGCAACGCTCATCTCCATGGTCTTCCCATCCGCCGCACGCAGAGTGGCGACGCCCTTCTTCGAGGAGAAGCCTGTGG
>CALCUH010000027.1 GCA_937907165.1 uncultured Bacteroidales bacterium | reverse complement strand
ATGGGAGGTTTAGATGTTTAGAAGTTTGGAGTAGACCTTTTCCGACTCGGTGAACGACTCCAACGAGTCCTGAAAATAAGGCGGATTGCTCACGATACGATCAAACTGACGTCCGCATTGCGCAGCATACCTCTGCACAGAAGCGCAAACCACCGAAACCCTATCCATCCAAGGCGAATCCGCCACGTTCTCCGCAGCCTGCGAAGCGGCGGACTCGTCCAGCTCCACCGCCACCACCTCAGCAGAAGAGCGCTGCGCCACCATCAAGGCGATCAGCCCCGTACCCGCGCCGATGTCGAGCACCGAAGCGGCGGACGCCACGTCGCACCATGCGCCCAGCAAGACACCGTCTGTGCCGACCTTCATCGCGCAACGCTCCTGACGGATCGTGAAACGTTTGAATTGGAAATAGGGATTCGAAGCCATCAGCGGATTCCGTACTTCAGTTTAAGGTTGGTCAACACACGCTTCGTGTCGAGCGTGAAATCGCCCTGCATCATCCAACTATAATAGCCCGGGTCGGTCAGCAGCACCTCAGCCACCTTTCGACCCTTATATTTTCCGAAATTGACGATTTCCTCCTTCTTCTCATTATAGATAAAACGACCCGCAAAATCCACATTGCTATTATGTGCCGAATATTCAGCCAAGAAATCGATATCGTTCTGTAAATCAGGATAACGGTCCAGCTGCGCCTTCAGCACCTCATAAGTAGCGGTGATATCCGCCTCGGCGCCGTGAGCCCCCTCCAAATCCTTGTCACAATAAAAACGGTAAGCGGCGGTCAAGGTGCGTTGCTCCTTCTTGTTGAAGATGACCTGCGCGTCGACGAACTTGCTCTTACGAAGATCGATGTCCACATCCGCGCGGAGGAACTCCTCAGCCAGCAAAGGCACATCGAAACGGTTGGAGTTATAACCGCCCAAATCGCAGCCCTTCATCCATTCGCCGAGCGACTTGCCAATCTGTTTGAAGGTAGGCTGGTCCGCCAAGTCCTCATCATGGATGTGCGTCAGATCGCTCACCTCCTTAGGCAGAGGAATCTGATTGCCGTTATCGTCCACAGGCTTCAAGCGGCGAGTCTTAATCTCCTGATCACCGTTCGGCATAATTTTAATGGCGGAAATTTCAATAATTCTATCTTTAGCGATATTCAGTCCCGTAGTCTCCAAGTCAAAAAAGACTATCGGTTTTTTAAGGTTCAATTCCATAAACGAACAAAATAATTAAAGTGAGTCCTATAAATTTTAAACGATAGTTTGCGAAAATAAATGATTAAGCCGCACGCCCGTCAACCCATCCACGGGAAGAAACGAAAAAAGGAAGACGCCACCTCAACGATGCGTCTTCCCCTATTATCTTTATCCGTAGCGACGATTAGTCGTTCAGCATCATCGGCATGACAAGCATACGAGTCTCCTCGTTCTCGTCCTGCTCCAACGGAACGACCAAGCCAGCCCTTGAAGGATCCGCCAATTCGAGCACCACCTCACCGCAAGAGAGGTTAGAAAGGATCTCCACCAAAAGCGAAGATTTGAAACCGATCTTCATCGGCTCGCCGTCATAACCGCAGACCAAATCCTCGGTAGCGGAGATGGAGAAGTCTATATCCTGTGCGGAGATAGTCATCTTGTTCGGCATCAGTTCCACCTTCACGAGGTTCAGCGCCTGATTAGAGAAGATGGAGATACGGCGAAGCGTGTTCAACAAAGAGACGCGGTCCACCGTCACCTTATATGGGTTGTTTTGAGGAATAACGGAGTTATAGTTAGGGAACTTGCCCTCTTGCAGACGACAAACCATCACATAGTTACCGAAGCTGAAGACAGCGTTCTTATCATCAAATTTAATCTCCAGATTACCGTTCACCTTAGACAAAATGGCGCGGAGAAGATTGGTAGGCTTCTTAGGCAAGATGAAGCTGCAATCCTTATCGCCGCGGGCGGAGATTGTTCTGACGCAAGAGAGTTTCTGGGCGTCGGAGCCCACGAAAGTCACATCGTTCATCGTGATGTCGAAGAATATACCATTCATAGCCGGACGGTTCTCGTCGTCGGCCGTAGCGAAGATGGTTCTGTTCAAGCCCGTGTTCAAGATATCCGTGCCGATGGTAAGCACATTGGCGCCGTCAGCGAGCGAGCGCATCTTAGGGTATTCGCCGCCGTCCTCAGCCACAAGGTTATAAACACCCGTCTCAGACTTGATGCTAGTGGCGAGCGTGCCATCCTCCACATTAAACTCCAAAGGCATGTCGCCGAACTCCTTCAAAATATCCAAAAGAAGCTTGGAACCCAAAGCGACGGAACCGGAACCCTCAGCGACGTCCAAATCGACGAACGTCTGCATCATAGTCTCCATATCGGCGGCCGTCAACGTCAACCTCTTTCCCTCCAATGTGAAAAGGAACTTATCAAGGATAGGCAATGGACTTTTAGGATTGATAACACGGCTAATCGTCTGAAGATGAGCCGATAGCACAGAACTTGAAACACTGAATTTCATATTAATATGTATTTATAATTGTCTTTTTAAGTTTGGCAAAGTTAATAAAAATATTGTCTTAACAAAGCAAGAGGATTCATATTCGGAAAGATACTAACCAGTTGCCTATAAATCTTTAATTTATCATTCTAAAAATAACACCAGATTCAAAAAACTCATATTTTTCAATAAATATATTTTGTGTATTATTTAAACATAATATTGCATAATAAAAAACAAATCATTACATTTGCTTCCGATTAATTAACCACATTATTAACTATAAAATATTTTAAATCAATCTATGTCTGTTAACAAAGTGATTTTAGTAGGAAACGTGGGCAAAGACCCTGAAATACGCTACGTCGACAAAGACGTGGCAGTCGCCAATTTCACCCTCGCCACCACCGAAAGAGGTTATACGAGCACCTCCGGGCAAACCGTTCCGGACAGGACCGAATGGCACAACATCGTCGCATGGAGAGGTTTGGCGAAACTAGCGGAGAACTACATCCGCAAAGGCTCATCCATCTACGTGGAAGGTAAACTGAGAACCCGTTCGTGGGTGGACGAGAAGAACGGGAATGTGACAAAATATACCACGGAAATCTATGCGGAGAACATAGAACTCTTAGGCAAGAAACCGGAAGGGGGCGTGGCGCCATTAGCCAGCACGCCAACCGCAGCCAACACCGCAGTAGAGAGCACGCCTCCTCCTGTGGACGATTCAAACAACTTCCCTTTCTAAGAGAAGAAAAATTAGGGCGGGGAGACCCCGCTCTATTTCCATATAGACATTTACAATTTTGTAATCCGGCATTATACACCTTAATTATCAGATCATTAAACCGCAGTCCTGACATTTTTCCCTTCTGATAGGAAGCTTGTTCAAATTTCGATTCTAGGGGAAATAGCAAACGCATTTTATTTTTTCATAAAACAAAAAACACTATCTTCGTAGCATATTTTTTTGATGAATGTTTCAAATCCTATGCTAAAGAAAATCAGAGTCGCTCTTGCGATTGCATTCTTTTTACTGACAACGTTGTTGTTCCTAGACTTCACAGGTGTGATTTCCGACCATTTCGGATGGTTGGCTAAAATCCAGTTCTTACCAGCGCTTTTGGCGCTCAACCTTGTAGTGGTGGTCGCACTCATTGCGCTGACGCTTCTTTTCGGACGGGTCTATTGCTCCGTCATCTGCCCTTTGGGCGTCATGCAGGACATCTTCACATGGTTCGGGAAGAAAGCCAAGAAAAACAGATTCTCATATAAAGAGAACCATGCGAAACTACGCATCGGGGCGTTCGCCATGTTCGTAATCCTACTATTGATTCCCATCACCTCGTTCATCGCCCATCTGGTGGCGCCTTATAGCGCCTACGGACGTATCGCGACGAACCTCTTCTCTCCCCTCTATAGATTGTGCAACAACGGATTAGCATCCATAGCGGAGAGCAATGACAGCTATCTGTTCTATCAGGTGGACTTGGGCATCGCATCACCAGTCTCGATCGCCGTGGCGCTCATCACCCTAGTGGGATTGGGCATTGTGGCTTGGAGATTCGGCAGAGCATGGTGCAACAACATCTGCCCTGTGGGAACCCTATTGGGCTACCTCTCCCAAATCTCCCTCTTCCGACCAGTCATCAACACGGATAAATGCAACGGATGCGGCAGATGCGCGCGCAACTGCAAAGCCTCCTGCATCAACCCCAAAGAACACGTCATCGACTACAGCCGCTGCGTCACCTGCTTCGACTGTCTGGAGAACTGCAAGAACGGGGCGATCCAATACGTAAGAAGGAACATTAAAAAGGAACAAAAAGAGGCGGAATCCGTAGACACCTCCAAGAGAGCATTCCTGACCGCAGGGGCACTCCTCGTAGCAGGGGCTGCCATCGACGCGAAGGCGAAGAAGGTGGATGGTGGATTAGCCGCCCTCGAAAACAAGAAGGCACCAGTCCGCAACATCTCACCCAAGCCCGCCGGTTCAATCAGCGTAAAGCACTTCAGCGACCACTGTACCGCCTGCCAGCTCTGCATTTCGGCATGTCCGAACCATGTCTTGCGTCCGTCGACCGACCTGACGCACTTGATGCAACCTGAGATGTCCTATGAACTAGGCTATTGCCGTCCGGAATGCAACAAATGCTCAACCGTCTGCCCGGCAGGCGCCATCCAACCCATCACCGTGGAGGAGAAGAGCTCCATACAAATCGGTTACGCCGTGTTCGACAAGGAGAACTGCGTTGTGAACACCGACAATGTGTCGTGTGGCAACTGCGCCCGCCACTGCCCTGTGGGAGCAATCATCATGGTGGAGCAAGCCGACGGGAAGAAATACCCGGCAGTCAACACCGAAATATGCATCGGTTGCGGCGCATGCGAAAACCTCTGTCCGGCACGTCCATTCAGCGCGATACATGTAGAAGGGGTGGAGAGACATAGAGAATTATAAAGAGTTAAGAATTAAGAATTAAGAGTTAAGTAGGGGCAAGCCTTGTGCTTGCCTTTTCATTTCAAACAACAAAACATAAATTTTCAATCGAATTTCAAGACATTCGTTCGAACAGATAGGGGCAAGCCTTGTGCTTGCCTTTTCATTTCAAACAACAAAACATTAATTTTCAATCGAATTTCAAGACATCCGTTCGAACAGATAGGGGCAAGCCTTGTGCTTGCCCAAAGAATTTTGAATTAAATAAAATCCCTATACCTTTGCATTGCAAAATTTTATATCTTTGCGGAACAAGAAAATTTTTTAATTTCTAAATAAAAAAATAGAATGGTTAATTACAAAGATCTAGGCTTGGTAAACACTAAGGAAATGTTTGCTAAGGCAGTAAAGGGTGGATACGCAATCCCTGCATTCAACTTCAACACAATGGAGCAAATGCAAGCTATCGTACAAGCATCTGTTGAGACTAAGTCTCCAGTTATCATGCAAGTTTCTAAGGGCGCACGTAACTACGCTAACGGTACTATCTTGCGCTACATGGCACAAGGTGCTGTAGAGTACGCTAAGGAGTTGGGTATGGCTAAGCCAGAAATCGTTCTTCACTTGGATCACGGTGACAGCTTCGAACTTTGCAAAGATTGTATCGACAATGGTTTCTCTTCAGTGATGATCGACGGTTCTTCATTGCCATATGAGGAGAACATCGCATTGACTAAGAAAGTTGTTGAGTACGCTCACAAATATGATGTGACTGTAGAGGCTGAGTTGGGTGTATTAGCAGGTGTTGAGGACGAGGTTCAAGCTGAGGAATCTCACTATACTAAACCAGAAGAGGTTATCGACTTCGCTACTCGTACAGGTTGTGATTCATTGGCAATCTCTATCGGTACTTCACACGGTGCATACAAGTTCAAACCAGAACAATGTACTCGTGACCCTAAGACTGGTAAATTGGTTCCTCCTCCGTTGGCATTCGACGTTCTTCACGCTATCGAGAAGAAGTTGCCAGGATTCCCTATCGTTCTTCACGGATCTTCTTCAGTTCCTCAAGACGAGGTTGATACAATCAACGCACACGGTGGTAAATTGCCAGATGCAGTAGGTATCCCTGAGGAGCAATTGCGCGAGGCTTCTAAGTCAGCAGTTTGCAAGATCAACATCGACTCTGACTCTCGTTTGGCTATGACAGCTGCTATCCGTAAGTACTTCGACGAGAACCCAGGTCACTTCGATCCTCGTCAATACTTGAAGCCAGCTCGTGAGAACATGAAGAAGATGTACATGCACAAGATCGTGAACGTTCTTGGTTCTGACGGAAAAGTAGGATAATCAAATATCTAGCTTCATCATAAAGGGCTGTCGGTTTCGGCAGCCCTTTTCTTTTCCCACCTTTCGCACTTATCTAAGCCTGATTCATCGATACAATCCACCTATTTAGCAACTAAATTACCATCCTTTCAAAATCTTTACTATATTCGTGTCGTTTAATTAACTTTTAATTTTAAATGATATGAAAAAAGTGATTTTATTCGCCGCTGCAGGAGTAATGGGAGCCTTATTAGCTACCTCATGCTGCAATTGCGACAAAAACTCCAAGTGCAATAACGAAGGAGAAGGTGAAATGATCGAAGGAGAAGTCTGCCCAATGCAAAAGCCGGGACACTGTCCGGGCGAGATGAGACCATGTTGCCCGATGGGCGAAATGAAGCCAGATTGTCCGATGGGCGGCGAGATGTCTCCTAAGATGAAAGAGGGTCACGAAAAATGGATGAAGTTCGACAGTCTATCAGTAGACGAGCAAAAAGCCCTGTTGAAATCCATGAAGGAGGGAATCGACGAACGTGATTCAATGATCGCAGCCAAGAAGGCGGAGATGGAACAGAAATGGGCTAACTTCGACAACCTCACCATCGAGGAGCAAAAGCAAATGATTATGATGAAATCACACTGGGGCATGCCTCAGAAGGGTCCTAAGCATGGAGGTCCTCACGGAGAGAAAGGCGGACACAGAGGACATGGTGGTCACGGGCCTCATCACGATAAAAGATAATTTCAAGTCAAGCGTCCAATACGAGTTCTCGAATTGGACGCTTTCTATTTATTTCCGCTTTCTTTTCAAAAGAAACACAATCGTCAAGGAACCGACAAACGCCAAGGACAGCCCAAACACAGCATATCCCCTATGTCCTCCTAACATCACACATAGCGGCATCATTAAAAGAGATAGCAAAAGCGTTATTACGATAACTTGTATAATAGTTATTATGATTTTTTTCATCATTTGTTTGCAGACATTTAAGTTTACTCATCCGTATCAGACCTCTGTTTATCCGTTTCTGCATGCTTTCAAAAAAGCAGTAAACGTCTATACAAATATAGCATAGAAACGCTAACAAGCAAAAATCCAGTCCTTTATGGAGAGACTTTATGTCTCTTAAATTCTGTTGGACGTTAGTATATCATAGAACGATAACAACATAAAAAGAGGGAGGAAGAAAGAATGTTTCAACCTCCCTTTATTATTTCACCACCTAATCATCAGAACTGGATGGAGAGCAAGATCTCATGCGTGTTAGACGGTAGGTTATTATATCTTCCCAAATTCAAATCGAAAGTATAGCCCACACGGTACTTTTGGTCCCACTCGATACCAAGAGAGAAAGCCATCATAGACATATCCGCAATGTTGCTCAAATCAGGCTTCCAAGTCACGCCACCCCAGATGAATCTATTATAGAAAGCCATCGCGTTGACCTCCAAAATATTGGTCTTCTTCTTATGCATATAAGCCAAAGCCGGAGCGATATCAAAATGGTCAGTAAGAGGGATAAATCCCCTACCATAAACGTAGAAATGACGTCCCGCCCTGAATGTCGTGGAGTTCTTGTAAAGCAAGTGCGTGCAAGAGGCGCCCGCCATCCAATGGAGAGAGGTGAATTCGACACCGAAGTTCATATCAGGCGTCACCTCCGTCGTCTTATCCTGCACATAAGTCTCAGCGTCAGCGTATTCCGACTCGTCACGCATCACATGATCCTGCGGATTGAAATAACCGAAATTGGCGCCGCCGGAAAGGCCAAGAGACAAGATATATTTTTCAGACAAGTCCAAATGATACGAATAAGCCACTTGAGCATTTGTCGTACTATGACCGATGCCAAGGTGATCATGGAATACGGAGAGACCCAAACTAGACTTCAAGTTCTCGCTATAACCCGAGAAATTGAGGAGACCCGTCTTCGGAGAATCGTCGAAGCCCAACCACTGGAAACGACCCAAGACAAACAAATCAAACTTATCGTTATTACCCGTGCCGGCAGGATTGACATTAATACGGGAAAATAATTGTTGGGAAAGCATCAAGTCCTGCTGCGCATATGCGGAACCCGCGGATAAGGAAAAGAAGCAAACCGCGGCAATCAATCTAAAAATTCTATTATTCATCGCATTCAAATTCATAATCAATTTAACTTAATAATTTCCGCACGACGGTTTTTCTGATGTTCCTCCTCCGTCTTGGCATTTTTATAAATCGGATGATACTCGCCGTCACCACGCGTCTGCAAGCGGTCCATCTTCACGCCCTTGACAAGCAAGTTGAAGTAAACCCAATCGGCACGTTTTTGAGAGAGCACATCATTATACTCATAAGAACCACGCTCATCGGTATGTCCAACAATCAGGAACTTGCTATCCGGATAGGCGTTGATAAAGTCCAACACGATTTCCAAATCCTCCTTATAGGTTCCGTTCGGAATTCCCTTATCAAACTCGAAATAGAAGATACGCATCTCCTTGGTGGCAAGCACATTCTCAGAGACCTTAATCATAGAGTCCGGATGGGAAGCGAGCGCCTTGGTGATTTGTTTTTCACGCTCCGCAGCCTTCGTCCTCGCTATTTGTTCCTCCCTCTTCGATTGTTCAGCCCTCTGTTCCGCCTCGTTTTGCGGCTCGGATTGCTTGGTTTCGGACAATCCACCGTTATTCACCGCATCATTATTCGCTTGACCATTATTCAAAGAACCATTTTCACGACCTTCCGAATTAGCGGTTTGTTGTCCTTCCTCTGCGACGGAAGAATACGTCTGCGCTTTATCATCATGCGAAGCCAATTGGTTCACGCTGTCGAGTTGCGCCTGCAAAGAAGCAGCTTGAAGCTCAGCCTCCTTGGCTAAACGTTCCTTCTCGGCAGCCTCCTTCTTCAACACATCAGCCAACAACTGAGTCTTATCGTTCTTCTTTTGTCCAACGACAAACACATTATATTTTCCTGACGGAGGAACCGTATTCCCGACCCTACGATTAGAAGCGAAAACCAAGGAGCCGTCCTTATCCAAGAAAGGAAAGTTCTCATCAGCCTTACCATTCACATTCTTACCCAACTTCTGAGGCGTGCTCCACACACCATCAGCCACCTTCTCAGACTTCCAGATATCAAGACCGTCAGACCCCATCATATTAGAAGCGAAATAGAGCTCCGTCTCATCCTCGTTCACCATCGGGTTCATCACCACGATGGAATCCTCCGGGAGATACCTCCAATTAGCGTAAGCGAGCACCGACCCCCTATATTTATCACGTTGCACAGTCGTACCCGGAATCTCAATATACTTATCCTGCGTCCACGTTCCGTTCTTCTTCTGTTTCGCGGTGAAGATTTTTCCCGAACAAGAATAGTAGAGAGTTCCCGATTGGGAGCCATAACAAACCTGACCGTCGTGGATTATACGCTTCAGATCATCCGTAGGTTGGATGTCACTCAACGACCCGTTCTCGTCGACCGAAGCGATGAACGTGCTGTCATTTCTCACAAGCAACACCTTACCATCCTTATATTTAGAAATCAAATCCTCAACGCCCACATTACTTGGGGCAGTGAAATTAGACCTTTGCTCAGCGCATAAACCAGTCCATCCAAAAACCGACACGAAAGCGGCTAAGACTATCAATAACTTTTTCATCTTATTCATCCCCATATATTATTTTCTGAATAACTCAATTGTACCTTTCTTCGTCCTTCCGTCCTTCAACGTCAAGACATAATAATAAACACCCGGATCAGCCAATTCCCCTTTGTAATAGCCGTCCCATCCGTCATCGTCGTTGCAAATGATGTCGCCATACCTATCGTAAATGATTACAGGGTAACCCGGCATGAAATCATCGTTCTCGCCATCCACCGTATAAGGGGTGAATATGGTAGGAATCACAATGTTGTCCATCAAATGCAAGGAGATGGAATCACTCGTTATAATCGGGCAAGCGCCATTTAAGACCCTCACATAATAAGTGACATCCCCGCTTGGCATATTCGCCATGGAGTCTGTCTCAGTGACATCCAACAAACGCTCGTCGCCATCCTCATCGATAGAATACCAAGAATAAGGACCGAATACAGGAGAAGTGGTCCGAGCGTTCAAATTGATATCCGAACGATATTCGAAGACCTTATTCGACGAAGAAATCGATACGGAAGAAGGCTTAGCCACCCTGACATCGATAGAATCCTTATCCGAATCGGCGCAGATTCCATCAGTAATGTAAACCCAAGGCGTCATACTCTCCTCCGGCACGAACGAAACCGCGTTAGTATCGGTCTCCATTCCGTTCCACCAATGATAGCGGGAAGCCTCTCCCGAAAGCGTCTGGGCCGTCAGTGTTACCGAATCGGTACCATACTGGCAAATATCGTCCACATCAGCATTGAGGGAGACCGCTAATGGCACGTGCACCTTGATGGAATAGCTCTTCGTCATACTCGGACACTGTCCATAAAGAGAAGAGACCACGGCGGTAAATGAATCGTCGCGTTGAGGGACAACATGAAGACGATCCGCATGGGAAGAATCACTCCAGACAATAGTCCCCAAGACAGAACCTAAAGTATCGATCTTGATGACGATGCCATCGGTATCCGTCAGACACATCTCGTTGCGATCGGCGGAAAGAGCGAAATCGACAGGCAAATCAACCACCAAAGAGATGGTGTCGAACTGCTGCGGACAAACATTATAGGTTGAACGGACCACCACCGTATAAGGCTCAGGCTGAGCCGCCACCCAAACGGTAGTATCAGAACCACCCCTGCTCCAAACACAAGAACTTGCGCCGCCTTCAGAGAAACGAACGGATAGAGAAACCGTGTCGTTCAGACAAACCGTGTCACGAGAAGCCTGCAAAGTAAAGAGAGGCTTTTGTTCCACGAAGACAGTCTGCGTATATGACATAGAGACAACACTATCCTTTTGCACCGCCGCCTTGAAAATGGTCGTTCCATCTATCTCCGTCGAGATGCTAGTCATGTTATCCAACTCCATAGAGACAAAAGAATCATCACCTTCGGACTTCTTGTACCAAACCAGTTCATACCCCTTCGCCATGTTACCCAATTCGGCGGAATCCAATTTCAAAGAGATCTCCTTTTGCGTGGAGCAGATAGAATCAGGCCATGCAATAGGAGTCAAGCTATTTATTCTCAACACGATGCGATTAGAGACCTTGTTGCTGCCACAATCCGAAGAGTCCACATTCTTAGCAAACCTCAACACATCATCCTCCGTTGAAGAAGACAAAACTCTGAAATAGACATCCTTAGTAAATTGAGAAGCAGGAACACTGACATTTGCGGAAGCGGTCGGACCGACCAAATTGCTCCATTGGACAGAATCCTTAGAATATTGGTAAATAAAGAGATGTTCAAACTCATCATTACCAGTGAAGTATGCGGAGAGTGCGATCGAATCGGAAGTCAAAGGCATATCCATCTCCGTAGTATTCGTGAAACCGATTCGAACATCCGGCCCGCAATTATCATTGCTCACGAAAAATTTCTTTGTCGCGGTCACATTTCCGCCATCCTTACTACGCACAGTAACCGTCACAAACCCATCCGTCAAGACGTCGTTCGTCACAAGCACACCCTCGCTGGTAATATGAGCCAGCACCGCATTATCCACCGACCAATCAATCTCCTTCATTGTCGCATTGGAAGGAGACTGGAACACCTCAATACGCACAGAATCATTGTGCGGCAAACAGGAACAACCGCTAATGGACAAAGAGTCGATAAGGACAGGATCCTCCACATAGATATAAATAGTCGTATCCTTGCTTAACTTAAAGGAGCCCGCATGACCGTCTGTATAATGGATGGAGTAAGAATAATTACCCGCTTCGCAGAAGAGCTCAACGGTTCCGTTCTCATCCGTATAGGTGGTATTATAGAAAGCGCTGTCCTTTTGGACATCCAGCAAAATACCCTCCACCGGTTTCTTCGAACTTTCATAAAGGACGACATATTTAACATCATACATCTTGGTTCCGGAAATGATTTCAAACTCCAAATCATAATCCTTCACGATAAAATCCCTCACGATATCCAAAATTCTAAGCTGATATCTACCCGGCACAAGATGATCGATGACCTGTCCCGAAGTATTCGTCCTGATACCATCATGTTTTCCGTTGTCATATTCAGTGGAATCAGACAAAACGCCATCAGGACCATACTTATAGATATTTCCGAACACACCCGTCACCAAATCAAGGTTCGCGTCCTTGATGGTAATGGTAACCGATCTTTTCACCGGCACCACAATGTAAATCATCGTGTCAGGCTTTCCCGGATTCTGAATCGTGAAATCCAAGTTAAATGTTCCGTTATAGTCATAATCCTTCAAGACATACTCCAACGAATATTGGTTAGCTTCACAAAGCGTCGGTTCGTCAAATACCCATACGTTTTTCTTTCCCTCATACTCCGCCAATTGGTGGGAAATCGTCTTCGCGTATAATAGACCATCAGATGTCTTCACGTTCATATTCATAATTTGAGGGAAAACCATTTGACCGTCATGGAGGAACTGGAACTTCACCTTCTGCGTTATGGTCGCTTTAGACTGAAAGTACAAAACCGTATCGGAGACAAGATTCACAAACTGAGTATCCCCTAAAGCCACAAAAGTATATTCGCCCGTCATGATTTTTTCGGAATAATGTCCCGCACTATCTGTCACAAGCATGGAAGAGTAGCCAGCCTCCCACCTCTCGATATATTGGCGGGATTCGAAACTATTCCCGTTCAAATCATTAATATAGATATCGACATTATAAAATGGCTTCAACGTAGTTACAAGATGCTGGATTGTGTCATCGCGTTCCACATCGAAAGATTTGATGAACCTTTTGTGGTAATCCTTTTCATCAAGGAAGAACGAATAAACGTACTCCCCATAAGGAAGCAAAAGCGGATCATCATAATGGTATGTCTCTGTTCCGGCATCCCACTTCCCGTATACACTAATATAAGGATCTTCAGTATCCATCCGCCAAACATTGATGACATTAAACGAAGTAGGGTCGAATTTTTTCTCACCGACATAGAAATCGAAGTAGACTTTGTCGACCCTCTTGGGATGGATATAGAGCGTAACTGACGTGTCGTTCTGCACATCCACATTCCACATCGTATCATTCAGCACCGCAATATTATAAATCTCAGGAGCCACAAAAACCTCTACATACCCAGAGTCGCCCGTAAAAAAATATTCTGAGCGTTTTGATGTATCCTGCGATAATATAAGATTGGTCAGAGCGTCTTTAATCGGCGTGCTATCCGTCTCCAGCAAAGCGATGATTTTCAATTTCAAAGGAGTCCCAGGTGTTATCGAATCCACAATTTCGATATCCGGTTTCTTATCGACTTCCGTGGAATCATCCTTGTCTCCACCCGGCAAAGTCGGCAACACCAAATAGACGATATTATCAGTCAAAGGATCGTTCTCATCGACTAGGAACGTATCGACTATTGTACCATAATCACGCGTCTCCACCGAGCAAGAGTAAGTACCTGCAGGACATGAAACATAATTTTCCGTGGTATTATACTCATAATAGCCATGCGAAAGCGTCTGGCTATGCGCATCAACGGCACCGAAAGCGTAGAGACTATCTGGAGCGATGTGCGTCACCAAGATATCCTTCGCATATACATAGAGGTTCTCTTTCTTATCGTTAATAAAACAGAAGTGTGTCTGGTGCGTGATTTCACCACTGGTGACCGATACGGTCGTGTTGATGTTCTCATCCTTCACCGTGACAAAATTGGAACCACGGAAAGTGGAATATTTGTAATCTCCCTCAGGAACAAGAAACTCCACGACTCCAACCTCATTAGAGAACTTTTCGCTCACGAACGTTTCATTACGTTTCTTATCCACCTTATAAATGGTGGCTTTCTTCCCCTCCAAAGGAGTATCCTCATCATCCTTAAAAGTGATGGTCCACAATCTATAGTCCAAATTCAACCACGTGTAATCTCCATCCTTGATTTCAAACACATCAGCATTCAAATCCCCATAGTTGAACGAATATGAATACTTTCCGCTCGGGATAGACGCATCAACAACACGACCACTCTCATTCGTGACATACTTCTTGTAAAGTTCGTCGCCCTTTTTCACCTCAATCGTCAAATCGGAAACCGGTTTATTCTGAGCATCGGAAATCTCGAAAATCAGGACTCCTCCCTGCGCATGCAAATTCATGAAACAGCCTAAGGAAAGCAACAACAATAAATACTTTAATAATCTCATAACAACCTTGATATAATTAATCCTATTATTTTTATCAGACGAAAAACAACTAATTTTCCATATATCACAAAAACCGCACAAAGTTATAAAAATAAAATCATTAGATTGTTAATTCATATTAATTTATGTTACAAAACATGGTTTAACAAAGGAGAAAGCCACTTGCTCCTCACATTTCAGGAAATATATGTATTTAACTATTTCCACAATAAATCATATGACAAAAAACAATTCCACAACTATAAAGTGCCATTTTCTTCGTATTTTCGCGGAAAATTAGAAGACGTGACAATCGACGATAGAAATAAAAAGGATTTCATTGACGGACTTCACGACGGATTCCCCATCGGAATGGGTTACTTTGCCGTGGCTTTCTCGTTAGGATTCATCGCCCGGAATGCGGGGCTGACCCCTATTGACGGCTACATCGCCAGCTTCCTCAATCATGCGTCGGCGGGCGAATACGCCCTCTACACCTCCATCGCCGATTTCGCCACCTATGCGGAACTAGCGCTCATCACCTTCATCGTCAACGCACGCTACCTGCTGATGAGCTGCTCGCTCAGCCAACGCTTCGATCCTAACGCACCGTTCTTTCACCGTCTATTGGTGGGATTCGGCATCACCGACGAAATCTTCGGCGTCTCCATAGCCCGTCCGGGCTATCTTTCACCCCACCACTTCTACGGAGCCATGCTCATGTCCATTCCGCTCTGGGGGTTAGGAAACTCCTTAGGCATTTGGTTAGGCGACCTATTGCCCGACAACATCACAAGTGCCCTTTCCGTAGCCCTCTACGGTATGTTCGTCGCCATCATCATTCCTCCTTCCATGAAGGACAAAGTAATTGCGGTGGCGGTTATAGCCAGCTTCGCACTCAGCTATTGGGCGAGCGTCGCGCCCTATCTAAGCGAATTATCCACCGGCACCCGCACCATTCTGCTGACGGTGGCAATCGCAACCATAGCAGCCATCGTCAAACCCGTGAAAGAGAGTGAAATAAATCAGGAAGGAGAACCCAAACAATGACACACAACACCCTAATCTACATATTCGTGGCGGCATTGGTTTCCTACCTCGTCAGAGTATTGCCTCTAACACTGATACGCAAGCCTATCAGCAACCAATTCATACGGTCATTCCTTTACTACGTTCCTTATGTGACGCTCGCCGTGATGACCTTCCCCGCCATCATCGAAGCGACCCAATCCCCCATAGCGGGCTTCGCAGCACTACTCACGAGCATCGCCGCCGCACTACTAGGCGCAGGGCTCTTCCCCGTAGCAATCATCAGCTGCATCACCGTACTCGCCTCGGAATTTCTGCTAGGGTTATAAAGCCAAGCCACAAAAAACGACACATTCCACAGAACCATCGTGCGCAAAAAAAACAATCACTTGCGTAAAAAATCATAGGGAATAATATCTCCGTCCCCTAAATTTGCGACTGATGATGAACACATGAAGTAAGGCTCGATATATAACCATTCAAGTCAATTATCGTATGAAAAGCAACATCACTACCCAAATTATACAATTCTTAGGCGTGACGTGCTTACTTTTGTTCTCCGTCAACGTCTATGCGGAAGATTCTCTGTCGCAGGACAACACGACCGTCTTCACAGAATCCGTCACCACCCTAATCGACACCTCAAACAATGGAGGAAAATTCACTCCCATTTCCCTCAGATTCCTTAAAGAGGCGAATAGGGATTCCTTTCAAATGGCCCTTTGGGGGAATGACGAATGGAATAGAGGTTTCCGTGCGGAATGGGGGAAAACCACAGGAGGCATTAAAGCTCAAATCGGGTTGCTGAACATGGATGAAGAACAAAGTTCTAAGGGCAACATAGCATACAACGCCTTGTTCGACTACGGAAGGAGCGGCTCTTTCCGCTCAAGCGCTTGGGTAGGCGTTACGGGGAAAACCGAACACTTCGAATTCCACATCATAGACGACACATGGGACGTGCCGGTCGAGAAGATGAATTTGTATATGGCGGAACCCGTGGGCTCCTATAAGGACAAGGACGGGACATATGACCTTTTCGTGGGCAAAACGGTCGACTACGCCGACTGCATAGAGTGCCCGAACGACTCCATCGTAAGCTATCTGGTCTTCGCAATAAGGGAAGAGGCAAGACAAACCGGTGTTATTCAAATCATAGACCATCTCCTCCGTTGGGAAGAAATGGGCGTACCCGTCGAATACGGCTTTAAAGAACTGATGTTCGGCCTAGAGGCTAAAACCACCTCTCCGGAGGGAGGTTCCATCACCTTCAATCAAATCGTTTTGAATCAAGAGGAGATTATGAGAGCGCCCTCCACATCCGCAGAAAAGCCTCGCTTTGAGGTGACGCCGAACCCGATCGTCGGACAAGAAGCCACACTAAGCTTCTCTTTGCCTAAAAGCGGAAACGTGAACATCTTCCTCTACAACAACGCCGGCGTGAAATGCGCCACCCTCTTCGAAGGTGAGATGGCGGAGGGATCCCACAAAGTGGATATCAACACAGGAGCGCTTCCGAGCGGTCTCTACCACTGCGTAATCACGTCAGGCTCATTCGTCATAGGAAACAATACTTTCATAAAATAAATAAACTCTAAACCAAACCAAGAAGGGCCGTCTTCCCCTCAAAAGGAAGATGGTCCATTCTTATTTTATGGAAAGGAATATTCAACAAAAGAGACGAGACCGGCAGCTGCCCCCAAGCACCCAACCAGTCTCGTTACTTTTTCATATATCTTTGATACAAAATATCTTATTTAGCGATTCCTCATGCGAATCATCAGGACTTCATCCATTTCTTGCAGCACTCCTTCGCCTCGGCGATGATACGCTCCTCGTCCGGAACCACCCTATCCTTCATGATGACCTTACCATCGCAAATGAGCGTGTTGAAAGCCTCGTTGCTGGAAGCGTTTACCCAGTTGGAGTTGAAATTGTAGCAAGGGACGAAACGTTCGTTATCCAAATCGATCAGCAAAGCGTCCGCCACCTTTCCGACCTTGATTTCGCCACCGTTCACACCAAACGCCTCCGCACCATTGCGGGTCACCCAATCCACGGCCATATCCACTGGCAGCACCTCTGGGCCGTAGTTACACTTCGCGATCATGGAGGCGCACTTCACCTCCTCCCGCATGTCGAGATTATTGTTGGAAGAACAGCCGTCCGTACCCACAGTGACGCGGCATCCCGAATCGATGACCATCTTCGAGCGGAAGAAGCCGGAAGAGAGCTTCATGTTGGAGATAGGGTTATGAGCGATGGTAACACCACGCTCTTTCAAGATGTCAAGCTCCTCCTTATCGACATGCACCACGTGCGCCGCAATGCAGTCAGGGCCCAAGACACCCAGTTTATCCAGCCAGCGCACAGGCGTCAGACCATGCTCTTTGACACAGTCGTGCACCTCCTTCTTCGTCTCGGAAAGGTGGAAATGCAGGAAAGCATTGTGCTCGCGTACCGATTGGGCGCAACGTTTCCACATCTCCTCCCCCACCGTGTAAACCGCATGAGGGGCGAGCGCCATCTTAATGCGCGGATTCACGCCATTATACTTATCCAGCAAATCGAAAGATTCGCGGATGCGCTCCTCGCCGATAGTGTCGATGATGGTCATACCCATGCAACCGCGGATACCCATACGATCCAAAACCTTCCATGTCACTTCAGTATTCCAATACATATCATTGAAAAATACCGTACCCGACTTAATCATCTCCAAGATAGCCAGCTCGCTACCGATACGGATATCTTCGGGTGTCATCTGCGCCTCGAAAGGCCATATATGTTCGTTGAGCCATGTGAAAAGCTCCATGTCATCGGCATACCCGCGCAAAAGCGTCATCGCCGCATGCGTATGCATATTGTAGAATGGAGGAACAATCGCCATATTCTTCATCTTCGACTGGAAGATTTCATCACCCGGTTCCGGTTTCACCTCTTTCCCGATAGCGGAAAAGAGACCGTCCGACATCCTCACATTGACATACTCCCCATTCAAAAGGACATGCCCGATATATAATGCTTTATTACTCATAATCGTTCGTTTTATTGATTCAGACCTTAATTTATTTCGCCCTAAGAACAAAGTGTTTCCTTGAGGGTAATACCAAATTAATAAATTTAAATGATATTTTCGGCATATTTTTTAAAAATTAAAAGGCATTTTTTTAACTTTGCCATGTTATGGTTGAACGGGCGGACAAAAAATCCGACCGAAAATAAAAAAACATAAATTCTGCAGAATAATTATGAAGAATTACAAGTCATTCAAATTGATGCTACTGTCCCTATTAGCATTGCCGCTAAACTCTTTCGCGGCGGAAAAGGACCTTCAGATGAACATCGACCAAGTAACAGTCTACCGATCAGGAGCAGAAGTTGAACGTTCGACAGACGTTTCACTCCCTGCAGGTATTACCGAAATGAGAATCAGATCACTCTCCCCTTTCATAGATCCGAAAAGCATCTTAGTGAAAATCACCAACGAAGATGTGAAACTGATTTCAGTCACCCATGAATTGGACTTCGCCAACCAGAAGAAAGTGTTGGAAGAGATAGGCAAAATATCCAAGACAACAGAGGCGCTGAAAGACTCTATCGCAAAGACCAACAGTCTGTTGGAGGTATACGCATCCGAAAAGGAGATGATGAAATCCAACAAAAGCATCAAGGGCGTGGAAGGAATAACCGCCAACGATCTCTCCAAAATCACCACCTTCTACCACAACAAGATGACAGAGATCGAAAACGAGCAAAACAGACTCATCAAGAAGAAGAAAGAGTTCACAAACCAATATATCGAGTTGACACAGAAACAAATAGCGCTCAACTTATCCGCCAACGAGTCATCGTTCACCATCAAAGCAGTAGTGCGCGTGGAAAAGAATACCGACACAAAAATCGGTTTGAACTACTATGTGACGGAAGCTGGCTGGGATCCTATCTACGAAGCGCGCGTGACGGACAACAAATCTCCGCTGAAACTCGTTTATGCGGCAAGCGTCAGACAAAACGTACATGAGGATTGGAGCAACATCAAAATACGCATCTCCACGGAAGATCCGACGGAAGACAACGTATCCCCTTCCATCTCTAGCGACAAGCTGAACTTCGGCAATTCCGCACGTTTCATCGCAAAAGCGAAAGCGAAGGAGAAAGTGCGTACCAAAACCATCAAAGGTATCGTCTCTAACTTCATGCAACCTCTCCCTTACGTCTGCGTGGTAGCAAAAGGTACAAACCTCTACGCAATCTCCGACGACAAAGGTTACTACGAAATCAACGTTCCCGAGACGAGCGAGATAGAGTTCTCCCACCTCGGTTACAATACCCAAACCATCCAACTGGTTCCTAATATGGAGAACGTAATCAACATCAGCATGACGGAATCAACAGAAATGAAACAAGTTGATCTCAACGACGCTGTCAAAGGACTCGGTCAAGAAGGAACCACGGAAACAGTGCCTTCCATTCCACAATCCTCAGTGACAAAGGTAGACAACCTCTACCACCAAGGATTACGTCCGGCACATCTCAGCGAGGGCGACATGGAGTCTGAAGAAGTGATTCCAGGCTGGTTGAACTTAGCTCCGTTCACGGTTTCCATTCCGGAGAAATATACCATTCCTTCCAATAACATTCCTACGCTGATCCGCATAGACAATTTCACCATCAACGCTTCTTACGAATATGTGGTGTTACCTAAATTGGAAAAGAAAGCTTATATCTCAGCATTCATCCCTGAATGGACGAAATACAAATTGTTGGACGGGCCAGTCTACATCTTCTGGAACAACGAATTCAAAGGACAAAGTTACTTGTCGACCGATGCCATGAAGGATTACGTGGAGTTGTCCATCGGTGCGGACAAGGGAATTTCCGTCAACAGGGAAATCGTACAATCCAACTCATCCAAACAAGTACTTATCTCCAGCAACAAGGCGACCCGCACATGGAGGATTACGATCACCAACACCAAGAGCACGCCAGTGGACATCGCCGTGAAAGACCAATATCCTCTGTCCGACGATGAGGACATCACCGTGGAGCTTCTTCAAAGCCAAAATGCGGTGGTTGACAAAAACACGGGAATCATCACTTGGAGAACAACCTTGCAACCGGGCGAGGAGAAGAAATTCGAATTCACCTACAGAGTAAAATATCCGGTAGGCAAGGCTCTTTACTTGGAATAACAAACACACTTTAAATATTTACGTGTAGAGGTACGGGACTTCCGCACCTCTACATTTTTTAATTAATAACAAACAACTATAATGCAAAGAACAGAAATATCCACATTGGGTGAATTCGGGCTTATCAAACATCTCACCCAATCCTTCGAGTTGAAAAACAGTTCATCCATAAAGGGTGTGGGCGACGACGCCGCCATCCTCGATTACAAGGAGAAACAGGTATTAGTCACCACCGACTTACTGCTCGAAGGGGTACATTTCGACCTCACTTACGTTCCGCTAAAACATCTCGGCTACAAATCTGCCGTCGTCAACATATCCGACATATGCGCCATGAACGGCAAGCCTAAGCAAATAACAGTTTCCTTAGGCGTCTCCAAACGCTTCTCCGTGGAAGACATGGAAGAACTCTACGCCGGCATACAATTGGCTTGCGACCGCTATGGGGTGGACTTGGTCGGCGGAGACACCTCCGCTTCCATGACGGGTCTGACCATCAGCATCACCTGCATCGGAGAGGGAGAAAAAGGCAAAATAGCCTGCAGAAACACCGCAAAACCAAACGACCTCATCTGCGTCTCCGGTGACCTCGGCGCCGCCTATATGGGTCTGCTCCTTCTTGAAAGAGAGAAGAAAGTGTTCTCGGGAGACAACTCGGTACAACCCGACTTCGCAGGCAAGGAATACATCATCGAAAGGCAACTGAAACCGGAAGCCCGCAAAGATATCATCGAGTCTTTGGAACGCATCAACGTGGTCCCTACCGCAATGATGGACATCTCCGACGGACTCTCCTCCGAACTGCTCCATATCTGCAAACAAAGCGGCGTGGGCTGTCGCGTTTACGAGGACAGAATTCCTATCGACTACCAAACGGCCATCATGGCGGAGGAGTTCAACATGAACGTCACCACCGTAGCCCTCAACGGAGGCGAAGACTACGAACTGCTCTTCACTGTTCCTTTGGAGATGAACGACGTGTTCCAAAACCTTCCCGGCATCAAAGTCATCGGTCACACGACCGACGCTTCCCTCGGCACCTGCCTTATCACTAGGGACGGACAAGAGATTGAACTAAAAGCACAGGGTTGGAACTCACTCGAAAAATAAACGGAGATTTTCCACGTTAGATTTAAAAAGATATTTTTTCAAATATGATTCGATTAGCAAAATTTCTCATAGGCATACTGGCACTTTCCCTATTGTGCGGTTGCTCCGCCAAACATAAGATTAAAAAGGCGGACAAAAAATACGAAATCGGGGAATACTACAACGCCGCATCCATCTATAACAAAGCCTATCCGAAGGTGAAACTGAAGGACAGACAACTTAAAGCGTATGCGGCTTTCAAGCTGGGAGACTGCTATCGGCTCACAAACATCAACGACCGTGCGGAACGCGCCTTCGCTAACGCCGCTCGTTACAATTACAAAGACTCCATCGTGTTCCTCTACTATGCGGACGCGATGAGGAAAAACAAGAAGGCGAAAGAGGCCATTGCGCTCTATGACATCTATTTGATTTCCCATCCGGACGATCAACGGGCCATCAACGGCAAACAGTCCGCCGAAGAGGCTGCGGAGTGGGAAAAGAATCCTACCCGCTACGTCGTGAAGAAAGATGAGTTCTTCTCTTCCAAACGCTCCGAATTCGGTCCCGCATTCCCGGGCGGTGACGCCGACGTCATCTATTTCAACTCTTCAAGGGAAAATAAAGACATCGGCGGTGGCAACAGTAAAATCACGGGCGTGCGCAACAACGATATCTTCACAGCCAAGAAGAACTCTTTGGGCGAATGGGATGATCTCGCACCTGTCGAAGGCGACATCAACACCGACATGGACGAAGCTTCCGCCGCCTTCAGCGCCGACGGAAAAATCATGTACTTCACACGCTGCGTCGCTCAAAAAGGAGAGAGCCGCGGCGCTCAAATTTGTTCGGTCAACCGCTCAGGTGGCAAATGGGGCAAAGTGACGGAAATAAAACTCTCCCCTGATAGTTCCATCTCCTTCGCTCATCCGGCACCGTCACCCGACGGACGATTCCTCTATTTCGTCTCCGACATGCCAGGAGGATACGGCGGTAAGGATATTTGGAGAAGCGAAATAAATGGGGCAACATACGGTGCGCCCGTCAACCTCGGTCCGACCATCAACACGCCGGGCGACGAGATGTTCCCTTACATGCGTGAAAACGGAACGCTCTATTTCTCCTCAACGGGACATCCCGGATTCGGAGGTCTGGATATTTTCTACGCCAACGAAATCGAAGACGGGGTATGGAACGTAAGTAACATGATGTACCCTATCAACTCCAACGGTGACGACTTCGGCATCACATTTGTCCAAGGGAAAGAGAAAGGCTATTTCTCCACCAACAGGGACGAGAAAAAGGGCTTCGACAAAATCTATTCCTTCGAATTGCCTGAGATTGAATTCCTCATCGACGGAAAGGTAACTGATATGTCAGGAGAGCCTATCGGCAACGCTACCATTCGCATCGTGGGAGACGACGGCACCAACACAAAAGTGCAATCGAAGAAGGACGGATCGTTCAAACTAAACTTGAACAAAGGTGTGAAATACGTATTGTTGGGCAACTGCAGAGGCTACCTCAACCAAAAGGAGAGCGCCGAAACTTTGGAGTTGGAAGACTCCAAAACATTCCCTATCAACTTCACACTCGCTTCGCTTAGCAAGCCAGTGGGATTGGACAACATCTTCTTCGAATTCGGTAAGGCTACACTCACACCGGAGTCATCCTCCGCATTGGACAAACTTGTGAAAGTGCTCAACGACAACCCGAACATCACCATCGAGATCGGAGCGCACACCGACCGTATCGGTTCTGCCGACGGCAACCTGCAACTCTCCGGTAAACGTGCGCAATCGGTTGTGGATTACTTGATCAAGGGAGGAATCGAAGCGGAACGCCTTACTGCCAAGGGTTACGGAAAAACGCAACCTGTCGTTGTAGATAAGAAGATTAAAAAGACATATGGATTCCTGAAGGAAGAGGCTACACTCGACGAAGAATACATCGAAACGCTGACCGACGAGCAGAAAGAGATTGCCGATTCCATCAACCGACGCACCGAATTCCGCGTGTTGAAGACCACCTACAAGATGTACTAATATGACGAGAGGTAGAAAGAGCGTAGGCGGAAACCCGAAAAACCCGTTCCGCTTCAACACTAACAACAAAAAGAAATCGAGCGGGAAAAGGATAGGAAAATCCAAGCCCGAAAAGGCGAATAACATGTTGAACCGCAGGGTGAAATAGAAGATTGTCACCTAATTCTTCCAATGAACCCGCTTCTTTGTTAGGGACGTAATCCGGCTCTAATATTTCCTTGAATGAAGGGAATATTGTATATTTGCAATGTATCTCGGAAATTCCGAAGCATCTATGTTTAACGAATAGTATAAAGATTTGGACATACCACTTTTATCGATTTTAGATTGTGCGGACATCCCCGAAATCGGCGGAACCGTCATACTCGCTGTAGGCGTCACCATCGCCCTCGTATCTTATCTATTGCTCGCTTTCGTATCTTTTTTCGAATCCGAGTTTTTCTCCCTGAATAGCAATGAAATAGCCGAAATCAAAATCTCCGACGACAAGAGGTTTGAAAGGCTCAAACAACTCTCCGAAAATCCTATCAAGACTTTGGGAGGCGTCATATGCACCCGCTATACGCTCATCGTCATCGCCTTGATGACCACTACCCTGCTCTTATGGCACTTTTTGGATAAGACCATACTCCATATAGCAGTGAAATGGATAATCGGAGTCGCCGCTATTTCCATACTTTTCACCC
This sequence comes from uncultured Bacteroidales bacterium, assembly GCA_937907165.1. Classification (GTDB taxonomy): domain Bacteria; phylum Bacteroidota; class Bacteroidia; order Bacteroidales; family Paludibacteraceae; genus UBA1181. The sequence goes on along the minus strand of CALCUH010000027.1, from coordinate 218 downwards.
TCTTCGCAGAGTATCTTCCCCAAAAGATGGCAGGCAAGCAGAGTCAGAAATTCCTCTGCAAAAGCGCCCAAATAGTACGCTTTTTCGGATTCCTCCTCACTCCTTTCACCAAACTATTGATGCTCAAAAGCGGCATCGTGGAACGCAGATTGGAATCGCGCACACAACATAGCGCCGCCATCGAGGATATCTCCGAATCACTCAACCGGTCCGATGGG
>CALCUH010000026.1 GCA_937907165.1 uncultured Bacteroidales bacterium | reverse complement strand
CAAGCCTTGTGCTTGCCCTTTCCTATTGGTGCAAGCCTTGTGCTTGCCCTTTCCTATTGGTGCAAGCCTTGTGCTTGCCCTTTCCTGTTGGTGCAAGCCTTGTGCTTCCCCTTCCCTGTTTGGACAAGCCTTGTGCTTCCCCTTCCCTGTTTGGGCAAGCCTTGTGCTTGCCCTTACTCATTCCGTGAAGAGCGCTTCATCTTCTCAAATAAAAAAGTCTGACCGTTCCCGATCAGACTTCCCTTTAGCTTGAAAATGATTTATCTTATTCTCAATTTCTGTCCCGCCCTGATTCTGTCCGATTTCAGGTTGTTCCACTGCTTGAGTTTCGCCACACTCACTTTCCTGCGTTTTGCGATGGATGATAATGAGTCGCCTTTCTTTACTACATAGATGCCTTTGCCGATCGCTCCGCCTTTCATGCCTCTGTAGTATGGATCCGCCTTGGCTGGCAAAACGACTGTCCTACTCAACGCAAAGGAGTCCGCTTTGTAGGCGATGATGGAGTCTTTTTGGCTGATGAAGCTTCCTATGGTCTTTTGCGGCAGACAAAGGGTGTAGGTCTCCCCGTTACCCGGAATGATGTCTTTCCTATATTGCGGATTGAGGCTTCTGAGCAACTTGACGTCTATCTGCAGCACGTGGGCAATTTGCTCTAAGTGGATGCGCTCGTTCAACCGTATCGTGTCGCACAACACTGGCATTTGCATTTGTGCGGGACAGATGTTGTGCTCTTTGTAGTAGGTCATGGCGTAGGTGGCTCCGATGAAGGCTGGCACATAGCCTCTGGTCTCTTTCGGAAGGTATGGGTAAATCGCCCAATAATCCTTCTTGCCTCCCGCACGCTTAATGGCTTTGTTCACGTTACCCGGGCCGCAGTTGTAGGCGGCTATCACAAGCGACCAGTCTCCGTAGATTTTGTAGAGGTCACCTAAGAAGCGAACCGCCGCTTTTGTGGCTTTGATCGGGTCGCGTCTGTCGTCGACAAGGCTGTTGCCCTCCAACCCGTAGAGTTTGCCCGTCCCATACATGAATTGCCAAAGACCGGAGGCTCCCACTCTGGAGAAGGCCAGCGGGTTTAATGCGGATTCTATGACGGGCAGATACTTCAGCTCGATCGGAAGTTTGGCTGCGTCTAATTCCTGCTCGAAGATCGGGAAGTAGTATTCTCCTATGCCGAGCATGTTCTCCACTTGTTTGCGGCGCTTGAGCACGTAGAATTCGATGTGTTTTTTTACAATCGGATTGTATACCAATTCCATGACAGCGGGGATTTTCTGCAAACGGGCGATGTAGACTTCGTCGCTGCATCCTACTCCGAGGCTGTCGGATACGCATTTGCGCTTTTTAGGTTGTACGATGACTGAATTGTAATATTCGTTTAAGAGACTATCCATTTCGCTGTCGAATCCGATCGGAAGGTCTTGGTAAACCTTTTCTGGCTCTTTCGTGTTGGCGGATTCGACGGAATCGATGATGGCCAAATCATCTTGCTCTTCAATTTCCTCTTGTGAGACCGCTTCCTCTTGCGAATTAATTTCCTCCTCGTTTTCCTGCGCCATCACATTGCCTATGAACGCCGCGACCACGAGTAGGGTCGACACTTGCTTTAACATTACTACTTTCCTTCTTAAAAATTAAAACTACATTTCAGACCGAACGTTCTGTCTTTGGTTACGAAGTTGTCCATTGAGTAGTTGTTTATGATTGGCTCCACTCGGAGCGATAAGTCTTCTGATACGGTGAAATCGTAGAGATGGGCGTCGACAAATGCGTCGACAGCGCTCACCATGTAGAGCATAACGACTGCGAACACGCTCATGTCTCTTGTTCTACGGTAATTGTTCGTTTTGGATCTTAATGTGTTCGGCAACCATGATTGCGAACCGTCATAGGATGGAAACAGGGAGAGATAACTCTTCGTGTTGGGATCGCTGTCGATGATGTCGTGGTAGGCGTTCCGGTAATCGTTATACATGCGCCCGTTCCAAGTAATGAGGTAGGTGCATGCGAGCACTCCTCCGTAGAGGATGGGCAGTTTCCAATAGCTTCTGTTGTAGATTTGTCCGAGTCCCGGACATACGATGGCATACCATGTCGCTTTTCTCGGATTGGGCATGAACGGTTCTTTCTCCACCGCCGCCTTTTCCTTGGTTGCGGTGTTCCCCTTTTTCGAGTGTTTTATTTCTGATGGCACGGGGGCGGAGACGTGGTTGACGGTGTCCATATGGACCTTTATCTCTTCACTCTCCTCGTTGATCGTGACGGGCACGCTTTGTGTCGAATCAGACATTTCTTCTCCAAAGGACGCGATGCTTCCCGCAAATGCTATGGCTATCGTGAATAATATGAATCGAAGTTCTTTCAATTTCTTTTTATCAGTTCTTAATGGAATCGAACACGTTCATGATCTTCAACAAATCGTCGTCATTGTTGAATTGTATCGTGATCTTACCTTTCCCTTTTTGATCGCAAGTCATATTGATAGGCGTGTTGAACAAACCTGTCAATCTCTCTTTCAGTAAGGCGTAATCTTCCGGAAGCTCACGGCTGCCGCTCTTCTTTTTCTTCGCCGGATCCTGCTTTTTCCCTTCTTTGATTTCTTTGGCGATTTCCTCCACTCTGCGGACGGACAATCCCTCGGCGAGGATTTGCTTGTATACTTCAAGCTGCGCCACTGGATCTTCTATGCTCATCAAAGCGCGGGCGTGTCCCATGTCTATCTTTTTGTCCTTCACTGCCATCTGTATTTCAGCTGGCAGTCTGAGAAGCCTGAGGTAGTTCGCCACCGTGGTGCGTTTCTTGCCGACCCTTTCGCTCAATTGGTCCTGCGTGTAGTCGCATTTGTCCATGAGATTCTGGTAGGCGAGCGCCTCTTCTATGGCGTTGAGGTCTTCCCTTTGTATGTTCTCGATGAGCGCCATCTCCATCAGTTGGCTTTCGCTCACTTCCCTGATGTAGGCTGGTATGCTTTCCAAACCTGCGATTTGGGAGGCTCTGAAACGACGCTCTCCGGCGATGATTTGGTATTTGTTGTCTGATATTTTACGAAGCGTGATCGGTTGCACTACTCCGATTTGCTTGATGGAATCCGCCAATTCGTTGAGCGCCTCTTCGTCGAAGTCGCGGCGAGGCTGGTCCGGATTGGCTTCAATCTCTGAGATTTTTATTTCATTGATGGAAGAGGCTCCTGTCGTGCTGATAGGCTCCTCGTCGTCCGTCGGAATCATGGAGTTGATTCCCCTGCTTAAGTTCAATCCTCCGAATTTCTTTGCCATGATTCTTATGCTTCGGGTTTAACATTTTTTGAACATCTTATCAACAATTCGTTGGCGAGGTTCATGTAGTTGATCGCTCCGCGGGAGTCCGCATCGTAGGTGATGACAGGCTTCCCGTAACTAGGAGCCTCACCTAAGCGCACGTTCCTTTGTATGATGGTCTCGAACACCATGTCCTTGAAATTCTTCCTCACGTCGTCCACCACCATCCTGTTGAGGGCGGTGCGGGCGTCGTACATTGTAAGTAGGAAGCCTTCTATTTCCAGACTTGGATTCAATTTGCTTTTTACCAATTTGATGGTGGCGAGCAGTTTCGCGATTCCTTCCAAGGCGAAATATTCGCATTGCACCGGTATGATGATGGAATCGGCGGCTGTTAGGGAGTTAATGGTGATGAGCCCTAGGGAAGGACAGCAGTCTATGAGGATGAAGTCGTAATCGGCGCGTAGCTTTTCCAACATCGCCTTCATGTATTTCTCCCTGTTCTCCAGATTGATCATTTCCACTTCGGCTCCTACCAAATCCACATGGGATGGTATGATTTTCAGATTCTCGAGCTCTGTGTCGTAGATTGCCTCGTGGGGGTCTATTTCGCCAGAGATGCATTCGTATACGGTCTTCTTCAATTTGCGCACGTCAAGACCTAAACCGGATGAGGCGTTGGCTTGCGGATCGGCGTCCACAATCAACACTTTCTTCTCTAACACGGCCAGTGATGCTGCCAAATTGACGGCGGTTGTGGTTTTGCCGACACCGCCTTTCTGATTTGCGATTGCTATTATCTTTCCCATACGAACTCAGTTTTGTTCAACGCGAATATAAAAAATTTTTTTCATACCCTCTCGCTTTTGCCTTCCCCCTCGGTTGAAAAAGGATTAACACGTTTTTAACAATATGACTGTCTGTCAATGGCGTTTCCCCTCTAATCGGTTGAATGCTAAATATCTACGTTCCTTATAGTTCTTTGCGCAAATAGATGCCCGTCGCACTTTGCGGAATTCCCGCAATCTCTTCGGGGGTGCCTTGTGCCACGATTCTTCCGCCGCCTCTTCCGCCTTCGGGACCCATGTCTATGACGTGGTCCGCTGCCTTGATGACGTCCATGTTATGCTCGATGACGATGATGGAATTGCCTCTGTCGACTAGTTTGTCGAGCACTTCCAACAGAATGCGTATGTCCTCAAAGTGTAAACCTGTGGTGGGCTCGTCGAGTATGTAGAGCGTGTTGCCCGTCTCTTTCCTCATCAGCTCCGTGGCGAGTTTGATTCGCTGACTCTCTCCTCCGGAAAGGGTGGTGGAGGGTTGCCCTAAACGGATATAGCCGAGTCCAATCTCTTGTAACGTCTTGAGCTTGTGATGGATGGATGGTATGTTTTCGAAGAAATCGACTGCCATGTTGATGGTCATGTCCAGCACGTCGGCGATGGATTTTCCTTTGAATCTTACCTCCAATGTCTCCCGATTGTATCGCTTCCCTTGGCAGGTTTCGCATGGTACCAGCACGTCGGGCAGGAAGTTCATCTCTATGGTTCTGAAGCCGTTTCCTCCGCAGGTCTCGCATCTTCCTCCCTTCACGTTGAAGGAGAATCGTCCGGGCTTGTAGCCGCGCATCTTGGATTCGGGAAGCGTCACGAAGAGTTCCCTGATTTCTCCGAAGAGTCCCGTGTAGGTGGCTGGGTTGGAGCGTGGCGTGCGACCGATCGGGGATTGGTCGACGTTGATGACTTTGTCTATGTTTTCGATGCCTTCTATCGTGTCGAATGGCAACGGGTCTTGCAACGAGTTGTAGAAGTGTTGGCTCAGAATGGGCTGCAGGGTGTCGTTGATGAGACTCGATTTCCCGCTGCCCGATACGCCGGAGACGCAGACGAGCTTGCCTAATGGTATCTCTATGTCTACGTTCTTCAAGTTGTTGCCTTTCGCTCCGTATAGCTTGATGGATTTGCCCGTTCCTTCGCGTTTGACCGCCTTGACCGGAATCTTTCGTGTCCCGTTGAGGTACTCTGCGGTCATGGTGTTGGTCTTGAGCATATTTTGTGGCGTTCCGGTGTATACCACCTCGCCTCCTTTCCTTCCGGCGAAAGGACCGATGTCTACGATGTAGTCGGATTCGAGCATCATGTCTTTGTCATGCTCCACCACGATGATGGAGTTGCCTATGTCCCTAAGCCTTTTCAAAGAGTTGATAAGCCTTGTGTTATCTCTCTGATGTAGACCGATGCTGGGTTCGTCGAGGATGTAGAGCACGTTGACGAGTTGCGAGCCGATTTGCGTCGCAAGTCTGATTCGTTGGCTCTCGCCTCCCGAAAGGGTGGCTGTGGCGCGGTTGAGCGATAGGTAGTCCAACCCTACGTCTATGAGGAATTGTAGCCTTGTCTGAATCTCTTTGAGTATCTCTGTCGCGATGGCGCGCTGCTTTTCGTTGAGTTTTTCGCCGACGTTCTTCGTCCATTCCAGAAGGTCCGCGACGTCCATGTTGGCTAACTGGTCTATGCTTTTCCCCGCGATGCGGTAGTTCCTCGCCTCCTTGTTGAGCCTGCTGCCTCCGCATTCGGGGCAGACGATGGTCTTGTGGAATTGCTCCGCCCATTTTTGTGAGGTGGCGGAGGTGTCGCCTTCCTGTTGCATCTCTATATAACGGATGACTCCCTCGAAGGAGTAGGTGCAGTGCGACTCTCCCAAGGAGCTGTTTTTCACGCAGATGCGCTCGTCTGTTCCGTTGAGTATGGCGTTCATCGCCTCTTCGGGAATATCTTCTATCGGGTCTTTTAACGAGAACTCGTATTTTTCCGCAATGGCTTCCAACATCCAGAAGAAGAGTGATTTTTTATATTTCCCTAGCGGGTTGATTCCTCCGTTGTAGATGCTTTGCCTTTTGTCTGGAATGATTTTGTCTAGGTCTATTTCGTTGACGTATCCAAGTCCTTTGCACTTTTCGCACGCTCCGTGCGGGGAGTTGAACGAGAAGTTGTGGGGCGCCGGTTCCGCATAGGATATGCCGGAGGTCGGACACATCAGCTGCTTGCTGAAGTGGCGGCTGCTGCCGTCGCTCTTTTTCACGACGATGATGGTTCCGTTGCCTTGTCGCATGGCGATGCGCACGGAGTCTTTGACGCGTTTCTCGTTTTTATCGTTGATGATGAGCTTGTCGATCACTACTTCGATCGTGTGGTTCTTGTAACGGTCCAGTTTCATGCCGTGGGTGATCTCCCTCATCTCTCCGTCCACGCGTACGTTCAGGTATCCTTTTTTCCGAGTCTGCTCGAAGAGCTCTTTGTAGTGTCCCTTCCTGGCGGTTACGAGCGGCGCGAGTATCAGCACGGCTTCGTCTTTGTAGTCTGAGTGGATGAGCGACAGAATCTGTTCCTCGGTGTATTTCACCATCTTCTCGCCTGTGACGTAGGAGAAGGCTTCTCCCGATCGGGCGAAGAGCAGACGTAGAAAATCGTATATTTCCGTGGTGGTTCCGACGGTGGAACGTGGGTTCTTGTTGGTGGTTTTTTGTTCGATGGAGATGACGGGGCTCAATCCGGTGATTTTGTCGACGTCGGGTCTCTCGATGTCTCCGAGAAAGTTTCTCGCATAGGCGGAGAACGTCTCGATGTATCGCCTCTGCCCCTCGGCGTATATGGTGTCGAAAGCCAATGATGATTTCCCGCTGCCGCTCAAGCCGGTGATGACCACGAACTTGCGGCGCGGAATCTTGACGTCCACGCCTTTGAGGTTGTGCGCTTTCGCGCCTTCGATAACTATGAAGTCCTCGTTATCCATTGAGTTCTATTCCGTCTGCGTTCCAGTCCATGTCTTCCTGGTCCGGTTCTCCCCAAGGCTGTAGGAACGGGTTGTGGGTACGTTCGTCGGAGATCGTCGTAGGCGCTCCGTGCCCCGGAAGTACATTCACGGACCCGTCAAGTCCCATCAGTTTGTCCATGAGGGACACTATGAGATCATCGTAATTCCCTAAGGGAAGGTCAGTGCGCCCTATCGTCTCCTTGAAAAGGGTGTCACCGCTGAACAATATGTTTTCAGATTCAGCCAGATAGCACATTCCTCCAGGAGAGTGACCAGGTGTGGCGATGGCTTTCCAGTCGGTCCCTGCAAGGTGGAGCACCTGCCCGTCAATGACCGGAGAGGTGGAGAAATCCTCCCTCGCATCCACCAGACCGAACCTGACTGCTGCTCCCCAATGTG
>CALCUH010000025.1 GCA_937907165.1 uncultured Bacteroidales bacterium | reverse complement strand
TGGATTCTCTGCGTGAGATTTCAGCATCCATGTATCCCGAAGCCCACAAGCTGGCACTCATAGGTATAACCTCACTGCCCAGACGCAGCACATTAGGGTGACACTTATCGCAAACCTCCTGCTTATGGTCATCCAGAAGCGCATCAAGAACAAATCTTGGAGCTTTTCGGGACTAGCCACAATAGTAAGAATAACGCTCATGTACTACATCAACTGTTATTCATTCTTAAGTGATCCTGAAAGAGATTGGGAAAAACTAATCGAGCGGTCAAAAGAGCCTCCTATTCAGCTCTCGTTGTTTGACTAGGGGGCTTGTTTTTCAAAAAAAGATCCGCAATGCCGTATTTACTGGCATTGCAGACTGTTTTGTTATGCCTTTTGATGTTTAGCGGACACCAATTATTTTCTATTTTAAACGAATCATTACTTTTATCTGTCATAATCACCATTTTTTCAAAATATTATCACCCGCAATTTCTCATCGTCAAGCATATCCTTGACGAGTTGCACATCTAAGTTATTTTCTATAAATTGCAGCGATTGCTTTACAGATTAATTTTTTATAAAATATGATAAAAATACGTGATTGCATGCGACTATTAGGCGCACTATTGTTTTTTTGGCTCTACCTGCCACATTTCCTTTTTTATATGATAAATAAGACAAAAAAGGAGATGATAAACAGCGATATGAATGCCATATCACACCAACTCAACATTAAATTGCCAACCTTCGTCCAATTGTTCTACCAACTACACAATAACCGTTATTTCAGGAACATATTCTACTATAGACTCGGACCCGTCTTTAGCCAAGCCATTAGTTGGTACAGACCTGGAGATAAATATTTCAATATTTCCTTTACGACGAAAATCGGTAAAGGGATATGTTTCGCGCACCCCTATGCGACTGTATTGAACGCCGAGTCGATCGGCGACAATTTCAACGTCATCCAATGCACAACCATTGGATACAAAGGCAATGATAGGCCAATCATAGGAAACAATGTGACACTAGGATGCAACGTTACCATAATAGGGAAAATTACCATAGGAAACAATGTGACCATAGGCGCCGGCAGCGTAGTAGTGAAAGATATACCGGACAATGCCATCGCAGCGGGGAATCCGGCTAGAGTTCTCAGATTTAAGTTTTAATCAGCCATAGAAGAAACAGCTTTCGCAAAAAATCACCTTTTACGACTTTTTATTTCATCATACAAGAAAATAATGATGCCGAAAGGCAAACCGAAAAATGAAGCCCCAAACGGTACCGACTGGAAATTCTTAACGAACCCCTTCCCATTCAGGAAAGCGAAACGCCAAAAAGACATCGATGTCTTCACATAATGGAAAGGACTCAATTTGTGGTCAAACATTTCGGAAAAAAAAGTAGTTGTACCTACTGCGTTTCTTCTCAAATACTCCTTTGAATTAGTCGTTAACCCATCATCACAATACTCACACAAATAGATGGCTCTAGGAATAAACATCACATCATATTCCGATGAGATTCGATTCCATATGATACCCTCTGGACAAAACCTTTCCTCACCGAATATAGGCAATTTGTATTTGCGGAAAACGGCCGTCTTCATCACAGCAGCCAAATCGCCTGAACCTCCTTGCCTATAATAATAATCCGTAAAACTGCTTCTTATATTTTCTTTAAAAGGACAATAAGGGACATGGGTATGACTGATGTCCTCTTTTTGGAAAGCGATGCCACACAATTTTTCGTCGCTCTCAACAAGCGACCAATTGGCATATATTAATTCGACCGCATCGTTAGTGGCGAAATCGTCACTGTCAATTCTAAAAAAGACATCACCTTTCGCCAAATCCATTCCCTGGTTGATAGTTTTGGGCAACCCCCAATTTTCGCGCTTTATATATTGGATATCCAATTTCCCCTCCTCAATATAGGAACGAATCAATTCCTCCGTATTATCCGTACTTCCATCATCGATGACCAACCATTCAAACCGTTTATCGGTCTGATTCAACAATGATTCATACAAACGGGGAATAGTTTTCGCGCGATTGTATGCTGGAGTGAAAATTGTTACCATCTTATCTTATAATTTCAATTATGGGATCAGCAAAAATAGCATATCCCGTTAGACAATCAAAATTATGGCAGTCTTCTTTCGCTGTGGTAATCAAAAAAAGAGAACTTCCCTTCAACCCTTTGCCAGATAACCGCAATTTCTGCCATGTGGCTTTTTGGGTGAAATCATAAGAAAAATCCAACGACGACGACTGACGTTCTTCGATACGCAAGGAAAGTATCTCTGCGTTAAAATCCTCGGAAACATACACATACGCCGAAAAATTGAATGAATCAGCTTCAGCGAGGGAACAACGATCGAGACAATAAAACATGGTCGCGTAGTTATGCCACGCCTCGGAAGTTGTCGTGGAATCGATCTTTAACCCATATTTACCTTTAAGACATTCCGGGACATCTCCCGGCAAGTCGTCTACGCGCTCAAAATTTCGCTGGAACATGCTAAAATCGGTCCTTTTGTCTTTCATAATGTATTTGACAGACAAACTAACCACAGCAATAAGATAGAGGGCTATGACGATTTTTCTCTTAATCGGATGAACCGGAGCGCTCTCCTTCCCGTCCGACAAACCGGCCAATACCAAAATAGCTATAATCGGATAAGTACCCAATGAACGACTCAGCATCGATTCAAAAAAAAGACTGATGCACAACGCCGGAATCCAAATCTGGTAAAAGGGACGACGAACGTTTCTCATAAAGAACGGGACGAACAGCAAAAGCAATAAAAACAATAACCCAACGACGCCGTTTTCCACTAAGACCTCTAAAAATTGGTTATGCATCTCCCAACGGGATTCAATCGCCTGGAGGAATCCTTCTTGCTCATATATCTTAGGCAATGAACCCATAACAGAACCCGTACCTGTTCCTATCCACTGATGAGGGGATTGTTCGAACAACAACCACCCGCAATGCCATATTCTGAATCGGGGGTCCAAGTCTTGATAAGAAAGAGAAGAGGACAACAGATTAACTATTATGTTGTTTATCCTGGCACTACGCATCATTATAAAAATAGAGAGAGCGAAAACAATTAGCAATGAAACATATAATTTCCAGCCCTCAATCCTACGCTTAAACTCACGTATGGAAACGGCGAAAACCACCCATAGGAAGACGACTAAAGAGATTCGGGCATCCGTCATATAGACAAATACGGCAGTGTATATCATCAAGAAAAGGATGGCCAACAATTTCCTTTTGTCCCATCTGTCGGAAAACAAGAAATAGAAAATCAATAAACCAGTAACCAAATTGAAACACAAATAGGTTCTATGGAGAACTATGCCGACGACACATTGGAAACATATTAAGATGTTGTTGAGAGAATATGGAATGTTGTCGAAAGCGGTGACGAGCGAAATGGCGAAAACAATAAACACCACCAACGAAGTGGCGAAAGAACCAAGAGCAAAAGAGAACATCGCCCGCCTCACATCAAATTTCAGAAATCCTCTAAAAAGGAAAGCGAAAGGGAACAACAACATAGGCAGACGCAACTGAAATTCCAACCGGGTAAACTGTTTCATGTCCTCCACAACCGGTAACGATAGAAACATCGTTACAACCATGAACGCCAAAACAGCAAACGACGCTTTATTGATATCCCGTAAATCGACGGTTTCACGCCCGACTACAGAAATCAGTATAGAGATAAGCGAACACAATACAATCGTTCCACAAGCGACCGGAGAGAAATTCACGAAAGGAAGAAAGAAAAAAGCGAATACCAACAATTGGTCTGCTATCTCCCCCAAGAAAATATTCCTTTCACATTTCACCATATGATCCATCTATAAGGCAACAAATCACCATATCCGAAGATGCAAATATACCGGAAATAGCCTATCATCACATATAACGACAATCCCCCCAAGACAATCAATCGTAACTTAGTCGTTTCTATATGTCCGACCATATAAGATATAAGGACCATATAAGCGACCACAAAATACTCTTTGAAACGCGTAAACAATTCAAATGAGGAGAATGCTATGAGAATCAGCGACGAGAAAAGGAACATATTCAGGAAAATATTGAAGTAAGGCTCCTTATTCTCATAATCATGACGATAGAACAATGCGACAAAAAGGATTGCGAAAATTTCTATATAGTTTAACGGATTAACCGTATTATTATCTGAAGCATAAACCGAGAATCGGTTACCCAAACCATATATTCCGGCTATTTTGGCACATAAGTCTTGCAGATAATGCCCTGAGAAGCCCAGAATAATAGCTACGAATATTACGATCAAAATCGTTCTTATACTGAACCTATAATTCAAAAAGAAACATAACGGTAGCAAAATGATCGCTGAGTGATGCATGGAAAAGGCTATCAGATTAAGCACGATATACTTCCAATACTCTCTTCTATAAACATACCGTACGGAAAAAGTGAATATCGCTATCGCTATCGATTGCCTGGTAAGCGTATAATTATGCCAAAAATAGGCTTTGTACAAATAAAAAAGAAGAGCGATAAAGACATACGGAGTGTACTCTTTTAAAGAAGGCAAGAAAAATCCGAATGCAATCAGCGCCATCACAAAAAAGAATAAGCAAGGACCCTGCGTGAAATCTATGGAACGAATCACGGAAGAGAGAAAAACAAAACCAGGCTCGAAAGATTTGGAACGATAAAATGGCTCATACAACCCTTTCAAATAATCTCCGACACCCACAATATGAGCATAATACGTCTTATACATTTCATAATCGTAACCACCCATATTGTCACGGAATGCCGCCATCATAAACATAAGTAAAACGAATGGCAAAACAATAACAATGCGATTCCTAACCGGAAACACATCAGTTAAAGCACAAAGCATTGCCAATAAAATAAGTAGTATGTAGGGCAACATAGTTATTATGAGTGTTTAAAGCATTTTTTACTGAAATTTGCGCACAAACCTAAAACCGTCTTACGCTCCTCTGCGTCTAAAACCAATAACATCGACAAAAGTATAAAAAAAACAAGGGTTGCGCAAATCAAGAGGTCAAGCACCGTATAAAACATATCTACGGATAACAATACGGTTCCGGACATCATATATTGGAAAAGGGATACTAAACCATATGCGACTACACAAGAGAAAAAAATGATTAACATATTCTTCAAGAACAAGTGTTTCTTTCTGATCTTCAATTTATGGAAAGCGATCATAGAAGAGATGAACTGGCCTATCAAAAATGAAATGGCCATATTCTCAATACGAGGGGATATATGAACAATGTTATCGATATAGGGAGGAAGATAAACAAGTATGAAACACAAAGATATGGCGACGACATTACCGGATATGACCGCCACCACATAATCCACCACTCTATTTCTAGCAATCAACGCCTGTCCGCACACCAAAGTGATTGTCATAAACAAAATTCCTATACACAAGAAAGCTAAAACATTCATGAAAACTTCGCTTTTCGACGAAAACAGCACATAGGAAACCTGTTCTGAATTTGTTATCATCAATACGGAAAAGAAGCATGTAAGATAAAGGAACAATTGGACGAGACGACGCATCTCATCCGAGAACTTCTCCTCATCTCCATTCACAAAAGCCAATGACAGCAAAGGAGTCATCACAATCGGCACTATAGTAGAAAAAACCACATAAGGCATCCCCGCAATCTGTCTGGCATAGTCAAATATGGAAACCATTCCCTCCCCAAAATTAGTGCACAAAGATTTTTCGACAAAAAGATAAACCTGACTACAGATCGCGCTTAGATACATAGGCAGCGACAATTTGACAAAGGGACTTGCACACTTAATGGACTGTTTGGAGATGAGGCGGAAAGAACTGACTTTCTTCTTCAACATGCAAGTCAAAACGACCACCATCAACAAATTGTTCACCGTAGCACTTATTACCAATGCATAAATACCCAACGTATTCGATAAAAACACAATGGCGATAATATTGATGACACTTGATGATAGGAATACTATTTCAGGATAAAAATATGATTCGTATGTGTTCAATAACGCTATTAGGATGGTGCTTTGCTCCTGGAGAACAAAAAACGGGATCAATGAAAAAATCATAATGGACAAAAAATCCCGCATCTCATCATCAAATCCGGAAGCCAAAAGAAATGTCAACGGACTAGCACAAAAAAAAACCACGACCACAATCACCAAATAGGAGAGATTGAATAGATTCATCAAAGAATTCACGGCTCTTATCGCCACTTCTTCCCCCTCCTGTTCTTTTATGAAAATATACTTGGTGCGGAATATTTCATTAATCGGTGAAAATATGAAACAAATTACAATAGACCAAAAAGCGATTGACAATACCCATGAATCTCTTTCGAAAGTAGTTCCGAAATACTTGACGGATAAAAATAAAACCACAATCCCCAAAAACATTTTTAAAAAGCGTGAGATGCCCAACGCTATTGAAATCCTACGAGGCGTGGATATGAAATTCACACAATATTTATATAAGTTGAAGTATTTCAATGTTTTTACTTTATTCCATGAAATGATATTTCGAATAAACATCGGATATGGCATAACCATTAAACCTACCATCTATTCAAAGCAAAATTATATTTATTTGACCACATTTCAAAATTCCAAATATGGATGGATAATTGCGGTAATGAGGATTAAGACAATCGACGCTCAAAATCCACCCAAAACCATATAATTATCCTCATTCCAATATTAAATTTATACCAAGTTGTTTTGTAAATCATATAAGAAAGCACCAGAAACGATTCTAAGTTATTGATTAAAAATCTGTCTAAGATCTCATTAATATTTAATCATATTCTAAATTATTTCATATTTATTCATATACACAACGATTAGATATTAAATTTGTATTCGGAAATTATGAACGATATTATTTTTCACCCTATAGCTAATAGTGAAATTAATAGTAATTATTACCAACATTTACTGTCTTGAAAAATGAAAAAAGAACATTACGATTTAAATGGGTACCAAGTAAGTATTCCCATTCCTGAAAGTTACCGCGATTGTATTAAACTAATCAAAAGCGACAGATACCGCATATCAGGGAAGAACGAGTCATTCCTATCCATTCTATTAAGGAGTTTCGCCCCTTTCTTATCATCATTCCTTTTTTGGTTCCGCCTAAGCCAGTATAAAGGCTGGCTTTATCCTTTTTGCGTGGCCATGTACGCAAGGGAATGTTGCAGATCCCAAATAAGGATTTCATTAGCGGCGAAAGTCGGCTATGGCCTTTCCATCGGCCATGAAATTTGCATGGTGATCGGAAAAGGAACAATCATTGGTAACAATGTGAATGTTTCACAATTCCTCAATATAGGAACGAATTATGGAACGCCAGCCATTATTGGCGATTACGTATATATCGGGCCTAACGTATCCATCGTCGAAGACGTGAAAATCGGTTCCTTCTCTTCCATTGGAGCAGGAGCGGTAGTAACAAGAGATATACCTGAGAATGCGACAGCTGCAGGCGTTCCGGCAAAAGTGTTGAACTATAATAACCCCGGGAAGTTCGTTAACAACAGATTCCCCGTTGATTGAAGGAATCTCCTTTAAGACGGGAATTCCTCTCACAAAGGGAGGATCAAAAAGTAGCGATCAAACGTGACGGAGATTCCTCGCTCGTTAAAGAGTTTTGTCACGTTATCGTTCTTCGTTTCTTCAATCAGTTTCCAAATATCTTTTTAACCTCTTTTCATAGCATTGGGCCACTAATTTCTCATCATGCTTTCGTATGATAAACTCTCGTCCTGCTTCACCCATGGCATCACGCTTCTCCTGCGGCAACATATAGAAGCGCTCCATCTTATCCGCCAAATCATCCGCCGACTTAGTCTCACACATATATCCGTTCACACCATCCTGGATGAGTTCGACACAACCGATACAATTGGAGGCGATAATAGGTTTCTTCATACTCATCGCTTCCATAAGACAACGCGGAACACCTTCACGATAGGAAGGTAAAACCACACAATCCGAATCCGCTATAAACTGGCGAACCTCCAAAAAATATCCCCTATAATCAATATAACCTTCTTTCACCCATTCGTTCAGCTCCTCATTGGTGATATTATTCTTAGTCCCTAAATCTATCTTACCCAACATCATAAATCGCATATTGGGATATTTCGGTTTCAACTTTTTCGCCGCCTGCATATACTCACGAACTCCTTTTTCAGGCATCAATCGGGACATAAGCAAGAATGTGAAACTTCCATCTTCGTTGGATTTTGGCATTTCGGAATAGTACTCCGTATTGACACCCTCGCTGTTTAAAAGATATGTTTTCTCCTTTTTGACAAAATGATTCTTTATAAACTCATTATAATCGTCATGATTAATAAACCATACCTCATTAACATTCCTAATAGCGAATTTATATAGAAGCTTTATGATACGGTTCTTTAAGCTGTCTGTCATGAAGATGATACCCAAACCAGTCGTAATAACTATATTATTTAAGGATAAAAACGAACTTACCAAAGAACCGTAAATGATAGCCTTAATAGAATAATGACAAATAAGATCAAATTTTTCGGCTTTATATATATTGTAAAAAGATTTTATCAACCGTAAGTCATCCATCAAACCGGCCGTCTTTACATTCAAAGGAATAGGAATGAAACGAATGCCTTCATTCTTAAAGAAAACAGCATATTCATCCTCAGGGGCAATAACCACAACCTCATATTTTTGAGCGAAATGACGTATAACTCCCATACGGAAATTGTATAATGAGTATGTGCCGTTTGATACAAATGCGATCTTTTTTTTATTTGACATAATTGTGTTTATTTATTTCAACTCAATGGTTTTAGATTATAGAGAAATACCTTTTGTATTCGAGGCAAATTTAAGATTTATTAATCATATTTCAAAATAGATGAAAACACCATAAAACTATAAAATCGATTCATTTTCTAAGAAAAAAGGTCATTCAGATACCATATATGGCCATCGGCCTGATATCCCATTCTTTCGAGAAGATCGACATATTCATCTATCTGTTTTTGATATTTCGGAGATTTTTTTCCAAACTTAAAATCGACAACCGTCATATGATTGCCTTCGCAAATCACCCTGTCAGGACGACGAACCTGCACGTCTCCATTCTCGTCCCTATATAAAATGGAACATTCATTGTATAATTTCAAGCCTGGACGGAACCATCGTTGCGCCTCTTCAGTCTCCATCGCCTTACGCACAGAAGATAATATTTTTCGTTTTTGCTCTACGCTCTCAAACAAACCTTCGAACTCCATTTGGTTCACGACTTTTTCGATATCGTCCGCCGTGGATATTTTAGAAAAAAGATAATGGAGTAATTTACCCTTATCTATATACTCATTCTGCGTGGTTTCGAAATCATTATCCTCGATGAAATCGTTAGATTTATTAGACTGCCTGAATTTTCCCTTTTGGGTATATGTGAGACAATTGAAAGATAATTTGTTCGGACTCCGCTTAAAAGGATTTTTAGTGTCAAATTTGGTGGTTTCCTCTTCCACGTCCACTTCACCTGACAAAAATATATTATTATCATCATCCCAATTACCAAATTCCGAGTATTTCAGAATGG
This sequence comes from uncultured Bacteroidales bacterium, assembly GCA_937907165.1. GTDB lineage: Bacteria > Bacteroidota > Bacteroidia > Bacteroidales > Paludibacteraceae > UBA1181. The sequence goes on along the minus strand of CALCUH010000025.1, from coordinate 20,056 downwards.
TAACGAGACGATGAGAAACGGAAGTGTCTTCTTTCTCTTCCTTCCCTTTTGTTTCCGATTTCAACATACCAAATATCGACATATTCTTCTCAGCCCTTGTGAGCGCCACATACAAAAGGTTCAATTTGTCCATATATTCCTCGACCTCCTCCTTATAAAAAGAATCGCTAAAATAGGAGGAGGAAAGATCATCTACTTTTTTGATGGCTACCAAAGGGAAAGTGTTCAAAGGAGAAGGAAGCGATTCCGTCGTTTCCCATAAATAGTTTGTTTTTTGTGGACTATACTTCAATCCCCAATCACAGAAAGGAATCAGAACTGTTTGGAATTCAAGGCCTTTTGATTTATGTATGGTCATAACCTTAATACCAGAAGCCTCACCGCTTGAAATCGGTTGCTCATGCAAATAGTCATCCCAATAATGAAGGAAAATACTGAGATCGGAAGATTTCTTGGTTAAAAATTCATTGATTTTATCGAGGAAAAAGCAATAATAACTCTCCTGTTCCGGAATTCTTTCCAACCGCATGACTCGATAAATTTCCTCCACCATTTCATATAATGGTAACATTGATAAGCGATTGATGGATTCTAAGAATTCAATTTGATCATCAGTCAATTTACGAGGATTTGGGAAAAACGAAGTAGACTCGTCCAAGTTTCTCCCCACACTTTCATATAAGCGCAACAATTGAACCATTGCCAAATCGCTATCCTGTTTTTTTCCGTTTCCATCGGTATTATATATATGTAAAGCTATGTACTGCATAGCTGAGACAATACACTGTACTGTTTCGGATGCGTCTAACTTATAGGCGTTTTCAGAAATCAAATCAAAACAATAACCCTGGTTGCCCTCCTCCATTTTATAAGAAGCGAAATACTCCGCTATGTCAGCTATATAATCCTTCTTGTCCACCAATATGGCCATCTGTTCAGGTTTTACTCCTTTTTGCTGAAAAAACCTGATTTCATCGGATAATGCGCGTAAAACAGACTCCTTGTACTCTTCAACATTCTTTTTTTCGAAAAATTGCGCTTTTACGTAGCCCCTTTCAGCTTTTTCTGCTTTCTTACACTTCTGAGAAGCATCCTTATAAGCTTGAATCATGCTGGCAAGTAATGGATGATTATTTTTACCATCTTCATACATAACCGGCATTTTTTCGAAAATGTAATTATTAAATTCGACAATTCTGGACTCGCTACGCCAATTAGTGTCCAAAGGCTCTACTCGGGGAGATATTTGAGCCATTTCATCGGACAAATTTCCCAATAATTGCCAATTTCCGTTTCTGAAACGATAAATGGATTGTTTTTGGTCTCCCACAATCAAACTATCCATTCTACGAGAAGCACACTCCAAAATCAATGGTTTAAAATTACTCCACTGAGTTTCACTCGTATCCTGGAACTCATCAATCATAATGTGGTCCAAATAGGTACCTATTTTCTCATAAATGAAAGGGGCATCACTATCCTCGATCATATCGTTCAACAATATTTGCGTATCGGCAAGGATAAATTGGTTCATCTCATCATTTATCTCCCTTATGTACTTTTCAACGAATGAGATGAGACCGACACAGAAAAAGTTTTTTTCGATATACTCTATTTCTCTAATAAATTCTCTGTTTTTTTCGATTCCATCGAGTATACTCAATACATATTCTTCCTCTTGCCTACTTCCAACACCCTTTTTAAATGGGGATTCCTCTCTATTTGCAATCGAAGCGATGATTTCACCTTTACTATTAGGAGTTTTCCCATGCGCTAGCTTGTCGATATAACCATATAAACCATAGGTTTTTCTGTAATAATTTTCTATGGTATATCCATGTTCAATATTAAACTCCTGGAATTGTTTTATCAAAAGGAGAATGCCATCATTCCGTTTTTTCTTCTCTTCACATATTTTATCCAAATATACGGTAATGCTTGATTCGTCACTCTTAACCAAATCAAACATTTTTTTCGATCGTAATCTGAATTGCTCCGAAAATAGATTTTCTGAAAATTTTGCGATTTTATCGGAAATATTCCATCCTTTTTCTGAATCGATCTGATCAGAAATGAAACGACTAACCCAACAACGAAGGGTATCTTCTTCAGTGATTCTATCCAAAAGGGTTTCAACAGCCTCAGATAAAAGCGGCTTCACTTCCAATTCTAAATTTAGATGGGTACCGAGCCCCAGTTCTTTCTCTAAATTACGCAACACACTCTGAAAGAATGAGTCAATCGTCTCGATATGGAAATTGCTGAAATTATGTAACATTAACGACAAAGCGATCTTCGCCTGCGCAACGATATAGGTATGGCTTCGAAATTTAGCATCTTTTTCGCCCATCTCACGCAAGATAGTGGCGATATCTCCCTGAGATTCCTCCAAATCATTCGCTATGCCGTATAAGGTCGAGACGATACGCATCTTCATTTCGGCGGTAGCCTTATTCGTAAAAGTCACCGCCAAAACACGTTCATAACATGTCGGGTCCTCGATCACATACTTCAGAAACTCCATCGTCAAACGAAATGTCTTTCCCGAACCGGCAGAAGCCTTGTAAATTTTTAGAAGATGCTCATTATTCTCCATTCTCTGATTATCACTTTTTTGTAAAGACCAAATTTCATCCGCAAAATAACAAAAATCCGCTATCGTTTTAACAGATTTATGCAAAATACTTCTTCACACTAATATCCGCTTAACCAAAAAATTGCGTACTTTGCAGAACAAATAAATTGGGAAATGGAATTCACTTACGAAGTTATCGTCATCGGCGCCGGTCATGCCGGCTGTGAAGCTGCGGCCGCTGCTGCAAATTTAGGTTCAAAGACTCTGCTCATCACAATGGATATGCATAAAATCGCTCAAATGAGTTGCAATCCTGCCGTGGGCGGAATAGCGAAAGGACAGATAGTCAGAGAGATAGATGCTCTTGGCGGACAGATGGGTATCGTTACCGACCTTACCGCCATCCAATATAGACTGCTCAACCAATCCAAAGGACCTGCCATGTGGAGCCCGCGTTCACAAGCGGACAGGCAGAAATTCAGCGAGAAATGGAGAAATATCCTTGAGAACACTGAGAACCTGAATATTTGGCAAGACTCCGCCGTACAATTCCTCATTGAAAACAACGAGGTGCGCGGCGTGGTCACCAGCATGGGCGCCACCTTCAAAGCGAAGTGCGTCGTACTTACCGCTGGCACCTTCCTCACGGGCCTCATCCATTGCGGAAGAACGCAAATCAAAGCGGGAAGAATTTCAGAACCTGCCTCTTACGGTCTGACTGAACAACTTAAAGAGCTGGGAATCAGGACAGATAGAATGAAAACGGGTACGCCGGTCCGCATTGACGGAAGAACAATCGATTTCTCCGTAATGAGTGTACAAGGCGGAGAAGACGATTTTCATAAATTCTCTTTCCTCGATTTCAAGCCGAGACCACTCAAGCAACGCGACTGTTTCATCACTCATACCAACGAGCGGACGCATGAAATCCTTCGCGCAGGCTTACCAGATTCTCCCCTTTTCAACGGACAAATCAAGAGTATCGGTCCAAGATATTGCCCAAGTATCGAAACTAAAATCGTGACTTTCGCCGACAAGACGCAACATCAGCTCTTCCTTGAACCAGAAGGAGAAACCACACAAGAATATTACTTGAACGGATTTTCCTCATCTTTACCACTTGATATTCAATTGAATGCGTTGAAAACCATCCGTGGTTTGGAAAATGCTGTGGTCTACCGTCCGGGTTATGCCATCGAGTACGACTACTTCGATCCGACACAACTCCACCACAATTTGGAATCTAAAATCATTAAGAACCTCTTTATGGCTGGTCAAGTGAACGGAACGACAGGATATGAGGAAGCGGCAGGTCAAGGCATCATCGCCGGAATCAACGCCCATATCAACTGTCACGGAGGTAAACCATTCGTTCTCAATAGAAATGAAGCATACATCGGCGTATTGATTGACGACCTTGTCACGAAAGGCGTGGACGAACCTTACAGAATGTTCACATCACGCGCCGAATACAGAATATTGCTCCGCCAAGACGACGCCGACGCCCGTCTGACAACGAAAGGCTACGAAATCGGTTTGGCTAAAAAAGAGCGCTTCGATCTATACACGCAGAAAAAAGAGGAAGTGAATAGAATTGTCGATTTCATCGATAATTTCTCCATAAAAGCGAACTTGATAAACGACTTTTTGGAGCAACACGAAACCAGTCCGTTAAAGAACGGCTGCAAGTTGGTTGACTTAGTGAACAGACCTCAACTGACCATCAATATGCTTGCGGAAGGCATCGCGCCTTTAAAAGCCGCATTGGAAAAGATTCCTAACCGTAAAGAGGAAATCATCGAGGCCGCTGAAATCCAAATCAAGTACAAAGGATACATCGACAGAGAAACGCTCATCGCAGATAAACTTAAAAGGCTGGAAAACATTAACATAAAGGGTAAATTCGATTACTCGACCATCCAATCACTATCAACCGAAGCGAGACAAAAACTGCAAAGAATTGACCCTGAAACTATCGGACAAGCGAGCCGCATTCCGGGCATTTCGCCGAGCGACATCAATATTCTCTTAATATTAATGGGAAGATAAAAATGGAGAAGGAGGTTTCACACGTAAAACAAATCGTCTTATCGTTGCCGGAAAGTCCCGGCATCTACCAATATCTGAACGATAAAAACGAGATAATTTACGTTGGAAAGGCGAAAAATTTAAAACGAAGAGTCTCCTCCTACTTCAATAAAGAGCAACAGAGCGTCAAAACACGGGTTCTGGTGAAACAAATCGCCGACATCAAATACATTGTAGTCGGAAGCGAACAAGACGCCCTATTATTGGAAAATAACCTCATCAAAAAGCATCAGCCACGCTACAATATCTTGTTGAAAGATGGGAAGACATATCCGTGGATCTGCGTCAAAAACGAGTTTTTTCCAAGAATATTCAAGACAAGAAATATGGTGAAAGACGGCTCCATCTACTATGGTCCTTACACCTACTTGCCTGCCGTATATACGATGCTCGACCTCATATCGGAACTCTACCCGATCAGAACCTGCAAATTGAACCTCACGCCGGACAACATCAACGAAGGAAAATTCAAGGTGTGTCTTCAATACCACATCAAGAAATGCAAAGGGTGCTGCGAGGGATTGCAAAGCCTTGAAGAATATAACAAAAACATCGGTGAAATCAAGCTTTTATTGAAAGGTGAACTAGGAGAACTGGAGAAAGCGTTGGAAGAAAAAATGATGCTTCTGGCGGAGGAACTCAAGTTTGAGGAGGCACAATCCATCAAGGAAAAATTAGATGCTTTGGCACGCTATAAGGCGAAATCCACTATCGTGAATTCTTCACTCACCAACATCGACACATTTGCCATAGAAATCGATGAAAACGACGCTTTTGTGAATTTTCTAAAGGTTACGAACGGTACCATTTCGCAAGCCTACACGTTGGAATATAAGATACGAACCGACGAAGAAAAAGAAGAGATTCTGGCGACAGCGATCACAGAGATGAGGGAACGCTTCAAAAGTTATTCCAGAGAGATAATTGTTCCGTTCGAAATAGGTTATCATTTTGAAAATGTGACAATTACGGTACCTCAAAAAGGAGATAAAAAGAAACTGTTGGATCTCTCCATCCAAAATGTGAAACAATACCGTTTCGACCGAATGAAACAAATGGAGAAATTCAATCCGGAACAGAGAGCCACCAAACTTCTGAAATCGATTCAAAATCTCCTTAAAATGGAGAAATTGCCCGTTCAAATCGAGTGTTTTGATAATTCTAACATTCAAGGAAGCGATGCGGTGGCGGCCTGTGTAGTCTACAAAATGGGAAAACCATCGAAGAACGATTACCGAAAATACAACATCAAAACGGTGGTCGGGCCAGACGACTACGCCTCCATGAAAGAGGTGGTAAGACGCAGATATTCAAGATTGACGGAAGAGGAACAACCGCTGCCGCAACTCATCATCGCCGATGGCGGAATCGGACAGATGGAAGTGATACGAGAAGTGGTGGAAGACGAACTCCACCTAGATATACCCATCGCAGGATTGGCAAAGAACGAAAAACACCGCACGAAAGAGTTGCTTTTCGGCTTTCCGCCGAAGGTTGTCAACCTTGATCCGACCGATGAAACCTTCCGTTTCTTCGCATCCATTCAAGATGAAGTGCACCGTTTCGCCATCAAATTCCACCGTGAGAAGAGAAGCAAAAACATGGTGCGGACGGAATTGGACATCAAAGGAATCGGAGAGAAGACACAAGAGCAATTGATTAAAAAATTCAAGAGCGTGAAACGCATCAAAACTTGCTCCGAAGAAGAACTCGCCGCAGAAATAGGTAAAAGTAAAGCAAGAATTATTGTAGAATATTTCAATAATCAAAATAAAGAAAATTCATCTAATTAATATTTTAATTACAAAATATATGAGAGTATTAATACAAAGAGTCACACACGCATCCGTCACGATTGAAGGAAAAATTAAGTCCAAAATCGGTAATGGTCTGCTGGTTCTGGTAGGAATTGAGGATCGGGACACAGATGAAGACATCGAATGGTTGACAGGGAAGATTGCCAACATTAGAATATTCGATGACGAAAATGGTGTGATGAACAAATCTGTATTAGATATTCAAGGAGAGGTTTTGGTGGTCAGTCAATTCACCTTACAAGCCTTGACAAAAAAAGGAAACAGACCCTCATATATTAGAGCCAGCAAAGCGGATTTCGCCGTACCGATGTATGAGAAATTCTGTTCGAGCATGGAAAAACAATTAGGAAAAGAGATAGGAACTGGCGAATTCGGGGCAGACATGAAAGTGGAATTGCTCAATAACGGTCCGGTCACAATATGGATTGATTCACAAAACAGAGAATAAATATGGATTTGAAGAGAGAAGATTTTGAGATAATGGCTCCGGTAGGATCCTACGAAAGTCTGCAAGCAGCCATACAAGCGGGAGCAAATTCGGTCTATTTCGGCATAGAAAAACTGAATATGCGTTCACGTTCAGCCAGTAATTTTGGCACGGAAGATCTCAGAAACATTGTAAAAATATGTAAGGAAAACGGTCTGAAAAGTTATCTCACGGTCAACACAGTGATATATAACGATGATTTGGAGATGATGAGAGAGATTGTGGACACAGCCAAGGAAGTGGGTGTTTCCGCAATCATTGCCGCAGATGTAGCTGTAATGACTTACGCATTTGAGAAAGGAGTTGAAGTACATCTTTCCACGCAACTGAACATCGCCAATATAGAAGCTTTAAAATTCTACGCTAAATATGCGGACGTTGTCGTATTGGCGCGTGAATGTAATATGGATCAGGTGAAGAGAATTTTTGAGTCGATTCAAAAAGAAAACATAAAAGGTCCGAAAGGAGAATTAATAAAAATCGAGATGTTTTGTCATGGAGCTCTTTGCATGGCAGTCTCAGGAAAATGTTATTTAAGTCTGCATGAATTCAATGCGTCAGCCAACAGAGGCGCTTGTTATCAAGTATGCAGACATGGATATCGTTTGATTAACGAAGACAAAGATTTGGAGATAAAAGTAGACAATCAATATTTGATGTCTCCAAAAGATTTAAAGACGATTCACTTCTTAAATCGCTTGATTGAATCAGGCGTCAGAGTGATGAAAATAGAGGGAAGAGCGAGAGGACCTGAGTATGTGAAGACTGTTGTTTCATGTTACAATGAAGCGATAAATTCCTATTTGGACGGAACCTACGGAGAAGAAAAGGTAAAGCTTTGGGATGAAAGATTGAAAACAGTTTTCAATAGAGGTTTTTGGAATGGTTACTATCTTGGTCAGAGGTTGGGAGAATGGAGTCCGACATACGGTTCAGAAGCAACCAAGAAAAAGGTATACATTGCGAAAGGCATCAAATATTATTCGAAATTAGGAGTTGCGGAATTTCTCACGGAGACAAAATATGGTCTTAAAAAAGGAGATGACATTATCATCACTGGACCTACAACAGGTGTGATTGAGATGAAAGTTGAAGATATTCGTGTGGATTATTCTTCTGTAGAGAGTTGTAACAAGGGTGATTTATTTTCAATTTCCGTTCCGGAAAAGATCAGACCTTCAGATAAATTGTACAAAATAGTTGATGCTTCTGAGGTAGATGATTGTCAACAATAAAATGTTCCACGTGAAACAATGAATTAAAAATGAAAATCGGTAATATAGAATTTGGCGAGTACCCACTATTTTTAGCACCAATGGAGGATGTAACAGATCCTACATTCAGATTGATGTGTAAGAGATTCGGGGCAGACATGGTTTATTCGGAATTTGTTTCTGCGGATGCATTGATTAGAAATGTGCAAAGCACTGAAAGAAAACTGAATATAAATGACGATGAGAGACCTGTTGTCATACAACTATATGGTAGAGAGCCTGAACCTATTGCTGAAGCAGCTAAAATGGCTGAGGAAGCAAAGCCAGATATTATTGATTTGAATTTTGGTTGTCCCGTAAAAAAAGTAGCTGGAAAAGGTGGAGGCGCAGGATTATTGAAAGACGTTCCTAAAATGCTTGAGATAATCAAAGCAGTAGTGAAAGCCGTGAATATTCCAGTGACGGTAAAAACCAGATTGGGTTGGGATGCAAACAACATAATTATCACAACACTTGCCGAACAAATTCAAGATTGCGGAGCGCAAGCATTGGCTATTCATGGAAGAACAAGATCACAAATGTATACTGGTTCTGCCGATTGGACTTTAATCGGTGAAGTAAAAAACAATCCAAGAATAAAAATACCTATTATTGGTAACGGTGACGTGACCACCCCACAAAGAGCTAAGGAGTGTTTTGACAAATACGGAGTGGATGCTGTAATGATAGGTAGAGCAACTTTTGGAAATCCATGGATTTTCGAAGAGATGAAATATTATCTCAAATATGGAAAAGAGATGGAGAAAAAACCATTCGAATATTATATAAATGTTTTGAAAGAGTACGTTGAAAAGAACATTGAATGGTTGGACGAAACAAGAGGAATAATTCACACAAGAAGACATTTGGCTTCAACTCCCCTACTAAAAGGTATAGATAATTTCAAACAAACAAGAATCGCAATGTTGAGAGCCCAAACAAAAGATGAATTATTTGAAATTCTCGATGGAATCAAAGAAAAATTTAGCCTATAATGTTCCACGTGGAACAATTATAGGCTATGAGAAATTTTAAATGTTCCACGTGGAACATTTTATCAATGTGCTTCCAACCAATTGACTCCTACTCCACACTCGGCAATTAAAGGTACTTTTAATTTAACAGCACTTTCCATTTCATTTTTTGCGATTGATTTTACTTTTTCTAATTCTTCGTTATAAACAGTAAAATTCAACTCATCGTGTACTTGAAGAATCATTTTAGATTTAATTTTTTCTTCTTTGAATCTTCTAAAAATATTTATCATTGCGATTTTGATAATATCAGCGGCTGTTCCTTGTATGGGGGCATTTACAGCATTTCGTTCAGCATAACCTCTTACAACGCTGTTGCGTGAATTAATATCGTTCAGATAACGACGACGTCCAAACAATGTTTCAACATATCCTTTTTCTCTTGCAGATTGAACTACTGAATCTGTATATTCTTTAATTTTCGGATAGGTGATAAAATAATCGTCTATTAATTGTTTTGCCTCTGATCTTGGAATATCCAAACGCTCAGATAAACCAAAAGCCGAAATTCCGTAAATAATACCAAAGTTTGCCGTCTTTGCTTTTCGACGCATATCTTTGTCTACAGAATTCATATCAACCTTAAAAATTTTAGAAGCGGTGGCAGTGTGAATATCATCACCAGCATTAAATGACTCAATCAAATTTTCATCATCACTGAGATGAGCCATAAGTCTTAATTCAATTTGAGAATAATCGGCAGACAAAAATGTGCACCCTGCATCTGGTATGAAGGCTTTTCTGATTTCCTTACCATCTTCATCACGAATAGGAATATTTTGTAAGTTTGGATTGCTTGAACTTAAACGACCGGTTGCTGCCACAGTCTGATTATAAGAAGTATGAATTCTGCCAGTCTTCTTATTGATAATCTCTGGTAATGCATCAACATAGGTCGAAAGCAATTTCTTTAAACCTCGATGTTCAAGAATTAAATTGATGATAGGATGTTTTCCTTTGAGAGAAACAAGAACTTCTTCGGAAGTGGAATTCTGACCAGTTTTAGTTTTGCGAGCTGTTTCTACGATTTGTAACTTATCATAAATAAGTTCGCCAACTTGACGAGGTGATGAAATATTAAACTCATACCCTGCAAGAGAGAATATCTCTTTTTCTTTTGCAATAATTCGTTCTTGTAAAGACAATGAATATTGTTTCAATGATTCGACATCAATTAAAACACCTGTATATTCCATATCAGCTAAGACGGGCATCAAAGGCATTTCAATCTCAGTAAAAATCTTCATCAAATCATTTTTGATAAGTTCTTGCTCAAAAACGTTTTTCAACCTTAAAGTAACATCAGCATCTTCTGCCGCATAATCACAAAGCTTATGAATATCGATGGTACGAATATTGGTGGTTTTAGGATTTTTTCCACCACATAACTCTTCATAAGTAATCGTCTTGTATTTCAAATAGACCTCAGCTAAATAATCCATTCCATGATGAAGGTCTGGTTGAATTAAATAATGAGCAATCATAGTGTCGAACATAGGTCCTTTTAGTTCGATACCATACTGACGCAACATGAGAAGATCGAATTTAATATTTTGTCCAATCTTCAAAGTTTTATCGTTTTCGAAAATATTTTTGAAACGCAATACAAACTTTTCTGCTTCTTGGCGATCAGATGGAATCGGAACATAATATGCCTCAAATTCTTTCCAAGAAAAGGAAAATCCGACTAAATCATCAGAAATTGTATTAATTCCAGTCGTTTCCGTGTCAAAACAGAAAAATTCCTGTTGTTCCAATTTACCTAAAAAATCGAGTATAAGTTCTTCATTATCAATTAATTGATACTTATGTTCAACAGAAGTTAACTCGCTGAGAGTTGAATATTTTTTTTCTTCCGCATCATTGGCCATATAATCATCAAAGAGAGAGAGTTGAACAGCCTCTGCTTTTTTCTGAGAAGCAATAGGTCCATCCAATTTGGAAAGAAGATTTTTGAATTCAAGATCAGCATAAATTTTCTTAAGTTTTTGAACATCCGGATTTTGAAGAACCAAAAGATCTTCATCAAATTCGATTGGAACATCCAAACGAATGGTCGCTAAAAATTTGGAGAAGTTAATCATGTCAACATTCTCTTCTACCTTTTTCTTTAACGCACCTTTCAATTCATCGGTATGATTCAACAAATTCTCAATTGATCCAAAATCTGCGAGAAGTTTCACGGCAGTCTTCTCCCCTACCCCTGGACATCCCGGAATATTGTCAGAAGAGTCACCCATCAATCCCAAATAATCAATAATCTGTTCGGTTGAAGTTATCTGCCATTTAGCACAAGCTTCAGAAACACCCAAAGTTTCATACCCCCCACCATGACGAGGACGATAAATATAAATATGTTCAGAAACAAGTTGAGCATAATCTTTGTCGGGCGTTAGCATAAAAACTTCAAAACCTTTTTGCTCCGCCAACTTGGAGACCGTACCAATAACATCATCAGCTTCAAATCCTGGAACCTCTAATATCGGAATATTGAAAGCAGAAATAATTTCCTTAATAATAGGAACAGAAAGCTTAATATCTTCAGGAGTCGCGGGTCTTTGCGCCTTGTATTGAGGAAATGCCTCATGTCGGAAAGTCGGACCAGAAGGATCGAAAGCAACCGCAATGTGAGTTGGCGATTCAGTTTTCAAGACATCTTGCAAAACATTAACGAAACCAAGAATGGCTGAAGTATTGAGACCTTTAGAATTGATTCGAGGGTTCTTAATAAACGCATAATAAGAACGATATATCAACGCATAGGCATCGATTAAAAAAAGCTTTTTGTCCATAAAGAAATATTTTACAAACAAAGTTACAAAAAGCAACAGATAAAAAATGGATAGTGGATAAGATTGAAAAGAAAATAAAGATTAATTTATTAAATTCGCGAAAGAAATTAAAGGATATGATAACAATCGAGGAAATAATAAAACCAATTGAGAAAGAATTTTCATTATTCAGAGAAGAATATGAAAAGAAATTCCAAACCGATAATATCATATTGCAACAAATTCATAATCATATACTTAACAAAAAAGGAAAACAAATACGTCCGATTTTGACACTTCTATCCGCCAAAGCGACAGGTGAAATCAACGAAAAGACGATCAACACCGCCATCGCTATGGAGATGCTACACACGGCAAGTCTGATTCACGACGACGTAGTGGATGAAACGAACGAAAGAAGAGGTCAAAAATCCGTGAACGCTATTTGGAACAATAAGATATCCATATTAGCGGGAGACTACATACTCTCGCAATCACTATACGCCGCAAACGAAACGGAAGACATAAGGATAATCGGAGAAATCACCAAATTAGGAAAAGAAATTTCAAAGGGTGAAATTCAACAAATATCCAACATGCAAAAGAGCATTTATGACGAAGAAAAATATTTGGAAGTCATAAAAATGAAGACCGCTGCATTGTTATCCACTTGCACAACTTGCGGAGCAATCACATGCGAAGCCAGCGAGGCAAAGCGTGAAACAATGAAAAAATATGGTGAACTATATGGAATCTGTTTTCAAATCAAAGACGATATTTTCGACTATATCAGCACAGAACAGGAAATAGGAAAACCTGTTGGAAATGATATCAGAGAAGGTAAAATCACACTTCCATTAATCTATGCGTTGAAAAGCAGCGGAGAAAAAGAAAAAGAAGAGATTTTAAATCTTATCAAAACAAAGAAAACAGATCAGGAAAGCATTCAAAAGATCACAAAATTCGCTATAGACAAAGGCGGTATCAAATATGCTGAAGAGAAAATGAGAGCCTATAAAAAAGAGGCTATGAATATCATAAAAGATATTGATAAACAAGATATTAAAGATTCCTTAGAAAATCTTTTCGAACATACGATCGAAAGAAAAAAATAGTGAAGAAATAATTCTCCACTATTTTTTTTTGCTTTCTAGAAATACTTTACTTCCATTCCACTTAAAGAAGAAATCAAAGAATTTACCAAACGGCTTGCACCAAAACGTAGCAAAGAAGGATTCAACCATTCTTCACCGCAAACAGAAGCGACAATCGCATAATAAGAGACAGCCTGCTCAGTCGTAGAGACGCCTCCAGCCACTTTAATTCCGACTTTTGTGTTATTGAGCGCATTGTACTCAGAAACCGCCTTAGACATGATATAAACAGCCTCATAAGTAGCGCCTAATGATACTTTACCCGTAGAAGTTTTGATGAAATCGGCACCAGCGTTCATCGCAACCAACGCAGCTTTTTTAATCAACACCGGATCCATGAGAACACCTGTTTCGAGAATGACTTTCAACTTAGCGTCGCGACAAGCTGATTTTATTTCGGAAAGATCGTCATAAATCTCCTCAAAGTCACCAGCAATAACCATTCCGGAAGGGATTACCACATCAATTTCAGTAGCTCCCTCCATGACAGCCATCGCTACCTCGGCCACCTTCACTTCTATAAAAGTATTAGCATCCGGAAAACCACCGGCAACAGAGGCAATCTGAAGATCCTCAATCAAATTATCTTTGACTGTAGATACAAATTTAGGATAAACACATATGGCAGCAGGATGAGGTAGAATCTCGAATTTAGAATCGAACTTGTTAATTTTCTCAACAAATTCAGAAATGCTTTTCACTGAATCAGTCGGATTCAATGAAGTGATATCCACCATGCTAAGTATCTGACTATAAATAGACTTTTGGTTATATTTATCATAATTATCCAACAGTATTTTCTTCACTTCCTGTTGAACTTGATTCACGTCCAAGTCCATGTCATACTTGGCGAAAAAAGCATCGAAACGATCCATAAACTATTTTAATTTGTTATTATTAAGATGCCTGGAAGCATCACGTTTTGTTTTCTTCTCAAAAGACTTGTTAATGGCACTCGTTAAATCGACGCCAGTCTGGTTAGCCATGCAGACTAACACCCAAAGAACATCAGCCATCTCCTCCTCCAAACAAGCGTCAAGATCACTCTCTTTGGAAGATTGTTCACCGAATTTACGAGCTACAACACGAGCCAACTCCCCTACCTCTTCAGTAAGGCAAGCCATATTGGTGAGTTCATTGAAATAACGAACACCGTAAGTTTTAATCCACTGATCAACAGCAGATTGCAACTCACGAATGGAAAGATCAGATTCCATATTTCTCACTTATTTCAAGCATCTTCTTAATAGGAAGAACTGCACGGTCGATAATCGTAGGATCAACATGAACCTCCGGAGATTCATTCTTTAAACAATCATAAAGTTTCTCCAAAGTGTTAAGTTTCATATAAGAACAATCGTTGCATCCATTATCACCTGTTTCTGGTGGCGCAGGAATGAAATTCTTATTAGGCGCTTTACGTCTCATCTCATACAAGATTCCACACTCAGTTACTACGATGAAATCGTTCGCATCGGAATTTAACGCATATTTAAGAAGATCAGCGGTAGACCCTACCCTATCTGCTAATTTAACGACAGATCCTTTACATTCAGGATGAACCAAAACCTTAGCATTAGGATAAACTTGTTTCAACAAAAGAATCTTATCAACAGAAAAGCGATCATGTACATGACAACACCCGTTCCAAAGTCTCATTTTTCTACCGGTGACATTATTAATATAACCACCTAAATTTTTATCAGGACCGAAAATGATTTTCTGGTCCTTTGGAAAAGACTCTACAATCTGCTTTGCGTTGGAAGAAGTAACAACAACATCAGTCAATGCCTTTACGGCAGCCGTAGTATTCACATATGAAATAACCGTATGACCGGGATTTTCTTCTATAAATTTTTTGAATTCTTCCGCCTTGCAACTGTCAGCCAAAGAACAACCCGCATTCATATCTGGAACGAGAACTTTCTTATCGGGACAAAGAATCTTTGCAGTTTCACCCATAAAGTGAACACCACACAACACGATGATGTCAGCATCTGTCTTGGCGGCTTTCTGAGCCAATGAAAGGCTATCACCGACATAATCAGCGACACTCTGTATATCGCCCGTAGTATAGTAATGCGCCATGACGATAGCATTTTTCTCTTTCTTCAAACGAAAAATTTCTTCTTTCAAATCCATTCTTTATTTTTTTATCTTATTATCTTTTTAACTTTAAAATAAATAAAACTTAAATGATGAGTATAATAGGGTGTTGAAATGGTTAAAACATTTTTTAATTTGTTCTTGCAAAATCCATATTCAAAAGACACTCCTCCATCAGAAGTATATTTTGTTAATAGTAAAGAATTGAAAATAAAAATTTTCGAGACTTTATTAACTATCCTAACATTTATACAAATTTACAATTTTTAATTACGGAAAATTCAACTTTTTGCACAAAAAAAGTGTCAGAAAGTTAGATTAAAAAAAGGCTAATTAATTTGGAAGGAAAAGAAAACCATTTGCATAATCGAGATTTTGAAATATGAAAATTATTTTTTTAAAAATTATTTGACATATTCTACATGTTTTCAACAGTCACCGAATCAATTTATCAACAATAAAATAATGATCTCGTATTCACCTTTTAAAAATTCGCTTTTTATTTAACCTATCCTCCTTTTCTATGATGAATAGGTTAAAAGATCTATTTGACGCTACAAATATTCGAGTAATCTGTGCCGTTTGGCTGCGCAGCTACAATAAATATAGTGATTTTTACATAAAAATAAAAATTTCGGAGTAGAAATCTATTGAAGTAATAATGAGAGACGATTTTATCGAGTAACTAATTTCAAAATAAAAGTGGGGGAAAATTAAAAGCCAATATATTATAATTGTGTTAAAAGCATAACTCATCACCTATTATAAAAGTAAGTCTATAGGGTGCTTTTTCCCCTCCGTAACGTTCGAATGAAACGATTTTGAAAATTTGTTCGGTTGCCGTCACAAAGTGCGTTTTTGCGCCATTTTTTATGAATTATTCTTTTGTTTATTATAGGTTTTTCATTTACTTTTGCGTGAATTAACGTAAATTTATATTAACAAAAATAACTAATTTAAAATTCAAAAACTTATGTGGCTAATTGATTCATCAATTGGAAGAAAGCTAGTAATGAGTATCACTGGCCTTTTTCTTATTTTGTTTCTCTTGTTTCACATGTCGATGAATGCCGTCGCCATTTTCAATGGTGATGCTTATAATTCGATATGTGAGTTTTTAGGTGCTAACTGGTATGCTCTTGTCGGTACTGCGGTATTGGCTGGAGGTTTCGTTTTGCACATTATTTTTGCGACGATTTTGACGTTGCGTAATCAAAAAGCGCGTGGTGCGCAGGGGTATTCTTACCAACAGAATCAACCAAAGGTAGAATGGGCTTCTCGTAACATGTTTGTTTTAGGATTCATCGTGATCGCAGGTTTGGCTATGCACTTGACTCACTTCTGGGCGAAGATGCAATTGCCTGAAATCATGGGTGCAGAGGCAGAATATGCTGGTCAATTCGCTGATGGAGCCGCTTTGATTAAGCTTACATTCTCAAATCCTGTAATTGTTTTATTATATATTGTATGGTTCGCCGCTATCTGGTTCCATTTGACTCACGGATTCTGGAGTGCGTTCCAAACAATCGGTTGGGACGGAAAAACTTGGTTCCCACGTTTGAAATGCTTGGCTAACGTTGTCGCTACTTTGGTGTTCTTGTGCTTCGGTGCTGTTGCGGTAGCAGGTTATCTTCAAAGTCTATAATCTAAGTAATAAAAGAAAATAAGATATATAATTATGGCTGAAATTAATTCAAAAATTCCAGAAGGTCCAGTAGCAGAAAAGTGGACCAACTATAAAGCTCACCAAAAATTGGTGAACCCTGCCAACAAACGTAAGTTGGACATTATCGTGGTTGGAACAGGATTGGCAGGTGCTTCCGCAGCATCCACATTAGCCGAGATGGGATTCAATATTTTGAATTTCTGTATCCAAGACTCTCCACGTCGTGCGCACTCAATCGCCGCACAAGGTGGTATCAATGCCGCTAAGAATTATCAAAACGACGGTGACTCCGTTTACCGTTTGTTCTACGATACTGTAAAGGGAGGTGACTATCGTGCCCGTGAAGCTAACGTTTATCGTTTGGCTGAGGTTTCCGCTAACATCATCGACCAATGTGTCGCTCAAGGTGTACCATTCGCTCGTGAATACGGAGGTATGTTGGCCAACCGTTCATTCGGTGGTGCTCAAGTATCCCGTACATTCTACGCTAAGGGTCAAACCGGACAACAATTGTTGTTGGGCGCCTACTCTTCTTTGAACCGCCAAATCAAGGCTGGTAAGGTGAAGAGTTTCAACCGTTACGAGTTGCACGACATCGTTATGGTAGACGGACGCGCACGCGGTATCATCGCTAAGAATTTGGTAACTGGCGAATTTGAGCGTTTCGCAGCACACGCAGTTGTTTTGGCAACTGGTGGTTACGGAAACACTTACTTCTTGTCTACCAATGCAATGGGTTGTAACTGTTCAGCTGCTATCGC
The DNA here is from genome assembly GCA_937907165.1 of uncultured Bacteroidales bacterium. Classification (GTDB taxonomy): domain Bacteria; phylum Bacteroidota; class Bacteroidia; order Bacteroidales; family Paludibacteraceae; genus UBA1181. The sequence continues at coordinate 2,344 of CALCUH010000025.1, read as the reverse complement.
GGCATATCGTAAGGGCGCTTACATGGCTAACCCTTCATACGTTCAGATCCACCCTACTTGTATCCCTGTTCACGGCGACAAGCAATCTAAGTTGACTTTGATGTCAGAGTCTTTGCGTAACGATGGTCGTATTTGGGTTCCAAAAGACATCGAGGACGCTAAGAAGTTGCAACGTGGTGAAATCAAGGGATCTGATATTCCTGAGGAAAAACGTGATTACTATTTGGAGCGCCGTTATCCTGCGTTCGGTAACTTGGTTCCGCGTGACGTCGCTTCACGTGCCGCTAAGGAGCGTTGTGATAAGGGATTCGGTGTGAACAATACAGGTTTGGCTGTGTTCTTGGATTTCTCCGAGGCTATCAACCGTTTGGGCATCGACGTAGTTCGTCAACGTTATGGTAACTTGTTCGATATGTACGAGGAGATCACTGACGTGAACCCAGGTGAGTTCGCTAAGGAAATCGACGGCGTTAAGTACTACAATCCGATGATGATCTTCCCTGCTATCCACTATACGATGGGTGGTCTTTGGGTAGACTACGAGTTGCAGACTTCCGTTAAGGGATTGTTCGCAATCGGTGAGTGTAACTTCTCCGACCACGGTGCTAACCGTTTGGGTGCATCCGCATTGATGCAAGGTTTGGCAGACGGATACTTCGTATTGCCTTACACTATTCAGAACTACTTGTCAGACCAAATCACTGTTCCACGTTTCGATCCTAACAGCAAGGAGTTTATGGACGCTCAAGCTAAGTGTGAGAAGGAGCAAGAAGCTTTGATGAAGATTGGCGGAAAACGTTCCGTAGATTCTATCCACAAGGAGTTGGGTCACATCATGTGGGAATACGTTGGTATGGGTCGTACCAAGGAGAAACTCGAGACTGCGCTCAAAAAGTTGAAAGATTTGCGTAAGGAGTTCGAAACCAATTTGTTCGTTCCTGGTAAAGTTGAGGAAGGTATGAACGTAGAGCTTGACAAGGCATTCCGTTTGAGAGACTTCATCGTAATGGGTGAGTTGATCGCTCGCGACGCTTTGAGCCGTAACGAAAGTTGTGGTGGTCACTTCCGTGAGGAGTACCAGACTGAGGAAGGTGAGGCTAAACGTGATGATGAGAACTACTTCTATGTTGGTTGCTGGAATTACGCTGGCGACGACAACAAGGATCCTGAGTTGCTTAAAGAACCTCTTGCTTATGAGGCTATCAAAGTTCAAACTCGTAATTATAAATCATAATCAACTTTAAAAAAGTAAATCAAATGGCTACAGATAATACAATGAAAGTAAACTTGAAGGTTTGGCGTCAGGCTGGCCCGAAAGAAAAAGGTGGTTTTGTAACTTACGAGAACGTTGAAACTACACCTGACACATCATTCCTTGAAACTTTGGATATCTTGAACGAATCTCTTATCGAGAAAGGTCAAGAGCCAATCGTTTTCGACCACGACTGCCGCGAAGGTATCTGCGGAATGTGCTCATTGTTCATCAATGGTCACCCACACGGACCTGCAACAGGCGCAACAACCTGCCAATTGTATATGCGTCGTTTCAAGAATGGCGACACTATCACTGTTGAACCTTGGCGTTCTGCAGCATTCCCTGTAATCAAGGACTTGATGGTTAACCGTAACGCATTCGACCAAATTCAGCAGGCTGGCGGCTATGTATCATTCAACTGCGGTGGCGCTCAAGATGCAAACGCTATTCCAATCTCAAAGGTTGATGCTGACGAGGCAATGGATTCTGCAACTTGCATCGGATGTGGCGCTTGCGTTGCTGCCTGCAAGAACGGTTCAGCAATGTTGTTCGTTTCTGCTAAGGTTTCTCAATTCGCTTTGCTTCCACAAGGCAAGGTTGAGGCTGCAAAACGTGTAAAGGCAATGGTTGCAAAGATGGACGAACTTGGTTTCGGCAACTGCACCAACACCCGCGCTTGCGAGGCAGAATGCCCAAAACGCGTTTCTATCAGCAACATCGCTCGCTTGAATCGCGAGTTCCTTTGCGCAAAACTGAAAGACTAATACATTTTAGTTCAATAATCAATCCCCACTTCCGCAAGGTTGTGGGGATTTTTTTTGATGTCGTTTTTTCAATCCTTGTAAAATCGGTTACTTTTGGGCAAACAATTACTATGAAACACTTTTTACCAATACTATGCGTGGCCGTCTCAATCGCAATGTCATCGTGCTCCGACGACTACAAAACCACGGAATCGGGGCTTGAATACAAGATTGTGAATGCTGGCAATTCCGATATTCAGCCAAACGCAAACGACATAGTGGCCATTCGTCTTACCTGCTACAGCCCTGCAGGACAGATGGTTCACGAGACACCGCTGTTCAAGAT
>CALCUH010000024.1 GCA_937907165.1 uncultured Bacteroidales bacterium | reverse complement strand
ACGGTTTCGACGTGACGATCGAGTACGTCGGCTCCGAACTGATCTGGATCACCGAGGCAAAATAACAAAACAAGAGGTAGCAAAGTTATGCGGCTTCAAAGACGTGGTTTACTGACTGTTTTATTACTGATGCTGTTGTTGGCAGTGCTTCTGACCGGATGCGGCGGAAGCGATGATCCCGGCACCTATTTCCACCGCGAGTGCCACATCTTGTTTAACCTTGCGATAGGAGGAGGCTTTCCTCAAATCATGGACGTGAATCAAATCTCCGCCCTCAACAACGGAGAGGCTAAAATGTACGTCAACTACGTAAAGGTCTACCAGAAGGGCGAGCAAGGCGAAAGCTACACCGGACCTACCATGGACTTCACAGGCATGGAGGAGTTGTGCGAGTCTCAAAAGAGCCTCAACGACTGCGGAGGAAGCATCTATAACACGAACGGACTCTTAGTGGAGTACTTCAAAAAAGGAGAAGCAGACATCATTGGGTATCTAAAGAAAGGCGTCTACATCATCGTACTGGAGAACAACGAGTCGTTTAAACTGCTAAAAAAGGAGGAATAAGGAGTTAAGGAACAGTTTAAAAGCCCCGAAAGTTTATTGGAAGTAAGCTTTCGGGGCTTTTGTTATTAGATTCTCAACACAATATCATTCCAACAAAACTCATGAAAAAAAAAAAAAAAAAATCAGTCTAACCCGGCTCCATGTACAACCTATTTCAGATCATTTTTATTATTTTTGTCCATAATGATATCTAGTGTATATGTTATGAACAAACGCATTTTATATTTCGGAGCACTTGTCTTAGCCATGTTTGCATCATGCAAAGACGACAATGTCGCGACCTACGATCCTATCACATGGAACTTTGAGCAATATGAGAACCACGACATCCGTCCGGGCGACGACTTTTACCGATATGTCTGCGGGAAAGGCGTTTCAGACGAAAACAGCGCCTTATGGACTCCATTAACCAGATGGACACAACAAAGCGAAGACTTCCTAAATATCTTCTATAACGACAACTCCGACAATCCTATTCCAGTCATAAAACGAATCAATGAACTACGCGCAGCCGTCGGTTCTTCCGATAACACAAACATATTCATCAGTAATCTCAAGCAACGGTTAAGTAGCATTCGACAAGCGGGATCCATGCAAGAGATTCCCCTCACGCTTGCGGAGATAACCAAAGCAGGGTATCAATTCATTTTTTTACAATCGAATGTAGAGGAAGGACGTAAATTAGGTATTGCCGCATTCGTCACCATTCCCTTAGAAGTCAAGGATCCCGAAAGTTTTTTCGAACAAGAAAAAAACTTATTAATTCAATGTGGATTATTGGATGAATATTTGGAGAAATATGCGCAGGCGGCAGAAATGGTCGAATACTTTAATGCCCATATCAAGGCACAAAACACGAGCGAGCTACAACCTATGGAAGGAGCAAATGCCAGGTCTGGGAACGGCACACGACAAAGCGCATTGCGATCAGTCGAGACATCCCTTTCCCTTGAAAAATTCGCGGAAGGATTAGACAACAAACGCATGGACATCTCTCCGACAGAGGAAATGTCTTCACAATTTTTCCAGCAACTAGACCAGTTGGATGATAGTTGGACGGGAAAGATGAATGCGCTTATTTGGTGCTATTGTGTCTACTATGACATCTCAATATACGCAAACATAGATAGTTATCCTATGATATTTTTGCCAATGATGATTCCATCTCTAACCGTCAATGCCAGTCACTATTTCTGCGATCATTATGTCAATAAAGCGAACATAGAACGCAACAAGGAAGTTTTCGAGATGTTGCGCGGCACGTTCCGCACAAAGATTGAGAAGAACGAATGGATGAGCAGCACAGCAAAAGCAGGGGCGATCGCAAAAATTGATGCCATGGAGTGTCATACAGGCATACTGGATTGGGGGAAATACGAGTTACCCGTGCCGCAGGCTAAAGATATCGTTTCCGGAATACATGAGATGTTAACTTCTCAAACTTCCATCCTCACAAGAACGGTAACAGGCAACACATGCTTAGACGACATAGCCGCCGCCTTTATGACAACCCCCATAACGGGTTATCCTTCCTACGCCGCCAACTGCTTTTACACGCCCGAGGTCAACGCAATATTCATCCTGCCCAGCACATCCATCATTGTGGACATGAACAAGGAATTTAACTTGATGATGCCGATTGTCGGTCACGAGATGAGTCATGGCTTCGACGCCAAGGGAGCCTACTATGACGAACTCGGTAATTTCAAAGATTGGTGGACGATAGAAGACAAGCTTCGTTTCAAAGAGTTACAGGGGAAATTGGTAAACATATTCAATCAATACGTGGCATACGATCAGACGTTCTGCAATGGAGAGCTCACGTTAGACGAGAACATGGCCGATTTAGGCGGTGTGGAAATCGCTTACGAGGCAGAGATGACACGACTCCGTAAAATCCACGTCGGCGACGAGCTGAGAGAAAAAGAACGCCGCTTCTTCAAATCATACGCTATCTTCATGGCGAAATATTACACCGACACGGAAAAGAAGAAGATGGTGGGAAGCGACGAACACTCGTTGGCGGAGTTTCGCGTAAACGGTATCCTCAACAACATAGACACTTGGTACGACGCCTTCAATGTGGAACGGGGGGATAAATTTTATTTGGCGCCGGAACAGAGAGTACACCTATGGTAATTTTTAATTGTGGAATTTGATAATATGTCTATAAACTGGCAATCCCCCCGATTGTCGAAAGATAACGACTTCATCTTCCAACGAATCCATACGACAAAGCCTCAACCATTGTGTGATTGAGGCTTTGCAATTTTATATCCGGCATCACAACCCGACCACCACACTTTTGCCGTTCACCACGTAGACGCCCGGCACCAGCTCGTGTGAAGAGGCCACGTCCGCTTCCGCCTCGAAAGAAAGAACCAAGCGTCCATCCACGCTATAAACGGAAACGTTCGTGTTGGTCGGCGAGAGAATAAGCAAACGATTCTCCTCCACAAAAATCCGCAACTCACTTTCAGGAAGAGCAGGGTTCTTCACCTCTGTGAGATCCACCTTCGTGTAACCCTTCGACTCAATCCACTTCTCATACGAGCCGTCGGACTCATCCTCGATAGGCGCATAGCGCACCTTGCGGGAATCAAAGCAGAAAGCGAACTGACAATTAAGGCTCTTCGCCGCATTTCCCAAGCCAGCCGCACCGTTGGCTGTCGGCGAAGCGCTAAAATTCGTCAGAGCGGAAGAGGAAGCGCTACGAGGATAGAAATAGTAATAACCGTCATGCGTTCCGGCGGAGACAATCTTCCATTGTTGCTCAAAAGATCCGGAAGAATCACGCAAGGCGAGTTTGCCGTCAGAAGCATCCAACGCCCTACCCGACGCAAGATCCGTCAGAATATAATAGCCATCGGTTGCCGATATGCGGAAAGAGAGGTTGATGTCATCATTATCCTCCGTCAGGGAGAGTCTGCCATCCTTCTCCGACAAAAGCTTGTTAGCGTTGCGGGAGAGCAAAGAGTAGATTTTGCCCGGTTCGAACTCAGCCACACGGCGGTAACGGTTCAAGTCGTCGAACAAATCAAGGCTCCACTCCGAATAGAAACGGATGATCGGATAGCCCGAACGCATATCGATAGGCAACCAAATATGCCAAGACTCGCCCACGTTCGCGTCGCTGAAATAGTCGCCACCCTTCCAACGATCGCCCATATAGATATACGCGTCATACTTACCCGGCACCTTGAATACATAATTGCTTTGGCTACAATAAGAGGTGTTATTATGTGCGTCCACACAAGGATTTCCGTTGTCCTCCCAACCCGTAAGCGGCATTTGAGAATAGGAAGAGTGTCCCGGGTTAGGGTCCCAGCCCGTACAACCCGAAGTGATTGCCACAAAACGTTTATGATACTTGAAAATGGCAGGCGCCTCATACTGTTTCTTCACGAACATACGTTCCCACGTGTTGGACAGATCCAAGAAATCCTTCGTCAGCAACGTACCATGCATCGTCATATTTTCCTCCGCGGAGCCGAAATGGAAGCCCGCGTTATAATCCTTGTCGAACATCAGCGTCTGGTCACGGGATCCGGAAGGCTGTTCGTCGCCCCTCGGTCGCATCGTTTTCACGAAAGTATAAGGCCCCGTGATTTTGTCCGCATAAAGAATAGCCACACGCGACGCAGCATAACCAGACCCGTTTTCCCAATGCACCCACATCGCATACTTGCCCGTATTCGGACAATACATCACCTTAGGGCGCTCCAAGGTACGTCCGTAGTTCATGTCCTGATTGTCGCTACGGAGAGGCTGTTCGGGACATTGGTAAGCCATACCCTCACGTTTCCAGTTATAAAGATCAGAAGAAGAGTAGCAAACGATACCATTGCTACGCACAGGATTCGCGCGATAGTTCTCGCCGAACCAATAATACTTGCCATTCTCATACAAGACACAACCGCCATGAGCATTGATATGATTACCCTCCTCGTCGTACCAGTTCACACCCAAACGAATGGCAGAGCTTCCGATGAGGAACGAAGAACGAGGCCCTTTCGGAGCGTCCACACGCTCCAGATGCCAATAATGCTTACCATCCGAACCACTTTTGTCGCTATAGACACCTTTACCATCGGAAGTGCCGTCAGTACCCAAGAACTTACTATTGGAGAGGCATTGGAAACGCACATAATACTCCTCGTCGGGCGCATAAGCGATTTTAAAGCGAGCCGCAGAGGAAGAACTACCCGAAACCATTTTCACGTCATACTCGCCCGAAGCGGAGAGATACGAATTGGAACTCACGTTGCGCACCGCATACGTGCCATCCGAGAGCGGTTCGAAGAGGAACTGGCACTTCTCCGAAGAAGAAGGGTTCTTTATCTGCACCATACCATTCTCGTTGGAGAGGTAGCGGTTGCTCGCATGGACGATGAAATACTTCACGTCCGAAGCGAAAGGCAAGTTACGTTTCGCATTATAATCATTTAGTGCGTTCGCCAAATCCGTCGTAGCCTCCACGATTTCAGTTTGAGAAGAGGAAGACCCCAAGATAGACTTCGCCTGAGAGATTGCCTTGCGCAGCGTTTCAACCGCCGACAAAGGATACTCCCCTTCCCCGTCGCCCTGCGGAGTAGCAGACAAACGAGCCTCCGCCTTATCGATCGTCATCGACAAACCATCCGTAATCAAGGAAGAGGCACCCGCCTCCCGCAGATACCAGAAGTGCAGAGACTCCTTACCATTCTTATCCGAATAAACGTTAGCGCCGGGAGCGGTTCCGTCCGTGCCAAGATACAAACTATTCTCGGCGCATTTGAACTTCACATAATCTCCGCCAGCATCCTCCACCGTAAACTGAGCGGCACTACCCGTCGAAGAGGTGAACTCCGTATTCCAGTCGCCCGTCTTGCCTAAGTTTTTACTCCGCTGCACGCTCTTGATGAGGTAACGTCCACCCGAAGAGACAAACTGAAACTTCTGAGGATCACCCGCATTGAACGTATGCAAATTAGGCACATCGTCCACCGAAGAGAGCGCCATACCTGACGAGTGGAAAATATAATAGACACCATTATTCCTCACATTCGCCCCGAAGGAGGAAGCGCAAAGAGGGAAGAAAAGAGCCGACAAGGCGATAACATATCTAAGCAAAGCGTTTTTCATGATAATACCCATTTAAAATCCACGTAATAGATTGCGCTAAGATAAGGCAAATAAAAACGATTACGAAATTTTCTTCCAAATAGTTGTATATCAAAAAGATTTATCCCTATATTCGCGATGTAAATAGATGTTTCCTGAGAAAATTCGTTATCAAACAATCCGATTTTCTCATACATATCAAGTGTTAATGTGATAGATTATCATATATCATCACATATACCAAAGAAGGTAGCCACAAACAAATGGTTTCCGTTTGGGAACGTCTATTATATTCAACATTAGACTCCCAAAACGTCTACTGTTTGTTTGTAGAAAAGTATTGTTTTTCTAGATTGGAGTCCGTCGGAAACTACATCGGCGGCTCCTTTTTTTATACCACAATAATAAACGGGAAACATTTCAACCTAAAAAAAGCACTCCCCACCATCGCGAGCGACAGTGAGGAGTTTGGATTAACATAGTTTATAAGATTTCAATTCGTCATTTCTGCGTCGCATCAGGCTCCACGCCTACGTATGAGCCCGCCTTCGCCAGCGCCTCGTTGATATTAGAGCAGATATTCTCCTCACCAATCAAACGGTCGAACTTAGCCTTGAGCAACATGGAGCGCACATGCTTGTTGACACCCGAGAGCACCACCTTAATATTCATACGCTGCGACTGCACGCAAAGATTCTCCAAGTTGTGCAGACCCGTCGAATCCATAAAAGGAACTTTCCTCATACGGATGATACGCACCTTAGGCGTCTCCGCCACCTCCATCATAATCTCATCAAACTTATTGGCGATACCGAAAAAATAAGGACCGTCGATTTCGTAAACGCTCACGCCATCAGGAATATGAAGCTTCTCCTCGTGCACGGTAACGTCAAGGTTCTCGCCCGGATCGATTTCATCACGGAAGACACGGATGATGGAAGACTCGTTGACACGGCGCATGAAAAGCAACACAGCCAAGAGCAAACCGATCTCGATAGCCACGGTCAAGTCGAACACGACCGTCAGGATGAAAGTGACGATGAGCACGGAGAAATCAGACTTAGGACTCTTGGAGAGGGAGACGAACGAACGCCAGCCGCTCATGTTGTAAGAGACCACAATCAAAACGCCCGCAAGACAAGGCATAGGAATGTATCCCACCAATTGACCCAAGAAAAGAAGCACAAAAAGAAGGATGACCGCATGCACGATACCAGCGATAGGAGTACGTCCACCGTTATTAATATTCGTCATGGTACGAGCGATAGCGCCGGTAGCAGGAATTCCGCCAAAGAAAGGAACCACCACATTCGCGATACCCTGACCAATCAACTCCGTATTGGAATCATGCTTGTCGCCCGTCACACCATCCGCCACCATAGCGGAAAGCAGAGACTCAATAGCGCCCAAGATAGCGATGGTGAAGGCAGCAGGGAAAAGTCTGCGCACGAGACCCACATAAGTTTCCCCCTCGGCGAGCGCCATATCAGGCAAATGAGGAGCAGGAACACCAGAAGGCAACTCATACAAATCACCGATAGTCTGGATGCAGTCGACGCCAGCATACGCTTTCAAAAGATAAACGACCACAGTCATCACCACGATAGCCACCAACGAACCCGGCACCTTCTTAGAGACCTTAGGCGTAAAGATGATGATGAGCAAACTCATGACGCCGACACCCAACGCCCAGAAATTCACACGGTCGAAGTTTTGGAAATAACAAATCCATTTATGGATGAAATCGGCAGGAACCTTCTCGATACCCAAGCCGAAAAGATCATTCATCTGAGTGGAGAAGATCGTCAAGGCGATACCACCCGTGAAACCTACAATCACAGGATAAGGGACAAACTTGATGACGCTACCCAAGCGGAAAAGGCCCATAAAAATCAGGAGCACACCCGCCATAATCGTGGCGATGGTCAATCCGCTCAGCCCATATTGTTGGATAATACCATAGATAATAACGATGAAAGCGCCGGTAGGACCACCGATCTGCACTTTCGTACCGCCGAAGAAAGAAATCAGGAAACCTGCTATGATAGCCGTCAGCAAGCCCTCCGTAGGACCCACGCCCGAAGCGATACCAAATGCGATGGCTAAAGGAATAGCGACAATACCAACGATGACACCCGCCATCAAATCCGTCACGAAACGACTCTTATCATAACCCTTTAAACACGAGAACAATCTCGGAGCAAAGACATCAGAAAACGATGCTTTCATATCCACAATGTTAAATTAAAAAAATGAGCCGCGAAGTTAGTGATTTTTTCAATTACTTCTTCGCAAGCCCATTCGTTTTTATGTTGTTTAACATTGTTTAATACAACAATTCATCACATGACAAACTGCAAAGGCAACAAAGAGGCGACACTAGCCACACGGTAGACACGTTCCGTTCCGTAGAGCAGAATCGTGATCGGCTTTCCAAAACGGTTCTCCGTCTCTAACAACGCCTGACGACAAGCGCCACAAGGAGTAATCGGCGAAGGCAAGAAGCCGGACTCGTTTTTTGCGGCGATCGCCAACATCTCCACCGGATTGTTCGGGAAGGCGGCATTCGCATAAAATAGGGCGGTACGTTCGGCGCACAAGCCACACGGGTAAGAGACATTCTCCTGATTACTTCCCTTCACCACCTCACCATTCGAGAGGCGTAAAGCGGCACCCACCGCAAATTTAGAATAAGGGGAATAAGTACCCGAAGTCGCCTCCTTCGCCGACTCGACCAAAGCACGCTCTCCCTCACTCAATTCATTCCACGAGAGCTCCTCTACCCTGCAACATATTTCCTTGACATTCATATTCTGTTTTTTCTTTCTAGTTGTTCCAAAATCACTTATCTTTGTAAAATTAAACAAAAAAAAGGAAAGATGAGAAAATTTTCGGTCACAATCATCTGCATATTAGCTTATGTCTGCTCCCTATCGGCGGCGCAGAAGAAGATACAGGTCAACATCGACTACATCAACAGATACTCGCAGATAGCCATCGAGAAGATGAAGGAGCACAGAATTCCGGCAAGCATCACCCTCGCACAGGGAATTCTGGAATCGGGCGCCGGCCTGAGCGAATTGGCAAAGAAGAGCAACAACCACTTCGGCATCAAATGCCACGACGATTGGACCGGAGAGAGAGTCTACCACGACGACGACCAGAAGCAGGAATGCTTCCGCAAATACAGCAAGCCGGAACAATCCTACGAGGACCACTCGCAATTCCTTAAGAAAAAGAGATACGAATCCCTCTTCGCACTACAAGTAACAGACTACAAAGGTTGGGCGAAAGGCTTGAAAGCATGCGGCTACGCGACCGCGAAAGATTATGCGGACAGGCTCATCGAGCTCATCGAGACCTATAATCTGCAACAATACGACCAAATCGCCTTGGGCAACATGCCTAACGACGTCATCGCGCCAAGCGAAGGCGGCAACGGAACGAACAACTACGAGAATCTAGCACAAGAGAAGAAATATCTGAGAGAGAGCGCCATGGACAGCATACCTGTCGACGGCAACCACAGAGTCTCCACCGAAGGCAGAAAGAAATCCGTGGTGGCAAGGAGAGGAGATTCCTACGAATCCATCGCCGACGAGTTCGGACTGCGTAAATGGCAGATCCGCAGATATAATAAAGTCAGAAGAGGAGACAACTCCCAACCTGCCACAGGAGACGTGGTCTATATCAGCAAATAAAGGAAGAAAAGATGAATACCAATTATAATTACGAAGATATACGTCCCTACAGAGACGAAGAGGTGAAAGAGGCCATTGAAAGAATGACCAGCGACCCGCAGGTCATATCCGTCTCACGCGCCATATTTCCGGACAGAGACCCGCAAGAGGTCATCCAATGGCTACGCGGGATGCGTTCCATCTACGAATTTCAAGGTCAGCTCATAGCACCGCTCATCCTGCACTCGCTCGACCTTACGGGAAGCACCTACAGACTCAGCGGAACAGAGCATATCTTCTCGAAAAAAAAGCAACTCTTTATCTCAAACCATAGGGATATCATCATGGACGCGGGCATATTAAACTCGCTCATGCACAAGCACGGCATCACCACGACAGAGAACGCTATCGGCGACAACCTCTGCGCCCGTCCTTGGATTGCCGACGCTCTGAAGCTGAACAAGAGCTTCCTCGTCCGTCGCAGCGGCACGAAAAGAGAGCTGTTCGAGGCGTTCCAAACGCTCTCCCACTACATTAGGGAAGCGATCACAACGGAGCGCACCTCCATATGGATCGCTCAACGCGAAGGACGCACGAAGGATTCCGACGACCGCACGCAAGAGAGCCTACTCAAAATGTTCTCCATCAGCGCAAGCGGAAGCATCAAGCAAAGTTTCATCGACCTGAACATCACGCCAATCAGCATCACCTATAAATACGACTCATGCGACTACCTCAAGGCGAAAGAGTTCCAGCAAAAAAGGGACGACGCCGAATTCAAGAAGAGCGCAGAGGACGATATCGAAAGCATGGGCGTGGGCGTACGCGGATTCAAAGGGGACGTCACCCTGCAAATCACGCCTTGCATCTCAGAGGAGATTGACAAATACGTGGACGAGGCGGACGACCGTCAGACCGTCATCGACAAGGTGGCGACCATCATCGACCGCAAAATTCATGAGAACTACCGCATCTTCCCGCTCAACTACGTGGCGATGGACAATTTGAGAGGAACAACCGAACATTTGGGCGTTCAATACACGAAAGAGGAGAAGGAGGAGTTCGAGACTTACGTCGCCAAACAAATCGACAAAATAAATCTTCCGAACAAAGACATCGCCTTCCTGCAAGGCAGATTCTGGCTGATGTACGCCAACCCGCTCATCAACCAACTCGCGGCGAAAGGAGGAGCTTGAGAGGAAGAAAAAAAATTTTATCTAAATGGAAAATTCACCTGTACGTTTGAGCATCAAAGAATTGGCAGTCGACGACCGTCCGAGAGAAAAGATGCTGAAGAAAGGAGCCGAATCGCTCTCCAACGCCGAACTGATAGCCATCCTAATCGGAAGTGGCAACAGCAAGGAGACCGCAGTCGATCTGGCCCAAAGAATATTGAATGACAACAATAACAACCTGTCGGAACTCAGTCTGAGGAAAATTCCGCAGCTGACCCGCTACAACGGCATCGGAGAGGCGAAAGCCATCAGCATTGCCGCCGCCATGGAGATCGGGAGAAGACGCAGTCTGGAGAAAGCGATGGAACGTCCCTGCATAAAAAGCAGCACGGACGCCTACGAGACACTCCGAGGAACCATGGAAGATCTCGACCACGAAGAGGTCTGGGCGCTTTACTTGAACCGGGCGAACAAAGTCATCTCACGAGAGAGAATCAGTTCGGGAGGCATCGCGGCCTCCGTCATAGACGTGAAGCTCATCATGAGGCAAGCGCTGACCATCTTAGCCTCCGCCATCATCGTCGCGCACAATCATCCCTCAGGAAGCCTCAATCCAAGCGAGCAAGACAAGGATTCCACCCGGAAAATCAAAAAGGCGTGCGAATACCTCGACATAAAATTATTAGACCATATAGTCATTGGCAAGGGAGAATACTATAGCTTTAACGATAAATCGATCTTATAAATATGATTACAATTTACACCGAGCAGAATTCGAGCAGGCTCAACTTCATTTGCGGGCACCTGTTCACCACCATATTAGGACACGACATAAAAATCACTACCGACAAGGAGTCGAAGGCAGACATCCGCTACGCGAGCACTCCTCAAGAGGGCACGCTGACCATCGTACCCAACGGATTATTATGGGAGAGCGACATCCATCCTCAGAAAATAGAGTCCATCACATGGGAAGGGATGCCCGCATTCTTCGCCACAAACGGAGATGTACCGTTCGATCTCTTCGCCGCCTCATTCTTCCTGTTGTCCAGATACGAGGAGTACACTTCCAAGCTTTCCGACAAGCACGGACGGTTCGTGGTGCAAGAAAGCGCCGCCTTCCAACTGCATTTTTTGGAAGATCCCCTCATCGACATGTGGGCGAACAAACTGAAAGAGATGTTACCCGACCTCGGAGAAGCCGAGCACACGGTCAGCTACACCTATATACCGACCATAGACGTCGACAACGTCTTCGCCTTCCGCAACCACGGCTTATTACAAACACTCTTCTGCGTCGTCAGAGACTTTGTCAAGGGGAAGAAGAAACTGGCGAGGCTCAGACTTGCCGTCACACTAAGAAGGAAAGAAGACCCTTACTTCAACTTAGAAGAAGTGGCGGCAGCACATAAAGGGATGAAACAAAAGCCCTATTTCTTCTACCACTGCGGATGCTTCGGAGAACACGACAAGAGAGTCGTATACCCTAGCAGAAAGTATAAAAAGACAAGGAAATCACTTGCGGGAATCGTCAACACAGGGATCCACCCCTCTTATCATGCGTCCAAACACCACTGGCTTTTCAAGGCGGAAAACAATGCGTTGAGAAGATGCATGGGAGGAACAGTCACCCATAACAGATTCCATTATTTGAGGATGACCCTTCCCCACTCTTACGAGACACTCATCCAAGATGGATTCACTACCGATTGGTCGCTCTGTTACTCCAACAATCCCGGGTTCAGAGCAAGCACATCCTTCCCTTTCCACTTTTTTAATCTAGAGAAAAACGAGGAACGTCCGCTAACAATCTATCCCTCTGTTGTAATGGATAAAAGCTTGAAAAACAACTTAAAACTATCATTAGAAGAGAGCGAAGCATACATATTGAGGTTAAGTGAAAAGGTAAAATCCGTCAACGGCACCTTCGTCACCCTATTCCACAACGAACATTTAACGGACGAATTAGATTGGTATGGATACAAAAACCTATATATCAACATATTGACAAAATCAGAATAGCGACAGTGCCAATACGTCTCGAATTCTCCAAACTAGAAACTCACATTGGAAGATTGTATGATTGTCTTCTTACTTCAAAAAAATTCTTCGAATTACATTGTGAAGAAGAAAAAAACACTTATTTTTGCCAAATACTTATTTTACCAAATGGTGTATGATATGTAAGAACGTGGGAATATAAACCATTTTTCTTAAAGAATTTAGGTATTTATTTCCATTAAATAATAGGAAATCATAACAATCACAAACAAAAACAGAGATAACCATGAGAAAAAATTTCAAAAAAGCAGCATTCTTTATGATGCTAGGTCTTCTCTCTGCGACATCTTTGTCGGCCCAAATCACGATTGAAGCTGAGGAATACAGCGACAAAAAAGACGGGAAGACAGAGATTATCAAAGAAAATTATTCAGGGAAGACGACAATTGGCTACTTCGACGAAGAAGGGGAGACTTTGATTTACGAAGTGGATGTGCCATCCACAGGCATGTATCAATTCTCAGCGAGATTCATCGCCCGTTGGGACGGAGACATCCGTATTCAGACAGACGACGGATCTTATGCGATCTACACATTGAAAGGAAACATCGAGGCGGCTGACAAATGGTGGGACGTTCCATCATCCAATTTTTGGGATTACAAATACGAAGATGGACCTTCATTCTACCTGACAGCAGGTAAACACACTATTTACATCGTCAACGAAGGCGCATCCGCTAACATCGATTACTTCTCAATGCAGAAGTCCGACGTTACAGATAATAAAGTCACAAAAATCAAGACCATTCCTTCCAAGTTGGAAATGATGGCAAAAGAGAACCTCCGAATTGCTCCTGTAGGATACAACGAGGCAGGTCAAAAGATCGCAATGCCAATCAAATGGTCTAGCAACGTAAACGACGGTACTTATACCGCAAAAGACTACGGAAAAGACCAAATCACCATCACTATGGGTGATTTTGAGAAAGAGTTTAACATTAACATCGTTAAACCGACCAAGAAAAAGGAGTTCGTTGTTACTAAATACGGACAATTGAATACAAAGAATGGTTTCGTGGGTGATGCCAACGGTGACAAAGTTTGCCTCATGGGTCCTAGCTACTTCTGGAGTTGTTCCGCAGACTTGTGGTGGTGTAAAGAAACCATAGATTTCTTGGTAGACCAATACAACATTCAAATTCTTCGTTTGCCAATCGCCATAGCTCCTTGCGGAAGTGACGGTCAAACAAGCTGTTCAACCGACAGCGAAGGCAAGATTAACACATGGAACGAAGAGAACTTCCTCCAAAAGCCAGAGAAAGTAAAGAAAATGGTTGACGAGGTAATCAAAGCTTGTATCGAAAACGACATCTATGTCATCATCGATTTCCACGAGCACAAAGCACAAGACTGGACAGACTTAGCAAAAGAATTCTTCACCTATTTTGCTTCTAAGTGGAACGAATATCCAAACATCATGTACGAGATATTCAACGAGCCAATTGACGCAAATAGTGTTGTAGTTGATTATGCAAAAAAAGTCATTCCTACCATCAGACAATATGACAAAAACAACATCATCATTGTAGGTTCCACCCAATACTCCAGAGAGCCTCACGGTGTAACTTCCGCAGGAGATGGCCAAACCAACATTGCATACACTTGGCATGGATACGCTGAATACGGTCACCAAAGCGACTGGGACGGCCACTCGGATTGGAACAACGGCATTCCTGTAGTCGTAACCGAATGGGGTTACGGAAACGCAGGTGATGGCGGCATGCACAGCATTTTCAAACAGAAAGGCGTAATCAACTGTTTCTGGTCAATGAGTAACCAAGGTGGTAACGATATGAAATGGTCTGTTTTGAAAACCACATGCTGGAAGAAATCAGGCTGGACAGACAGTGAAATGAACGCTAACGGAAAGAGCCAACTCACTCAATGTAAGAGTTGGATCAACTTCCAACCTAAAGTATTGGTTGAGGAAACAGAAGAGTTCGTCGCATCTATCTGCGCAGGTTCAAAGATTTTCTTGGCAAACGATCCTGACGAAGCTACCATCTATGGAGAAGCGACAGGAGGTTCAGGAAACTACACTTACTCTTGGACTCAAACTAAGGGAGAAAGTGCGACTATCGCTTCCGCAAATTCAGCAAAAACCAAGGTTTCCGGCTTGAAACCAGGTGTGAACGTATTCGCTCTTACCATTTCCGACGGTACCGAAACAGAGACCATGAGTGTCACTATCACCGTATACGCAAAAGATTATGTTGATCCAGGATTGATCGACGACGTGGCAGACAAAGACCTCGTTAGCCGTATCGGTGGCAAATGGGTCGCATTCACTGATGCTAGCGACCAAGGTACTTCTACCGCTACAGTCAGCGCAGATAATGCTGAGATCGAAGTTAGCTGCAAAATGGGATCATCAATGGGCAACATTCCTCCATATTGTGGTGTAGACCTCTATTTGGACAAGAACTCAACAGTTGATTCTCCAGTTGCATTTGACCTCACTAACTGCTCAAAGATCACTTATAGATTTAAAGGTTCTCAACACTTCTTCAGATTAGCCATGAAGGGCATCAAAGATGGCAACTACCACTGCTCTTTGATCGATGCTTCTGACAACTGGAAAGAGGTTTCTCTTTCTATCGGATCTTTGGCACAAGAGGATTGGGGAACCAAAGTAGCTTACGATCCTACAGACGTAATCAAACTCAGTTGGATGGCAAAAGATGGCGTCGGAGCTTCTAAGACTTTGGTAATCGACGATGTTACTTGCGTTGGCATGGAATTCCCAGAGAACATGAACAACGTAGGTTTGACCGAAGCAACTGCAATTAACAACATGTATCTCTTCCCTAATCCATCCGAAAATGGAGAGTGCACATTGTTCGTAATCGACCGTTGCAACGTTGTCATCACAGACATCGCAGGTGCAGTCGTTAAAGAGTTCGTTGCTATCCCTAACTTCAACAACGAATTCAGCATTAGCAAACCAGGCGTTTACTTCGTTAAAGCTGGCAATAATGTTGCTAAATTGATTGTAAAATAAAATCAGCACACACTGGTTATATATAAAAAGGCACTTCACCGGAAGGTGGAGTGCCTTTTTTATCACCAAATAAGATTTCGCATCAAAAAGACGTTGGAGAAATCTCTCGTATTTTAAGTATGTAAAAAAGATAAGATAGACGATTCTTAATTATCTTTGCGAATGAATATTGAAAATAAGCTATTCACATGAAAAAAATTATTCTAATCTTCTTGACGGCGATCGGAATGAGCGCTTGTACAACCCCAAGTACAGAAAACATTGATCCGGTCTCCTATCAAACCCAGAACAAACAAGGCATGGAAGAAGTTTATCAGTTTATCAAAAGCTGCGGTTACTATTTCATTGCCACAACAGATGGTGACCAACCCAAAATCAGGCCCTTCGGTACCATCCATATCTTCGAGAATAAACTATATATCCAAACAGGACATAAAAAGAACGTTGCAAAACAAATTTCGAAGAACAACAAAGTAGCCATCAGCGCATATAATGGTAAAGAATGGATAAGAGTCGAATCTATCCTTGTGGAAGATCCACGCATAGAAGCAAAGAAATCAATGCTCGACGCCTACCCAAACCTACGTTCCATGTATGACGAAAACGACGGGAACACAGCAGTCTACATCTTGACAGATGCAAAAGCAGAAATCAATTTCAACCTCGCCGAGAAAAAAACCATCACATTTTAAAAATGGCTAATAATCCGAAAGAATTAGGCACCGGAGACGTAAAAAAGTTACTGATCGACTACTCGGGTCCCGCCATAGCCGCCATGATGGCTTCGGCGCTTTATAACGTTATTGACAGGGCATTTATCGGTCAGGGTGTAAGCGCGCTCGCCATTGCAGGACTCGCCATCACGATGCCCGTAATGAACCTTTCCGCTGCTTTCGGCGCTATGATAGGTGCCGGCGGAGCCACTCTGACGTCCATCAAACTTGGGCAGCAAGACATACCCAGTGCACAAAAAGTGTTGGGCAACGTCTTTCTGATGAACGTAGTGCTTGGCTTGATATTCATGACATTGGGTCTTGTCTTCTTGGATGAGATATTATTTTTCTTCGGAGCCAGCGAAAATACAATTTCATATGCGAAAGATTTCATGCAGGTCATATTGATCGGTAATGTAATCACCCATCTCTACTTGGGACTTAACAGCGTTATGAGAGCCTCAGGACACCCGACCAAAGCGATGAGAATGACTTTTCTCACTGTGCTGATAAACCTAGGGTTGGCCCCCCTCTTCATCTTCGTATTCGATTGGGGCATTCGAGGTGCCGCTAGCGCCACAATAACCGCCCAAACCGTAGCATTCATCATCATCCTAAAACATTTTTCAGACAAGAGAAATCTTATTCATTGGACAAGAGAAATCTTCCATTTCGACAAACGTATCATACAAGGAATCATATCCATCGGCATGGCTCCTTTCATGCTTAACGCATGTGCCTGTCTAGTCGTTATCTTAATAAATAAATCGTTGACCTCATACGGAGGAGACCTCGCAGTAGGTGCTTATGGAGGCGTCGTCAATAGTGTTCTGATGGTTTTCGCTATGATTGTCATGGGACTGAACCAAGGAATGCAACCTATCGCCGGCTACAATTTCGGTGCGCAGATTTACTCTAGAGTGAAAAAGGTCTTGAAAATGACAATCGTCGCTGCGACATGCGTGACCGCTTTCGCTTTTCTAGTTTCGGAATCAATCCCCTACTATGTAGCAAGGTTATTCACAACCGACGAGGAACTAATCACCATAGCCATAAAAGGATTGAGAATTTGCTCAGCAGCCTTCCCTATCGTAGGTTTCCAGATGGTGACTTCAAACTTCTTCCAATCAATTGGCAAGGCGTCCAAAGCGGTCATTCTCTCTTCCACAAGGCAACTGCTCTTGTTGGTTCCTTTGCTACTGATACTTCCTCAACATTTTCAAACTGTAGAAAGCGTATTCGTCTGCATGCCTATATCAGATGCGCTATCTACCATTTTAGCATTTATTTTGCTGAAACTGGAGATGCGTAAATTTAACAAATTAAAAGACAAACCTTTAATCGAACAATAATTGCGGAGGGAAAATACATGTATAAAAACGTAATAATCAGTATCGGCAGACAATATGGGGCCGGAGGAAGACGAGTGGGACAAGCCCTCGCAAAAGATTTAAGGATCGCCTATTACGACAAGGAACTCATTTTAGAAGCCGCGAAAGAGTTCGGATTCGCACCTGAATTTTTTGAGGAAAACGACGAAAAATCCGCCGCCTTCTCCGGCAATGTGCTTCAATGGATGGAAAGTTTGGTAACGGGAGGATTAGGTTCGAAAAATTTCCTTTCCCAAGACGCTTTGTTTGAAATGCAGTCTGAAGTGATCCGGAAAATCGCTGAAAAACATTCTTGCGTGATTGTGGGCAGATGCTCAGATTATGTACTAAGAGACAATCCTAACTGTTTCAGCGTATTTCTTCACTCTTCTGAAGAAGATAGGATTCAGAGAATTCAAGAGCGTTCAGAACTAAGCAGAGAGGAAGCGTTGGCAAAAATGAAATTGCAAGATAAGAAAAGAGCCGCTTACTATAATTTTTACTCCAACAAAACATGGGGGGTCTCCTCTACATACACGCTTTCAATAGATGTTTCTTCAATTGGCGTGGAGAACACAGTGAATTTGATAAAATTTTATATGAGACAAAGAGAACTACTCGACAGCAAGACCTCTACAGACGACGAATAACAGATTATGCGCTATTCATCAAAAGATCGATGTGAAGCTGTCATCAAGGTTTTGTCCGAAATCTATGCTAATAGAGGTTGCGACCTCCATTTTTCAACGTCTTATCAACTTTTCGTGGCGCTTGTTTTAGCAGCTCGTTGTACTGATGACCTGGTAAACCAAGCCACACAAATCCTATGTGGAAAATATCCTTCCACAAAAGAGTTAGCCCAAGCCTCATTGTTAGAATTAGAAGATATTATTTCAGATATCACCTATGCGGACGCAAAAGCGAAAAATCTAATCGATAGCGC
Source organism: uncultured Bacteroidales bacterium (assembly GCA_937907165.1). Classification (GTDB taxonomy): domain Bacteria; phylum Bacteroidota; class Bacteroidia; order Bacteroidales; family Paludibacteraceae; genus UBA1181. Next base: position 9,534 of record CALCUH010000024.1, on the reverse strand, counting down.
ACACATTTTAACGGAGAGATACAGAGGAGAAATCCCTCACGAAGAATCCGTTCTTTTATCCCTACCTGGCGTGGGACGCAAATCCGCCAACACACTTCTATCGGAATGTTTCAACAAACCAGCTATTGCGGTAGACACGCATGTGCAATGCGTTGCTTTTAGAATAGGACTTAGTCATTCAAACGCCCCCCTTAAGACGGAGAAAAGCCTTTGTTCCCTTATAAAATCGTCGCAATGGAGAGATGCCACACATTGGCTGACAGCCCTAGGAAAAGATTTCTGCCATGCGGTCACACCCGATTGTTCCATATGCCCCGTACAACAATATTGCCAGTATAATCAACCGGAAGAAGGCAAACAACTCACGCTCTTTTAAGTTTTTTGCCTTAATCAAACTTATCAAACACGAAACCAGAGAATGTTTATTTAAATAACTTCTAATTAAAAAGAAGCGGAACCAGAAAAAAAAATCTGATTCCGCTTCTTTGTTTTATTTTCAGACTAATTATCTACGAATCAAAGTAAAATGGCCAATATACTGTCTGTTGATTTCCTCGATGTCAATTTGATACCAATAATCGGTAGCAGGTAATGGGTTACCATTATAAGTACCATCCCAACCTTCCGCATCAGCTCCGAGGAATTGAACCAATACCTTACCATAGCGATCGAAAATCGTAACCACCGCATTCGGATAGACTTCTGCGACACCAGGAATAATCCAATTCTCATGGATATCATCACCATTAGGAGAGAAGTAAACTGGTATAGTAAGCTCCGGAGGATCCAATTGGAAAATACGAGAAGTCTCGCAACCGTTCACATCCCTCACGTGCATCGTATGAGTACCAAAGACTATATTATCGAAGTGGGTCGCCGTAGAGGCGTTATCCTCAGTCTTGTCGATCCAAATCATGTAAGGCGCTTCACCCGCACCTGTTTCGAGCACGACATCACGGCTATGGTAACCAACCGAGTCGATTTCGAGGATGACAGGAAGGCTCTTGACCTCTACCACATAATTAACCTTGGAAGTACAAGTTCCGCGAGTCATGTCGACCGTATAAGTCATCGAGTGGGTCGGGCTCTGCATGATGCGGGTCTCTGAACCCAACTGCTCACCGTCAGAGTTACTCCAGGAGTAAGTCGTCGCATCGAAACTAGCGGCGTCGACATATGACTCGAAACCGTCGCAAATGACTGGGATTCCCTCCATCTCGCCCTTGATCGGCTCATCGACGTTCACATAGATCGGATATTCCTTCGTCTTACCGCAGGCCTTATTGTATGCCAACGCCAAGTAGGTGTAACGATACTGATGGTACTCTCCCTTCAAGGAGTCGTACTTTGGAGCGACCGTGACCTCGAGAGAGTCCTCTGTAGCCGAAAGGATGGTCGGGTCTTTGAACCATGAAACCGTGGTTCCTTGAGGGGAGACATTCTGAACCGTGAGTTTCGTCTCCTCGCCTTCGCAGAGGGTCACCGGCTCTGGTGTATCCATGGAGATAGCCGGGATAACATAGACGTAGAGCGTCGTGTCGCGGAATTGGTCGCCCGGTTGGTCTCCGTATGTGAAGCGAATATGGTAACTTGCATGGTCTGACGGACTGACATCCAAGACCAGTTTGTTGCCGTCGCGTTTCAATCCGGCGGACACGTCCTGCGTGATGCCGGCGATGTCTGAAGTGATCTTCAACTCGACCGGCTTATTGGAACGGAACAAACCTGTTCCGGTCGTATCTATCGTAAGGGGCTCTGACTCGCCCAAACAGATGGTATCCTTCACGTTTGCGACCAGCTGCAACTGAGCGTCCACATAGATGGTGGTGGTCACCGCAGTACCACAATAGTCCGGATCGTTCAACGTGATGAAGTATTCGTGGTCGGCAACTACATCCGTCTCGGTATATTGAGCGTCGCCTCCGAATTGAACCTCCTGGCCATCGCGCTTCCATGAGATTTCCCTCAATTGCCCGTCGGCAGGCGAACTGATGTCGAGTACTAATGTCTGGCTCTCGTGGCGTTGTACGATGATAGGACCTTCGTCTATCATGGCCTTCACATTTGGATGGACGATCAGTTTGTCCGCATCGGCCATCGCCTTACATCCTCTGTTCGTCACAACGCAGTTATAATCGCCCTCATCAGATTTTCTGACGGCCTCGATAGAGTAATCGTTCACCGTCGTCGTGTTGGCGTCCTTCGTTTCTAGCGGAGTGGTTCCCCTGTACCAATGGATTTTCGGAGTGATCTCCTGGCATTTCACGTTAACCTGAGTCACGAACACCTCACCCTCGCAACGGACGACGGTCGTGTCAGGACCCACATAAGAAACCTCCAACGGAACGGTGATGACCCTGAAGGATGTCTGAGTCTCACAATCGTTCACATATTTGACAGTATAAATCTTATCGCTGTAAGCCGTGGTCGCGTCGATGGTGATATTGTCACCCGTTCCCACTTTCGTGTCGTCACAGAACCATTCGAACTCGCCCTCTGTCTTGTCCAAGTTGGAAGTGATGGTGAGACCACCACCGCAGCTATAATAGATGCGGCTGTTGATGTCGCCCGTGAAGTCCTTGATCGTCTTATAGGTGTCGTCTTCATTCTCCGACTCCGTGAACAGAATCTTACCCGTGACAGGTCCGTCTCCGACGGTAACCGTGTATTCGGAAGAGGTGTAAGAGCATGCGCCCGCTGTCGCCAACACCGAAAAGGTATGGTTGAAGCCCGTCTCTTCTGAGGCGATTACGGTAGTCGTGTCGCCGGCATCGTGGCTAGCCCCGGCCCATTGGTAAGTGATCGATGCGTCGCCCGGATCGGTGCTGGTAGCCGTTGCCTTCAGTCCGATTTCTTTACCAGGGCAGATGGTGGTGATGCTTCCGATGGTAGGAACCGTCAAATAGTTCACCTCAACATTCACGTCGAAATCGTTTCCGACGCACGTCTCGTCAACGGCCTCCACCAAATTGGCGCCCGTGAATGGCGTGGTAGGAATGTTATATGTTCCGTGGATCTGATACGTACCGCTCTCCTCGACCATGTTCGGAACGTCGGCGCTATAAGTGGCGGTCACACGCTCGCTCGTGTTGGTGGCAACCCAAGTGCCCTCTATATCCACAAAGTCGTTGTCGCTACCGCAAGTGGCGGCAGGATCCGTGATCAGCAGGATAGGTTTCGGATAGACAACGACGTGGACCTCTACAGCGGCACTCGTCGCGTCGGTCTCCTCATCGTGTTGTGCCACGAAGTAGGTCGTTGACTTGATAGTTCCGTCGGCGTTGACCGTCGCGACCTCGCCGTTCATCGGATAGGTCGGGCTCTTTAAATCGGGAGCGTCCGTCGTATTGCTTGGCCTGTTCTTATACCAGTACAAAGAGTAGTTGACCTCTGTCTTTCCGCTGATCGGCTGGATGGTAGCCTCGAGGTCCTCGATGGTGGATCCCTCGCAATAGTGGTAGTCCTTCACCTTAGGAGGCATCGCGTCGCTGATGGACACGGTGATATTACTCATCTTGCTAGGGCACTCCTTCAAGGCGTTCTTCTTCACACGGTAAACTTCATAAACGTACTGTACCGTGTTACCGTTCAACGTGGAGACATCGCACTTAGGTTGAGGAACGGTGGTCGTGAAGGCACTCTCGCCCTTCAGTCTGTAGTAGTAAGTGTAGTCCGGATCCTCGCTCCACTCGTCCTTCGTGTCGAGTGCCGGGAACGTCACCCCGTCTCCGCCTACCTCCGCTGCTATATAGGCGATCGAAGCATCGTTCGCAGGGGATGTGTACGAGACATTGACAACATAATCGGTCGTGTCGCTCACGCAAGTCTCCAACACGGCGCCTGTCATCTGGTCCGCGATCGTATAATATTGGACACCCTTGAACACGTATGTAGTGTCATTGGTCGTCATCTCGGGAGCTTGGGCCTTATTCCATTCAAAACCGTTGAGGAACCATTTCAGGTCAGTGGCGGTCTCATAAGAAGTGCCCTCCTCGTAGTACTGAACCAACTGAGACGGGTTCATCTCGTCCCAGCAATAGTTGTCGGTCGGAACGTCACTTAATTTCTTAGCCTTATAGACTTTGACGGTGATCATCGCCTTGCCGCTCTCCGGCTTGGTCGGAAGATCCTCGTTGGTCTGGCTCACATAGAATGTCTGTTCGCCCGTCTTCTTGTAGTCAACCACCGGTGCGGTAGCGGAACCTGTCTTCTTGGCAGCCGTAGGATCGGTATACCAGTTCAAAGAGAAGGTCGTGCCCGGAAGATCAGGATCGCCAGGTGTCACCAACGTGGTGAGGTCGACGCTCGGGTTTGGATTCGTCTCGTCCGTATAGACACAGATGGACGTATCGCGCACATCCGGTTTCTTGGAGTCGTTCACCTCGACGTTGAACCTCGCGGTGTCACTCTCGCAACCGTCCACGTTCTGTGAGACATAGAACACGTATGGCTGTCCGTCAGGAGTAGCGTCCTTCACTGGAACGGAAGGAACGGTCGTCGACGGGTTGTTCGGATAGTCCGTCTTGTTGCTGTACCAATGGAGAGTACCCGCAGGCAACACAGGAACGCCGCCCTCCACCGTCTTGGTAGCGACGTCTTCTGAGACTGGGAAGCTGATGTTCTCGGTCGCAGGAGCGTCAGGAATGGCCTTCACCGTCACATCGAACGAGCCGGGTTCGCTGACACATTTCGTCTTATCGTCAGTCACCGTAATCTCGTACGTGTTCTTGCCCTCTGGAAGCGTGTTGAAGGAGGCCTCCAAACCGGCCACAGTAACAGCGGATGCGGAAGGATCCTTGATATCGGCGCTCAATCCCGTCAACAACGTTGTCAAGTTAGTTGAGAGATAAGTTCTGACAGCGTCGTCGGTCAAACCCTGACAGAAGGCAGGAATCTCGATGGTCGGAACAACAGGCTTCTCATTATATTTCACATAAATAGAATCCTCCACATAACAATCACTCGAAGTGACATGAGCATTGTCGCGGATTCTCATGATATACTTTTCAACGGTACCCTCCTTAGCGGCGCTCCACTTGATAGAAGCTTTGGTAAGGTTGGAAGCGCTCACCTTCTCATCAAGTTGCAAAGCATCAGCATCCAAACCTTTTTTATCAAGGAACCACAAGACATCAAAATCGACGTCCGTCTTCTTGATACCGGAGACACTCAACTTAGACTCTGCGCTCTCCTCGCACAAATAGATGGTATCCTTCACCCGTTTTGCGCCATCCACTTCGAGGAGGATATTTTCCCAATCATCGGGTTTATCACATGGAGGGCAGCCTTGTTTAGCGGGCAATTGGATACGACCACAAGTGTAGTCGGTCATTTTACCGAAAGTAATATTCCAAAATGGATTTATAGAACCTTGATTCACCCTATTTTCTGGAGGAGTTGGCAGTCCTGACGTTGAACCAGTAGCCTTTATTCCAAATCCTTTAGAATCAAGACGAGGGTTTGCATAAAAATAGTTGCCGTTACCAAGATTCAAACTTTCAGTATATAAAATCACATCATTAGCAGCACAAACATACTCCATACCAAGGACATATTCGGTACCCCTAACTGAATTAGCCTGCAATGAAAAATTACAATCAACAACACATGCTTTCACATCTTCATCATAATCGAGTTCAAACGATTGGGCTTTTCCTCTGAAAACCGGGGTAGGATCCATTATGTAGCCAGAATTTCCCATGGACCCAGCTTTATAAACTACCGGAGTAACAGTAAACTCAGAGCTACCAGATGATTTATTAGATTTAGCAAAAAGCGTAAAATTTTGAAGTTCCGAAGATGAAGGCAAATATATAATCTGTGTGTAATATTGATGATTATATCCATTAGTCTCAGCGAGTGTCGATGGCATCTTTTTTTCAAACAAAGATGTTTCAAGTCGTGTAATATCCTCTGCCCACACGTAGAAAATAGTATCTGTTTTGTTGATGTCCTTAATTTTATCTCCAGTTACGCTATATTTCAAAGATCCACCTGCTCCCATGGCTGAATCCACCGCTAATGTATCCGTACTTGTCTCTGTAGCGAAAATTGCAAATGTTGTCAATTGGTTTGCATCGTAAAATGCATCATTCACAACAGCCTCAAATTTGATGACATCAGATGACATGGGAGTTGTTTTGTCATCACCATTCACACAGTTCATTTCTGTCTCAATTGGATCAATCGGCATAGGCATGTCAGAAACAACACAACTCGTAGTAGCCAATTCGCACTTATCACAAGGGATATTTCCTCCAATATATTCAATCTCAACCGTATAAGTTCCAGCCTCCGAAATAAGGATAGTTGCCTTATTATACTTATCCGCAGATCTTTCCGCTGAAGAAGAAGCCTTGGTTGAAGAATTCATAATTGTTCCATTAAACTTCCATGTGACGAAATAACGATCTTCTTTACCAACAGGAACAACGAAACCACAATCCAACTCAATTTCTTTTCCTGGACACTTTTTCCGATCTAACATAAAAACCGAAGGACAATTATCTTGAGGATCACAAGGAATTGTTTTCAACTTAGTTAAACAATTATATTCACTGATGGTTTTGTTATCCGTTCCCGCTTGTCCCAAAGTATTCTTTCCCCAAACATAATACTCGTCTTTACTATTAATCATAAATCCGAAATTATCTCCACGAGAAATACTGACCGCATCCTTAACCAATTCACCTGGTTTACCTGAAGCATCACAATACTTTGCCAATATAGGCTTAACACCCTGATTATTAACATTGTATTTTTGAATGGTCGCATTATCTGTAGGAGCTACACCTCCATCAATAGTCTCTCCTTTCCCATTATCAGCCACACCCCAATACACCAAATAACCTTCTTTTGTAATTGCCGCACCATATCCACGACCACCAATAACCTGTACCACATCTGTCAAATATTCCTCATTTGAAATGGTCTTATATTCTCCAGAAATAATTTTTTTTGCATAATTATGAGGCGTAGAAGTTCCTGAACCAGTCAAGCCTCCCCAACCAGCATTACCCCATCCCCACAGATAACCATCTCCAGTTACAGCATAACCTCCTTGATCTGCCGCCGCAGACATTCTAATATCATCTAATGGAGTTCCATCTTCCTTAACAACAGGGACAGTAACATTTGCAGGGGTTTCAATGTCTTTAAGTTGTGCAGCAGTACCGCCCTTCCCATTTAAAGGGCCAATCGCATAAAGACGACCAGCGCCATCACCATCCTCATCAACCATAAAATAACAATTATGGTCACCACCTGTAATATGTGTCACATTCTTTAGATCCGTTGTTCCATCGGGTCCCTTGATATATACAGGAAGTCCTTTTGAATTCAGCAAAGGTAATGGGTCCTTATTAGCCTGTTCGCCACCCCAACCTACAACACGTCCATCATCCAGAATTGCAAAAGAAGAGACTGTATTTGCAGCAACATAAACAACGCCTCCCAAATAATCGCCACCTTCAGTTCCATCAAGATTATATCCAGGGGTTTCTCCTTTTAAAACTGGGGTTGGATATTGAATAATATTTCCCGAGTTCGGACCTTGTCCGCATGATCCACCTACATTTTCACCCCATGCGTAAACTATTGTATTACATGCTAATGCTAAACTAAAAGCTCCAGATCCAGCCGTAACCTGATGGAACGTCAATCCGCCAACGGGACTATATGGCAAGCCTTCTGTCTTCACACGCATTGGTTTAAACACACTTGCGTCATTGTAACCAGGCAGATTCTCATCGATACCCAACAACGGTCCTTGCATCGTGCTTGTAACATTAGAACCCCATGCATACAAATACCCTTCAGCACAAATGATTACACCATGATCATTTCCTCCAGTAATCGTCATACTCTGCGAAAGCGCCCCTGTTACCACCCCGAGTAACAGCAGCAAAGTTGTATATAAATGTTTTTTCATGACCAATAAAATTTCTTTTTACCCTTATTAATACTATAAACACTATATCCCTTACCTCCGTGTAAAATACAGAAAGCAGGCAAAAATACGATAAAAAATCGGATGCGCAAAATGATTTCGGGGATTAAAAGGCAAACAAAAAACAAGGAATCAGGGGTACGAGTCTAAAACCACATAGCAATGAATGCGGGACGGCAAGCGCATGCACAACGAACATTCAATCACGAATGAAGAATTAAAACAAAAAAACGGGAAAAAATAGGGCTTACGCCCTATCCTATGGTTAAAACGGTTTCGATTCGAGCACCATGTAGACGATATAAGCGATGTAGATAGCGAGCAAAACGCCACCCTCCCAACGCTCGAGCGTCTTTTTCGTGGCAAGGAAGAGCCACAAGAGGAATGCGAGGAGAACCATCAGCATATAATCAATCATGAAACCTTGATCGGAGCCATGAATCGGAGAGATGGCCGCACTCACACCGACTACGCACAAGACATTGAACGAAACGCTTCCTATGATGTTGCCTATCGCCATATCGGTCTCCCCTCTCCTTGCGGAAATCACAGAAGCAAAGAGTTCAGGCAAACTTGTGCCCACCGCCACGACCGTCAAGCCGATGACACGTTCGGAAACACCTAAGGAGAAAGCGATTTCACGGGCACCGTTCACCAAAAATCTCGCACCGAAAACCATCGCCACGATAGAGATAATCACCACCGGAATGGCAAGACCAACCGCCATGGGTGCCTTTTCCTGCGGATTCTCTTCCTTCTGCGTCAACGCATCTTTGCGGGAAGAACGGATTTGCCACACGATAAAAGCGACGAGCATCAAGATTCCCACGATGCCGGCAACTCTACTTATAGTGCCTGTCATACCCACCGCCGCCAGCAAGACGGAAGCGAGCACCATGAACGGCATATCTATTTTCAGTGTTTTACTATCCGTCCGACAAACAACGAACAACGCAGTGACGCCAAGAATCAATGCTATATTGGCGATGTTGGAACCTACCACATTACCCACTGCAATGCCTGAACTGCCCACCAACGCAGCGTTGGTGCTCACCAGCAATTCCGGCGCCGAAGTGCCGAAGCCGACCACCGTCATACCAATTACCATCGAACTCAGTTTCGCCCGACGCGCGATCGCCACGGAACCGTCCACAAGATAATCACCGCCTTTGATCAAGAGGAGAAAACCCAAAAGAATCCACAATATGCTCGACAACATAAGAGTTAAGAATTAAGAGTTAAGAATTAAGAGTTAAAGAAACCTTTGTGGGTTAGCAGATAAGTGTCTGAGAAAAATAACGATTACGAACGAATGGACGTGAAGATACACATGCATAAATAAAGACAAACGACAGGGGAAAACAAAAAAAACGGCGGGGAATGCCGTAAAACCGACATTTCCCCACCGATAGATTATTTAGCGAAACTTACCGCCCTCGTCTCACGGATGACCGTGATCTTCACCTGACCCGGATAAGTCATCTCATCCTGAATCTTTTTGGCAATCTCACCGCTCAACAGCTCGGTCTGAGCATCGTCAATCTTGTCTGCACCTACAATCACGCGCAACTCACGGCCGGCCTGAA
>CALCUH010000023.1 GCA_937907165.1 uncultured Bacteroidales bacterium | reverse complement strand
GATTGCGTCGTTAGCGCACACGATAGCCTGAGGGAGTTTGCCTCTTTCTTTGAGAAGCTTCTTCATGTTTGTGACGCCGGAGTCATATTGGAAGTTTCCTGGATAGAAAGGGTTCTCGTATGAATTGAGATGGAAACGTATTAAGGAATCAGTATAGGCCTGAGCTCTAACTGATGCCTCGTAGTTTGAAGAAGGTCCACCAAAGAATGCAAAACTTCTAATTCCGTGATTGTTATATAAGTGATCCATCATTTCTGAGATGGATTTGTGGTTGTTCTGACCAAAAGACTTAATGCCTGCAAACTTACTGTCGATAGCAAGTACCGGTACGGTCAATTTTCTAACGATTGGAAGAATACGATTATCAACATCCTTTGGAGACATATCGGACACATCTAAAAGCACGACGTCGAAGTCGCGATAATCCGTAATGCTGAAGACTGAATATTCGCCAGCGTTGAATGCGTCTTCACGACACCATTCACCAAAGGAAGCAAATTGGGTAATAAAAAGACTTATACCGCGTTCTTTTGCTCTATCGAACATGCCCTCTAATGATGACATTGTCGCGAAGCGGTTCCATCCGTCAGTGAGGATTGCAACATTAATGGTTTTCATAACTAAATTATATCACAGGCTTTCACGTTGTGAATTGCGTGTCAAATTTATTTAAGAGCCTTTTTTAAAGACTCCAAATCTGTATAGAGAATTCCTTGAACTCCAAGAGCTTCCAATGGAGCCAAATTTTTTGGATTGTCATCGATCATGTAGATATGCTCGAATTTTTCATCATAAGCATCTAAGGCGAGCCTATAGAACCTTGGATCAGGTTTAGCCATTCTGTAATCGCAAGATAAGAAAATCTTGTCGAAATTTGATTTAAAATCAAACATATCGACGATTCCATACATGAAAGGCTTTCCTGCGTTGCTAACTAAAACAAGTTTGTTTCCTTTTGCTCTTAAAGACTCCAAGTAAGATAAGACGTCTTCCCTTAAACGGATACGACGATTCCAATCTTTTGCTAATTCTTCGTGATCATAGCCAAGCTCTTTCTCCATTTCGATGAACGCATCTTCAAGGGGTACATCTCCAAGGTCAATTCTATCGAAGAATTTTGCCTTAAGTTCGTCCGCTTGTTTTTGATCTTTAAAATGCTCATGGAACCATGGGACGGCAACCTCATCGAGGACGACTCCAAAGCAATCACATAAAATTAAATCTGCCATGACAAATATTTTAAATAAACGAATAGAGCAAATAAAGAATTTATTCTTTAGGCATTGCCTCCAGGGCTTAATCTAGGCAAAATTCTTAAAAATGATGCGCTTTTGCCGCTACTATCTCCGATGACGATGGCAAGAATTTCTCTTTTGTCATCTTGTGGGATGCCTTTATACGGTTTTTCGTTTTCTAGACATGTTGTCATTATTTCTTTTACATCGATTTCCGTAAGTTCATCCCATCTTTTTAAGATTTCCTTTTTGTCATCTTCGTAGCCAGGGTCAAAATCTCCTTTTGGATAAACAACATAGAAATATGCGCCATCTCTCGTTCCAAATTCTTTCATAAATACTCCTTTCGAAAAATTGGTTCACTTTCCTATAGGGGTAAAAACGAAATCTAATTCAAAAAACGTTCATACACTGTACAAAAAGACTTTAAAAAACTATGTAAAAGTAGTTAAAATTTTTCTATGGAAAAACATGAAGAAAATGGTCAATTTAGCGAGCTTGGATTTTTCTTTTACGATGTAATCCATATCGTTACCGCAGTCATTATTTTGATTGCGCTTTTCGCTATAGAGGCAAAAGAAATATCAACAAACCCTCTTCTAAAATTAGATTTCACCGTTGAATGTATAAATGAATTCACCGAGATAATACTTGGTGCCTTGCTTATGTTCTTTGCTTTCTTCATCTACAAAAACGTAGATGTGAAAATGGAAAGGTTTGCATATAATTTCGCCTTTGTCATCGCCTCAATCGCCTTACTTATTCCTTCTATTTCAAATATTGTTGATGTAATAGTCGGTTCTGGCAGAAGCATAATACTTCCTCTTTTACAAATTATCTTCCCTCTTGGTGCGATGGTGGTTTTTTGCTTAGCTTTATTTAGGCTAAAGAAAAACCTCCGTGTTTGGTCAAGGATGCTATTAATTGGCATGGGCTGCATGCTTTTATCCGCCTTCTCTGACATAACCGAGATGATCGTTAAACTCGTAGAAGGAGCCGAGTTTGAATGGATTATGGTAGTGGAACTCATCGCTTTACTTGCACCTGTTCTTCCTATGGTGTTCGGTATAAGAGACTTTAAAAAGATGGGTTTCATCTTTAACCACACGCCAAAACAAGAAAACGAATAATTTAATAATTCACTTTGAAAAGTGTTTTATAAAAAGGAGGATCCAAATGGAATTAAAAGGATCAAAAACAGAAAAATGTTTAATGGAAGCCTTTGCTGGTGAATCACAAGCCCGCAACAAGTATTCCTACTTCGCATCAAAAGCAAAGAAAGAGGGTTACGAACAGATTGCCGCTCTCTTCTTAGAAACAGCAGAAAACGAAAAAGAACACGCAAAAATGTGGTTCAAGTATCTCGAAGGTGGATCGATTAAAGACACAATCTCCAATCTTGAAGCGGCCGCTAACGGTGAGAATCAAGAATGGACAGACATGTATCCAACATTTGCAAAGATTGCTCAGGAAGAGGGATTCACTGAGATCGCTGCAAAATTTAGATTAGTTGCTCAAATTGAGAAGCACCACGAAGAAAGATACAAGAAACTTCTTGAGAACGTTAAATCAGGCAAAGTCTTCATCTCAGAAGATGTCGTCGTCTGGAAATGCCGCAATTGTGGTCATATCATCGTTGGTAAACAGGCACCTGAAATCTGCCCAACCTGCGCACACCCAAAGGCATACTTCGAACTCGAAGTTAAGAATTATTAATAAATCTTTAACAAAAGAGCTGGAATCAAATCCAGCTCTTTTTTTATTCTTCTTTAGGCTCTTCTTTTTCTTCTATTACTTTGTCTTCATTAGAAGATTCCTTTGTTTTTTCTTCTTCCTCTTCTTTTGCGGCTTCCACGAGAACAGGAAGTGGAACGAACCAATGGTAAATAGCCTCAACCGTATACGCTAAAGTAATATAAAGGAACGTAATACCGATGATATAAGGGTAAGCTTCGTTTGGAATCATTCCGCAGAATCTTAAGATGTCGACAGGGATCATGACAAGCGGGACAGGAAGAAGGAATAAGATGTCCAAAAGGGAGCTGTTCTTTCTTTTCTTTTCTGAGACACAATAATGAACAAAGTTGAAAATCATGATAGGGCCACCGACGAGAGTAAGAATAGTAAGGATTAAGATTTTTGTATCGCTTACTCCGATAACCCCTGTGAGAATAAGAATTCCAAGAACAAGGAATAAAATGCTGAAGGCGAGAAGTTCGCCGCTATAAATTAATTTTGCTTTTGTAAGGATGTCTAATGGTTTTTTCATACCGATACACTAAAAGAAAAACAAATAATAAGCAACAACATATGTACGCGTGTTAAAATAATTACGAATTAGGAGATGCAAAATGATTATTCTCAAAGTCAAAGATTTCGGTGAAATCAAAATCGAACTCAACTATCAAAACGCACCAATAACATGTGCAAACTTTGTTCAACTTGTGAACAAAGGTTTTTATGACGGGCTTACCTTTCATAGAATCATCAAAGGATTCATGATTCAAGGTGGCTGCCCTCTTGGAAACGGTACAGGTGGACCTGGATATCACATTAAAGGCGAATTTCGCATGAACGGCGTCAAGAACATGCTTCCACATGAAAGAGGTGTTATTTCTATGGCTAGATCTGGACACCCAGATAGCGCAGGATCACAGTTCTTCATCTGCGACAAAGACGATTACTTCTTAGATGGTCAATATGCTGCGTTTGGAAGAGTTGTCGAAGGTATGGAAGTCGTTGACAAGATTGCCTCTGTCCGCAAAGATTCAAGCGATCGCCCATATGAAAAGGTCATCATCGAAAAAGCTACGGCAATCGATGAGCCATCAACGGAAGAAACGACTAAAGAGAGAAAACCATCCAGAAGACCTTTGACAGACGCCGAAAGTGAAGCAATATATAAATTTGACGACGCGATTCACGAGTACGATAACTAATTATCAAAAGGCAAAAAATGAAAACCACTGCTGATTTGCGGTGGTTTTTTGTTAGAAATTAAGTACGCAGCCAAGATCTGTGACTGTTTCTGCCTTTGTTGTTTTATCAACGTTAGTGACTTTCATGTACCCTTTGTAGTCAATAACGAACCCAGATTGCTTATCGTAGAAGGACAGCGTTTTTTCAAGCGGCCTAAATTCGAAGAAACCCGCGTCTGGATTAGACCAATCTCTAATCACTATTACTTCTCTTCCGTTTCTTTTGGAAGTGGTGACACTGAATTCGTCCTTATTATGTTTATCGCGGAATCTAAGGGATAATTCTTCATCTCCCATGAAAGCCTCAAGATAGACTTTATCAATAGGTTCAAGAGAACGATAAGTTATTGTGCTTGGGGTTTCCTTGAGTAGTTCAATAGAGCTTCTTGGGAAAATGTGAGATTTCATTACAGG
>CALCUH010000022.1 GCA_937907165.1 uncultured Bacteroidales bacterium | reverse complement strand
AATCGAAGAATTAGGAGATGTTGGGAATTTGGAAGATAAAGAGTGGAAAGCATTTTTTATTGAAAAGGTATGTGAAATAGAATCTGGGCAAGATATTTACCAAACTGAAAGGACATTTGGTATTACACCTTACATTACAGCGACAGCAGAACAAAATGGCATAGGATATTTTGTTGGTAACAACAACGATACCTTGGAAGAAGATTGTATTTCGGTAAACAGAAATGGCTCTGTAGGTTATGCGTTCTATCATCCATACAAAGCATTATATGGAAACGACACAAGAAAACTGCGTCCACGAGTTCAGAATAAGTACGCTTCAATTTTTATTTCATTGGCCATTACACAGCAAAAAGAAAAATATGGATATGGCTTGAAAATGGGAACAGGAAGACTGAAACGTCAATATATTATGCTTCCCATAAATTCGGAAGGTGAGCCGGACTATGTTTTCATGGAAAACTATATGAAGCGCAAGGAAATGGAGATGCTGAAAAGGTATGTGGAAAGAATAGGTAAATAATTGAAAAGACAATAAAAGACAAACTAGAAGTAAAACAAATAAATAACCGTACTCAGTTTCTCAAGAAGTCGCTGATGCAGCAGCTGATGGCGGGGAGAGTGAGGGTAAAATAAGGGAAAAGATATATTAATGGCATTAAAAATATAACATTATGAAAATTAGTAAATTTATAGGAACAGAGATTAGAGGTTATATGAACTTCGACATTTCTTTTAATGATGATTTGACATTTTTAATAGGAATCAATGGATCCGGAAAGACAACAGTGCTAAGACTTATTTCAGCATTGATAACTCCTTCTTACTTTGATTTAGTACAAATAGATTTTAAACATGTCGAGATACATATTAAAAATGTATCTGACGATTCAACTTCTATTATATGTTGTGATAAGTTTTCACAAACCATGACAATTAAATATAAAGGAGAAGAAGGAAACGTTCCTATTATCAACATTAGAAAAAATGGTTATTCAAAAGACTTTTTTGTAGATAGATTTAGACAAGAACAATTAGCTTTTGAAGAGCTACCAGTTATTCAACAGGTCAAAAAAATAAGAACTCCTTTATTTTTAGGCTTGAATAGAAGAGTGTTTGATAATTTTTTTAATCAAATAGAAAAAGAAACTGGATTTTTCAGACGTGAACCGTTTAATATTGATTTTCTTTTTGATGTAGTTGATAAAGCATTGAATGATATTCAAGAACTATTTTATAATAAGACAAGACAAAATACAAGTAGCCAATATAGTCTTTCGGAGCGATTCAGAAAAAAAGTCTTTGAAGAGTCATTAAAAATATCACAACCTCATTCTTCTGCAAGCATTGATTACAGACAAGAATTGCAGTTGTTAAATAGCAAAAGAGATGAATTGAATAGTGCAATTGAGTTGTTGGGTATGACTGATTTGAAGGATTCATTCGATGATTTTTTTGATAGTATTTCAAACACCTTGAGTATTCTGTCAAAAACTTCTTCAATTGACGATAAAAAACAACCGAATGAGGAATACTATCTGGCATTATTGAATTGGATTGTCAACTCAATACAATTGGAGAGAGTCGATAGCACAATCAAGTATGCTAATGAATATGCTCAAAGCATACAAAAATTAAAAGAACCTTTTACGAGATTTGTTGATAGTGTAAATTCTTTTTTCTGCGAAGCAAATAAGAACATTAAAGTTGCAGAAAATGGAGATATAAAAATAATGATTGAAGGGTCTAAAAAAACAAATTCAATTTATGAATTATCTTCTGGTGAAAAGCAGCTACTTATTATCTTTGCTCATGTTGCTTTCCATAAAAAAATCACACCTAATACAGCCCCTATTTTTATTATTGATGAACCTGAATTGTCTTTACACATTGCATGGCAAGAAAAGTTCGTTGATGCATTATTACAAGCGAATCCAGACACTCAATTTATTATGGCCACACATGCTCCAGCAATTATTGCTAAGAATGAAAGAAAACAATATTGTGTTGATCTATCTAAAAAGAACTAAGGCCATGGATTTGGAATTCAATACGGAGCAAAAACAAGTTTCAGCGGTTTTTAAACAATATCGAAATACATTAGATGTATACACTGAAGATAAAATTGAAGATAAAGAGTTTTATGTTAATCTTCTAAAGAGGCTTACATATGATACTGACATTGAAATCAATGACGTTACTCCTTTAGGAAATAAAGAGAATGTTATTAAATTATGTAAAGCAGATACAGATAATTCTCGTCCCAAAATATACATCGTAGATGGTGATATTTATTTGCAATATCAAGAAGAGGAACCTATCAATCATCTTTTTAGATTAAAGGCTTATTGTATAGAGAATTATGTGGTATGTGAAGATGCAATTTGCAATGCAGCATATGATTTAAATGGTGGGAGATTTACACAAGAAGAAATTAGAACTAAAGTAAATTTCAATCAAACTCTTCAATCAAACCTTGCTTTGATAAATTTATTCTTTTTATTTTCAATACAAGTTGAGCTCAGCAAAAAATTTCAACTATGGCATTTTGATAGTTTTTGCAATAATGAAAAGACTTCGGTTGATGAAGGGAAAATTAATAACAGATTAGATGGAATAAAAAAGGAGTTGATAAGTTCTGGATATTCAGAAGAAGAAATTGATCTTTTGACTCAAAAACGACGACAAAAATTTAATTTTTCAGAAGAAACTTTATTAACTATTGTATCTGGAAAAGATTATCTAGTTCCATTATTTTCACACATAATTAATAAAATTGGTGGTGGGAAAATACAATTACCTAAAGAATCATGGAAATTCCAATTTGCTAAAACCTGCAATTTGGAACGATTAAGTGATTTGAAAGATGCTATTATTAAAGCATGTTGATAATATTGTCAAACAAAAAACAGCACAAATATTCCTCAATATTATGTCCAAACTTTCCGAACTGAAACCCGTAGAGCAACAAGTGACGCAATGGCTCAGCCGGATGGGCTGGGAGTTGCGCACGCCCGAGGAAATGAATAAATCATTATTTTTGCGAAGCAGACTATTGTACATTATAAATTGTAAATTGAAATGAAAACCTCCATCCGCTTTTACAACGACCACGAAGTGCGGGCCATCTGGGACGAGGAAAAGAGCCAATGGTTCTTTTCGGTGCTTGATATTGCTGGCTACAAGCGCGTAATCCGTTTGGACCAGAAAATCCAAATCATCATCGACGGCAACCGCAAGAACGTAGAGCAGGGTAAGGACGCAAGAGGCAAGTTCTACAAAGTGTATTATCAACAAGAAATGTGATTGTGAAATGCTGGCAATTTTCGGGACGATGCTTGGGCTTTTTTTTATACAATTCTTTCCAATCTTTAAAATATTGGAAAGAATTGTAATGGAAGCTATAAGCGAAAAAGAGGGACTACATACCTTTGCAAATAGTTTCGTCGCTTTTTTAACAAAAAAGGTGCGCTTCCACCGAAACGCACCTTATGCACAATGAATTAATTTCTACAACAATCAATACTCGAAATGCCCGAACTCGCTGTCGATGACGAGTTGCGTCTTGTCGGATTTCTCCACGAAAACGACGATTTGCGCGTCGATGCCGAACGATTTCGAGATGCGGATGACATCGTCCGCCTTCTCCTTCGGCAAATAAACCTCGAAGCGGTGTCCCATGTTGAATACCTTGTACATCTCCTGCCAGTCTGTGCCGGATTGCTCTTGAATGGTCTTGAACAAAGGAGGAACCGGGAACATATTGTTTTTCGTGATCTTCACGTTCTCTACGAAGTGGAGCACTTTGGTCTGCGCGCCGCCCGAGCAGTGGATCATACCGTGGATGGATGGTCTCAACTCGTCCAACAACTTCTTGACAACCGGCGCATAGGTGCGGGTAGGGGAAAGCACCATCTTACCTGCGTTGACAGGGCAATTCTCCACAGCGTCCGTCAATTTAAGTTTGCCAGAGTAAACCAACTCGTCAGGCACAGCCGCATCGAAGCTTTCAGGATATTTCTTAGCCAAATATTTAGCGAAGACATCGTGGCGGGCGGAGGTCAAACCGTTGCTGCCCATACCGCCGTTATACTCTTTTTCGTAGGTGGCTTGTCCGTAGGAAGCCAGACCGACGATCACGTCGCCCGCTTGGATATTAGCGTTGTTGATCACGTCCGAGCGTTTCATACGGCAAGTGACGGTACTGTCCACGATGATGGTGCGCACCAAGTCGCCCACGTCAGCCGTCTCACCACCCGTAGCGTATACGCCCACGCCCATTTCACGAAGCTCGGCGAGAAGCTCGTCCGTTCCGTTGATGATGGCTGAAATCACTTCGCCCGGCACCAAAAGTTTGTTTCTTCCGATGGTGGAGGAGACGAGGATGTTATCGGTTGCGCCCACACAAAGGAGGTCGTCGATGTTCATGATCAACGCGTCCTGCGCGATGCCTTTCCAAACGGAGAGGTCGCCCGTCTCTTTCCAATAGAGGTAAGCGAGGGAAGATTTTGTTCCTGCGCCATCCGCATGCATGATGTTGCAATACTCAGGGTCACCGCCTAAGATATCAGGGATGATCTTACAGAAGGCTTTCGGGAAAATGCCTTTGTCGATGTTCTTAATCGCGTTATGGACATCCTCCTTGCTGGCGGACACTCCACGAAGATTGTAACGTTGGTCGCTCATAATGTATGTTATATTCCTTAAAATCAAATATTTAACAAAATACTATTCCTAAAAGGTAAATATTTGTCGCAAAATTAAGCAAAAAAAGCGAGACGGAGGTCTTGGCTTACGCTAATTATTATTTTTTAGAAAATGGAATGCGTTTGTGATGATTTTTTTAGTGATTATTTAGAATTTGGTATTAATTTTGCAGAGCGTAACAAGAATTTATGTATAAGAGATGATTTGGAATGAGACGGTAGAATGTATGGACCGGCAGAGTTTGAAACAGCTGCAGAGTGTCCGTCTGAAAAGAGTAGTCGAAAGAGTATATCATAATTGTGAGCCATATCGCAAACGTATGCAGGAGGCTGGCGTATCCCCGGACGACATCAACGGAATCGAGGATATCGTGAAGTTGCCGTTTACCTCCAAACAGGATTTGCGCGATTATTATCCGTTTGGTTTGCTTTCCTCCCCGATGTCGGAGATTGTGCGTATCCACGCATCTTCCGGAACCACAGGAAAACCAATCGTAGTCGGATTGACCCGTAACGACCTTTCCGTTTGGAAAGAGGCGGGTGCCCGTTGCTTGACCGCTTTCGGGTTGGGAAAGAATGACACGGTCCAGGTCGCATACGGTTACGGATTGTTCACGGGAGGCTTGGGTGTTCATGCAGCCGTCGAGAATATCGGCGGTACGGTTGTCCCTATCTCCAGCGGAAACACGCAGAAGCAAATCATGATGATGCGTGACCTTGGCACGAAAGCACTCTCTTGTACGCCTTCTTACGCATTGTATTTGGCCGAGGCGCTTGAGGCTTCCGGTTTCCCGAGAAGCGATTTCCAATTGCGCGTCGGAGTGTTCGGCGCAGAGCCTTGGACCGAGGAGATGCGTCACCAGATCGAGGAGAAATTAGGTATTAAAGCTTATGATATTTACGGTTTGACCGAGGTGATGGGACCTGGCGTCGGATTCGAGTGCGAGTGCCAGCATGGTACCCACTTGAACGAGGACCACTTCTTCCCTGAGATTGTGGATCCCGAGACGGGCGAGCCGTTGCCGGAGGGCGAGACGGGCGAGTTGGTCTTCACGACGCTCACTAAAGAGGGTATGCCTATGATCCGTTTCCGCACGCATGACCTTACCGCTCTGCATTATGACAGATGTAAGTGCGGACGTACTTTGGTGCGTATGGATAAGATTATGGGACGATGTGACGATATGCTCATCGTAAGGGGTGTCAATGTATTCCCTTCTCAAATTGAGTCTGTGCTTTGCGAGGCCAAGGAGTTCGAGCCTCATTTCTTCATCACCGTCGACCGTGTGAACAATACCGATACGTTCGAGGTGCAGGTTGAGGTGAAGCCTGAATATTATAAGGATGATATGAAGAGTATGTTGGACTTGAAGAAGTCCATCACCCATAAGATCCAGAATGTGATCGGTATCATGCCGGACATAAAATTGGTGGAACCACGCTCCATCGAACGTAGTGAAGGTAAAGTAAAGCGTGTGCTTGATAAACGTGTATTTAAAAATTAATTAGGTATGGAAACTTGCGATAATATGATAGTGAAACAATTGTCCGTTTTCTTGGAGAACAAGACGGGCCGATTGAATCACGTGGCTGAGATATTAGGTGGCGCTGGCATCAACATGACCGCATTTAGGGTGGCTGATAATTCC
>CALCUH010000021.1 GCA_937907165.1 uncultured Bacteroidales bacterium | reverse complement strand
ACGAATTTTTATCCACTTATCAAACTGATAATCAATATTTTAAATGTGTTTAGAGGGAAATTTTTCAGGTCTCTCAAATTAGTTTTTAATTAAATTTAAACAATTTTTTAGGCGATAATTATAATGAAGGCAATATTGAAAATATAACTTTTTATGTTAATGGAAGCAAAGATGGGAATGGTTCTATTGATAATAGAAAAAAATATGCAAAAAAGGGTTATGAAATTTTGGAGTAATAAGATTTGTGCATTTATTATGTGTTTAATGTGTTTCACATATTGCAACGCTACGTGTCGTGATGAAATTCAGGGACTATGGTCTTTTGAATATGATATTAGGCCTCCTCACACCTCGCGTGATGAGTATTACATTTTTCAAGGTGACAAATTCCTATGTATTAACGCTAATGAACTTGAATCATGTGGTTATTGCCGACATAATAGAAGAATCGGTTGCCATTTGTTCGGTTTTTCGTCGGATTTTTCTAATTGTGATAGTTTGATGAATTGTGGCAAGTATTTTGCTCTTGTTTTGGAAGGATCAAGTACGTGTGATGTATGGGAAGAAATTCGTATTGATGAAATTGAAAATTCGTTAGAATTTATATACAATTTGTGCCATAGAATAGCGGATTTACCATTGCATGCAAAGCGAGTGTTGTATAATGAAAGTGTTTTGGATCACCATAACTACGCAAGAGAGTTTCTCAATTATGATATTTGCAGGGTAAAGACGAATAGTGTGTTGCTCAATGAAAAACATCATAATACCAATGTGAAAGTTCCAAGGGATGAAGTTGTTACCGTCAAAAATCTTGATGGGGAATTTTTAAAGGTCGAATATATTGACGCGCAAGGGAATTCTCATTTAGGTTATATGAAGAGAAACACATTGGATTTTTTTAAATAAGGGTTCTGTAAATTGAACTGTGTCAAGCCTTGCTTGTCGTATAGACATGGCAACGTTTTCGAGATGTTCGAGACCTCGAAGGACGTTCCGAAAACGTCATTACAATATTTCAGTAATTTGAAGCTGTCTCCAACTCTGATTGCTAATTGTTGTGTGAATTGCCTCTAGTTTGCGATTGACATGGTTCATTTCTTTCGGATGTTACGATATGCCAGATAGACTAGCTTCTCGAGAGCCAAGTCGCTTGTGAAGGCACCCTTGTTCTTTTGGTGTTTAAATTCATGTGTTACTACTATGTTGACAAAACAAGGTATATCGCTGAAGTGGAGCAGGCTGTCCGCTTCTTTTTCTTCATCCGTCCGCGCCGTTTCGGCAAGAGCCTCTTCCTCTCCATGCTGGAGAACTATTATGACATAAACCGAAAGGAAAAGTTCGATGCCCTCTTTGGTGACCTCTGGATCGGTCAGCATCCCACGGAACAACGAAATAGTTATGCGGTGATGAGGCTGGATTTCTCATGTGTGTCGTCAAATCTTGATGAGTGTGAAGAGTCGTTCAATATAAATTGTTACACCGCCATTTCTAAATTCTGTACACAGTACAAGAGTTTATTACCATCGGACATTCTTGAAAATATGATTGTTAATGGTAATGCGGCTGCCAATATGAATGAATTGTTTTCAAAATGTGCATTGAACGGAATAAATGTTTATCTCCTTATTGATGAGTACGACAACTTCACCAACAAGGTGCTGAGCGATGTTTCTGCACTTTGCAAATATGAAAGTATCACTCATCAGGATGGCTTCTATCGTACTTTCTTTGCAGCGTTGAAGTCGGCGACAAGTACGTGTTTGAAGAAAATCTTCATCACGGGTGTCAGCCCAGTGACGCTCGATGACCTCACCTCGGGCTTCAACATCAACTTCAACTACACAAGCTATGCCGCCTTCAACGAGATGATGGGTTTCACCGAAGTGGAGGTGCGCGCCATCCTCGACTACTACCGCCAGTTCCATCCGTTCAACCACACGACGGACGAACTGATCGACATCATCAAACCTTGGTATGACAATTATTGCTTCTCAAAAAAATCTTTAGGAAGAGAGACCCTATATAATAGTGACATGGTTTTCTATTTCGTCAATGCCTATATAGGATATGAGTGTCAGATTCCAACCGATATGCTGGATGCCAACATCCGCATCGACTACAAGAAACTGATGATGCTGGTAAGGAAAGATCACGACATGCAAACGTCTGTCATACAGGAGATCGTCAAGGAGGGCAGAATAACATCCGAACTGAATGATAATTTCCCGGCAAAGAACATATGCGACCGAAACAATTTCATCAGTCTGTTGTATTATTTTGGTCTGTTGACTGTAGAGGGAACGTTTCTCAACAAACTGATTTTCAAGATACCGAACCAGGTGGTGAGGGAACAGATGTTTGATTATCTGGTAAGGACATACGACGAGGTGGATTTGCGTCTCGACTACTACAAAAAGGACGAGTTGGGTGTCGACATGGCACTGAATGGCAACTGGCGTCCCTATTTTCAGGCTATCGCGGATGCAATCATGAGCTATTCGTCGCAGCGAGACAAGATAAAGGGTGAATATTATGTCCATGGTTTCACCTTCGCGATGACATTGCAGAATCCGCTTTATCTGCCCGTGTCGGAGAACGACACAGCTACGGGTTATTCTGACGTCTACCTGCAGCCCCGTCTTGTCAACTATCCGGAGTTGCAGCACTCCTACATTGTGGAGTTCAAATACGTGAAGAGCAGTGAACCGGACAGTGAAGTGGAGGCGAAACGTGCGGCGGCGATAGAACAGATTAACAATTACGCCCAAACGCCACAGGTGCGTGAGACCATCGGTCACACCACCCTGCATAAGATAGTCCAGGTCTACAAAGGGTTCGAACTGAAGGTACTGGAGGAGATTGAATAAGGGATTTCTGGAAATGTTTAACTAATATAATGAGGATTTGATTAAAGGGTATGGACTCTTTGCGTGAGTATGATACTGCTGAAATTTCGCTCCAATCGTTAAGACAAGAAAGTCCCGTTAAAATCATGATTCCCAAAATTTTTTATTGGTAGGAGTGTGCGGAATGAGAAATAAATTCATATCTTTATGAAATTATTGTGTATGTGTTATTTCGTACAATTGGGGTTTAGTGCCATGAAGAATATATGTGTCCATATGATGAGGCTTGTCCTCTTGTTTGTTTATATGATGTTTCCTCTCTCCGCTTCTGCAGGGGAACAATCTTTTTTTTCCGCACCTGAGGGTGAGACGGTTGCTGATACCACTTACAAAATCACTATAAAAGAGAATGAGGGCGGATCAGTGGCTAAGAACGGCACCGAGTTTAAGAAGGGCGACACGCTTCGTTATCAGGCGAAGGCTTACGACGGCTACCGTTTTGTCCATTGGCTGGTGGATGGTGAAGTGGTGTATGAACCGGAGAACAAGTTGCATATCTATGGCGTCACTTCGGATCATGTGGTGGAGCCTGTCTTTGAACTTATCTCTACCTACAAAGTCACCTTGAAGGAGAGCGAGGGCGGAACGGTGGAGAAAAACCACACCACGTTTAACGAAGGCGACACGCTGAGTTACACGGCGACCCCCAATGAGGGCTACCGCTTCGTGCATTGGCTGGTGGACGGTGAGGAGTACACGACGGAAAAGAAACTGAAAATCTATGGGGTTACTTCCTCCTATACGGTGGAGGCGGTGTTTGAACTGATTCCTACTTATAAAGTCACACTGAAGGAGAGTGAGGGGGGGACGGTGGAGAAGAACTACTCTTCCTTCAAGGAGGGCGATACGCTGCGCTATGTGGCGACCGCAAACAGAGGCTATAAATTTCTCTATTGGCTGGTGGACGGTGAAGAGTATACGAAGGAAGCTAAACTGAAGATCTATGGCGTAACTAGCGCTTATGTGGTGGAGCCGGTCTTCGAGGCGCTCGTCGGCTATAAGGTCACCTTGAATGTCAATAATGATGATTTCGGTTATGTGGAGAAGAACCATTCCACGTTCTACGAAGGCGATACGCTGATATACAAGGCGCATAGCAATGAAGGATATTGCCTTTTGCGGTGGCTGGTGGACGGCGAAGAGTATTCCAGAGAGAAAAAATTGGTTATCCCGAAGGTTACTTCCGCATTGGTGATTGATGCTATCTTCGACACCATCCCTACTTATACGATTACCTTGAAGGTTACCGGCGATGGTACGGTGACGAAAAACCATAGTACTTTCAAACATGGCGACGAACTCCGCTATGAGTCGAACCCTGGCGAAGATAAGATTTTGGAACGCTGGATCGTGAACGGGAAGGAGGTCTCTTCGGAGAGTGTGCTGGTGTTGACGGTCACTTCCAACCTGACCGTCGAGGCGGTTTTCGCTTTCAAACCGCATAAGATAAAGACTAAGGTGAACGAGGAGGGGGCGGGTT
Organism: uncultured Bacteroidales bacterium; assembly: GCA_937907165.1. Lineage (GTDB taxonomy): Bacteria > Bacteroidota > Bacteroidia > Bacteroidales > Paludibacteraceae > UBA1181. The sequence goes on along the minus strand of CALCUH010000021.1, from coordinate 6,870 downwards.
CCATCCTCTCCAGCAAGAATGTGCTCTCATGCACGCAACTCGATACAGCTTGGATCGAGGCGGTTCCGTACAAAGGTTACGTCTTCTCCCATTGGGAAAAGGACGGTGAGAAGTATTCCGAAGAGAAACATATCGTATTCACGAAGCTGAAGACGAGCATGGAGCTTACGGCGGTATTCAAGGATGACCCGAACTTTATCCCCGAGGTGCGAATCAACGAGGTGATGCCTTGCAATCTCTCCACCGTGATGGATATGGATTACTATAACTTCTCCGGCTTTCTTGAACTGAAGAGTTTGTCGTCTGTTTCCCAGAAACTGAAGGGATGTGTCATCACCCATTATAATCTGAAGAAAAAAGGGAAATATAGTTTCAAGTGGGAGTGGGAAGTTACGGAGAATCCTAAGTGGACCGGGTCTCTCACTACTTTTTGGTGCGATGAACACTCTTCCAAGGCGGGTCATGTGCCTTATAAATTGGATCCTGACGGTGGTTATGTCTTAATCTCCAAGAATGGTGACTTGATCGACTCCCTAGCGTACGGTCCGATGACCGCCCATATCTCCTACGGTAGATATGGCGACGGTGCGGGTTATATGCGTCCTTCCATGAAAGCGGAGAACACCACCGCTTACGAGGACCTTTCTGATGATTCGAGGTGCGACGAGATCCTCTTTAGCGAGCAGGGCGGCGTCAAGAGCAAAGCGTTTAAACTGACGCTAAAGTGCACCACGAAGGATGCGAAGATTTACTATACGACCGATGGAAAGGATCCTGATGAGGAGACGGGTAAACTTTATACCGATACGATAAAAATATCGTCCAATACGGCGGTGCGCGCGAGGGCTTATAGAACAGACCTTCTGCCAGGTCCTATCTCCACCTCTTCCTACATCTATATGGATGATGCCCATTCCAAATGCAACGGCTTTACTGTGCCGATTGTCGCCTTGAATTGCGATGAAGCATATTTTAAGGATGATAAAATCGGTATCTATGTCACCGGATCGAATGGCGCGGAGGGTGAGAAGGATTGTGTCCAGTATGGAAATTTCAATCGTGATTGGCAACGTCCTGTGAATTTCGAGTATTTTGTGGATGGGAAGCAGGTGGTTTCCCAAGAGGTGGAGGCTTCTACGGTGGGTGGATGTTCCATCATGGAGAGCGTGAAATCGTTGGCTTTGAAGACTTCTAAGAAGACGGGCGCCAACCGTTTCGACTATATTTTCTTTAATTCCAAACCAGAGGTGGCGCATAAAACTTTGCATCTGCGTAATGGCGGTACCGCTTATGACCATGCGCCTTTCCGTGACGGACTTTACCAGACTTTCGCCATCAATATGAATATCGATTATCAGGCTTATCAACCTGTCGCTTTTTACTTGAATGGTAAATACAAACACATGATGAACCTCAACGAACGTACGAATGTCGACTATATCGTTTCAAACTATGGCGTGGACGAGGATAAGGTGGATCTGATTTCCTTCTCCGACCAAAAAGGAATAAATGTGTCGAAAGGCGATAGGGAGGCTTACGACGAGTTGGTCAATTATCTCAGCAATACCAATCCTGAAAGTGACGAGTTCTTTGCGGGCGCTTGTGAACGGATGGATATGGACGAGTATATCGACTACCAGATTTTCCAACAGTTTATATGCAACATGGATTGGCCGGGCAATAACACGAAGGTCTGGAGGAAGCGTAAGGCGGGCGAAAAGTTCCGCTGGATTCTCTATGATACGGATTTCGGCTTCGGACTAAACTCATATGAGTGGTTGGTGAAGCCTGAGGTGGATATGTACAATTGGTGCCGTAAGAAGGATAAGGTGGAGTGGGGAAATAGTAAGGATTGGATGACTGTCATATTCACCCGCTTGAGCATGAACAAGGAGTTCAAGAAGAAATTCTATTATAGATATTTGGAACAACTGAATACCACCTTCTCCGAGGAGAATATTAAGGCGGTGTTCGATAGCATCATCGTTTTGGTGAAGGATGAGTATTGCGCTTCTTCCGGTAAATCTTCTCGAGAGAGTGCCGCTCCTTTACTTGAATTCGCCTTGAAGCGTCCTGAAATCGTAAGACAACAGTTGGAGGATCACTTCGGCGAACTGACTTCCGATGAGAAAACCCGCAAGGAGCCTGCGCTCGCTTATTCTTTGAACGGAGATGTCTTGTCGGTGGATTCGGAGAATCTTTTGAAAAGTGTGAGACTCTATTCTGTGAATGGTGCCGTCTTATTTGATGTTGAGGCTGACGACCATCACTTCGAACGCGTCGTGGGTGATTTGCCTGGCGGCGTCTACTGTTTGCAAATCTCCGCCGACGACTATTGTAAGACGGTGAAGATCGTTAAGAAATAACATATCTGTAAGAAATAAAAAAAGTCCTATCTTTGCATCGTCAATGATAGGGCTTTTTTTCACTAAAAATAAGGACGGTATGCGTAGGATATTTTTGTTGTTATTCTCCTCCCTCTTCTCGGGTGTGATGATGGGAGAGACGTTAAAGGTTTATAATGAAGGGAAAATGTCTGCTTATGTGGATGCGCTGAAAATGGAAGAACCTGTTCCTGAATTATCCACGTGTGACTCGTTTTCTGTCGAAGGTGATTTCGGCAATGACATGATGGATTATTTGAGGACGATGATCAAGGACAATAAAAACATCTTGACCATCGATTTAAGTGGCGTGACGGAGCTTACCGGGGAACCTTTCGACCGAATAGAATTTTCCGATCTCTGTTATGATATGACTTCGCTTCAGGAATTCCGATTCCCGGCATTTAGTCCGTCTCTAAAATGTTATTTGGATAAAATGTTCAGTGGTTGCGCTTCCTTGAAAAAGGTGGTCAATCTGGAATATTATGACAAGATTTACAAGATGGAGGCCACCTTTAAGAATTGCGTCTCTTTGGAGGAGGTCGTCTTTTCGGAAAACGAGAATAACACGCCAGACATATTTGACGGACGTTTTAACGAGGTCTTCTATGGTTGCACCTCGCTCCGTTCGGTCGTTAATTTTGATAAGATCCATAATGTCAATGAGTTCGGCAACGCTTTCTCGGGTTGCGTCAATCTTCAAGAAATAAGGTTGTGCAGCTTTACCAGTGATTGCTGGAAATATTCTGGCGCATTCGACAATTGCCCGGCTATTATTTACCCGAATCCTGCCATGACAACTATTTCGAAGGTGTGGCAAGAAGATTATTCGAATAAATTCGTTATGCCTATCGAAGCGTCTTCTTCCTTCTCTACGTTGTCTAATGGACGCACTGTGAATATTGGCATGTCATGGACGCCGAAATGCGCGTTGGTTCAGGATACGGCATGGCGGGTGGGGAAGAGCTTCTCCGAGTCTGTGCTGGTGAATTTCTCGGATATCACCGAAAAAAACGCTTCTGATTTCTTGTGGATGGGTGTGAAGAACGAGACCATGGAGGATTTCGCATGGAGTGATTCCTGCTCTTTGAAAGAGGAGGCTTTCGCTTACATGACCACCTCTTATGGGGATCTCTATATCGCTAAGGTGGATACTATTTCACGCCTGAAAATCAAAACCAATAGCAGCAATAATTATCCTTATAAAATCAAAGTCGGCGGCCTTTTGGACGATTCGCTTTTCAACGAGTTGAAGGCTCATATGAAAAATAATAGTTATAGGATTATAGATTTCTCCGAGACGGACTTCTCCATGGAGAATGAATGGGAGGTTTACCCGATGGCCACGAAACGTGTGAAAGAGTTCTATTTCCCTCAGAATCAGAACCTGCGTTATAACTTGAAGGACGCTTTCTGTAACGCTGAATTGGTTGAACTCGATATGTCTAACCTGACCTCCATCACAAGTCTTGAGAACTGTTTCTCCTCTAACTACGATTTGGTGAGTGTCTCCTTCCCCGCAACCAAAGACACTTCTCATGTGAGCTTGAAAAATGCTTTCAACGGTTGCCTCTCGCTTACTCATTTGGAGAATTTGGAGAACTTAGGAGTGATTACCGATATGTTTAATGCCTTTTTAGGATGTCGTGAACTCGAATCGCTCTCTTTCTCCGCTGAAAGGAACGACTTGAGAATCGATATGTATCAAACCTTCAAGGGTTGCAAAAAGTTAAGAAAAATAGAGGGGTTGACTTCCTTCACAAACATGGACCACATGTTCTCCACGTTCGAGGATTGCCTGGCGTTGGATACCTTGAGGTTCGGAACCAATCTTGATGAAGTCACATCTTATGGAGGTCCGTTTGCCAATTGTCATGCCTTGATATACCTTCCTGATACGGTCACCGCATTGAAAGAGGTTCAACACTTCTCGTCTAATTTTGTTCTGCCGATCGATGAGACCTTCGCTGAGATTTATTCGGCGGATTCCATCTCGTATCAATATATGCCGCTATATGTGGTGTCGCAAGACACGGCTTGGAAGTGTACGCTTGGTGGAGGAGATACCATTGTCAAGACTCTTTCTGACGAATTGTTGGAGCAGAGCCTATATGTGTGTGTGGGTTTGAAAAATGATGCCATGGATGATTATCGATGGTCCACCCCGATTTATTTGAAACCATTGGAGGGTACCTATGTTTTGGCGCAAAAACAATATGAGGACGATTCTCTGACGTTTGTGGAGGCTTTCCCGTTGGATAGCTTGTCTGATGGCTGTTTAACTTCTTACCGCACTATCCGCGTCTATGGTTCGTTGAATGATTCTTCTCTTTCGGTCATCAAAAAAGCGCTGAAAGCGAATGGTATTTGTGCTAATGATAATTCCAAATTATGGTCCGCCGATTTGAGTGGGGCTACTTTTACTGGCATCTCATCGCTGGATTCTCTCTTCTGTAGTTTCTCAAACCTTAGTGAGATTAAATTGCCGATCGCGGAATATGATGATCCAGTCTCCCTCTCCCTCGCTTTTGCGGCTACCCCTTCGTTGACCCAAATCGATTTGAGTATGTTTACGAACATTACCGATATGTTCGGCGCTTTTGAATCCAGCGCTGTGGATAGGATTCTCTTCTCTGATAAGGAGAATGACAACGAGGTGAATTTCGCCCAAGCGTTTACGGGAACGGGGCTCGACTCCCTTGACCTCTCCTCTTTTACGAAAATCTCGGATTTGACTCAGACCTTTTTCGGTAGCACGATACATTCCTTGAAGTTCTCTGAGAAGGAGAATAACCTTTCCGTCAGCATGTTCCAAACGTTTGCGGGGGCTGGTTTCTATGCGACTGATATTGTCAATTTCGACAAATTCACCAATGTGAACAACTACATCGCCACGTTCCAACAAGCGAACAACCTGAGTTTTTATGATGACACCAGACTGGATACTGTGAGATTCGGAACGGATCCTAATAAGATTCAATCGGATAGTCTTACTTGGACCTTCGCTATGGCGGCAAGAATAGGCGTTAAATATCTTCCTGAGGGTGTGGATTCTGTTCCTGCTAAATGGAGAAACTATCACAATTTTGTGGTGCCGATAGCGGTGGATACCACGAGCTGGTCGCCTTCTTCTATTTTGGATAATATCCTCAACTTACCTGAGATTTCTCCATCTTATGCCTATGTCGCTGACACCACGTGGTATGTGGTGGCGCTTGATTATTTGAAGCAATGGATGGAACTGTTCGGTTTCTCTACCGCTAGTTTGAGGGCTGTCGGAATCGACGAGGAGGCCTATTTCGAGTTCGATCCTTTAACGATGAATGTGGAGGACTATGTGGATGGTTATGCGTTGACTTGCGTTGTCTCTAACCCTAAGAACAGGGCGTTGGCTTATGCGGTTGACTTGTCGTCTCTCGAAGCTGAAACAACTACTGTCGCCGACCTGAAAGATAATGGTAGTATTATTATTGCTAATGTGGATGGCGGCGTCTCCATCTCTTCTATCGCCCCTTGTAAGGTGGAGATTTTTGATGCGTTGGGCATCGTTCGTTACTGCGGAAATGTCGAAGCGGGTGATTCTTTCATCGCATTGCCTGCTGGAGCTTATGCGGTTATGTGTGATGACCAATTGCTGAAAAAGATTGTCGTGCGCTAACGACAACCCTATAGACCTAAAGTTTTAGTATACATAAAAACGGAAAGGGGCGTATCTGATGATACGCCCCTTTTTTATGAATGAACGAAGGACCATGGTTTCCCATGATTCCTTGTTTAGATCAAGCTATTTACATCAACGAATTCCAATGACAAAGCTTTCGCTACGTTGCTGTTGGTGCATTTGCCTTGGTAAATATTCACGCCCTTTGCGAAGCCCGGATCCATCTTGATGGCCTTCTCCAGACCGTTCTCCGCCATCATCATGCCGTAACGGAACGTGGCGTTAGCCAAAGCTACGGTTGAGGTGTAAGGAACAGCTCCCGGCATATTGCCTACGCAATAGTGTACCACGCCCTCTTCTACGAAGACTGGGTCGTCATGGGAAGTCACATGTGACGATTCGCAGCAACCACCTTGGTCGATGGCGATGTCCACGATGACAGCTCCACGCTTCATGAGTTTCAGGTGCTCGCGACGAACCAGTTTGGGAGTCTTTCCACCAGGGATGAGGACAGAACCGATGACGAGGTCTGCCTCCTTCAAGGCCTTGCGGATATTGGCTTCTGTGCTGTAGAGAGTCGTAACGGATGCGCCAAAGATAAGTCCGCGCTCGTGCAGCTTATCCATGTTGGAGATAAGGCGGTCGTAAATGCCCTTGCCGCGGCGTGCATCGGTGATTTCTTTTTCGCCCTCAATGCAATCAAGGGTCTCAATTTCAATATTACAATGGGACAAAGCCTGGCTCTCAGTTCAGCATCACTTGCCCTCGGTATTGTAGGTTATCTTTCAGCAATCCGCCAGGCCAAAGTTTCCGCAAATGGTATAG
>CALCUH010000020.1 GCA_937907165.1 uncultured Bacteroidales bacterium | reverse complement strand
ATGAGTTTCATGCGGAAACCGCTGTGACCATGATTCAATTAGCCTTCTGTTTTCTGATGCTTAACAAAATATTTCATTAAAATTTAAACAGCTTCTTAATACTTGCCACTTTGTTTTTTGAAGCTTTAACCGATTTGTCATAGGTTACCATATGTTCTCCATCATCGCAAATGGTAAGGATAATAGTTGTGTTCCGATAGGAATTTTCATTCAATGTTTAGGATTATTTGTGATTTGACTGAAGGAAAAGTCTGTTTGACTGCTGAAATATAGACGTTTGCTAATGTTATTTTGTCACGAATATGAATTTTGTGTCAAGGGTTAATCGGTGCGGAGAAGTAGCCTCCCTGACGAAAAAATAAGCCACCCAAGGCGTGGGTGGCTTAGCATATATATGCAAACGTGGATTTTTCACATCAAAGGTCAGTGAAACTTTTAGAAACTACATGTAACCTTATCGGGAGTTTTCCTTTTGTGTGTGGTGCATTGTTTATCGTTACTTTATTTATAGGCGACCATGATTATTCTGGGAAACGTTTATCGTTACTTTATTTATAGGCGACCATGATTATTCTGGGAAACTAATATAAAACGATGGGTCTGTTTCGTGTTGGTTCGTACAAAGTAGATGCCCGACGGTAATTTGACTTCGATAATTCCAGATTCGTCGAGTACGTCATTCTGTATGATTTGACCTTTGGTGTTCATTATTTGTATTGGCGTACCTGCTTCAATGCCTGTGACGTGGAAATGGTTCTCCGTGACGAGCGTAGGGAATAGCTCCCAATTGTCTGAATTGACAACATTTATATCAGTAGAGAAAGATTCCTTTTCGGCAAGATAATAACACGCGTTTTTTATGATCGTTAGTGCATTATCCGTCAAATTGCCATAAGAACTACTGTTAAGACCGATTTGGAGTAGTTTTTTGTTGATCTTATCTCCATTGATGGAACTTCCTTCGCTTATTTCGAGAATGGAGACATTCTCATCATCCTTTATTGTAGCAATGCTATTGATGCTCCCTTGGACATTGGTGAATGATTCGGGGTTCATGAAAGTAAGCGCTTTCGTGTTCACTTCGGATACCATTTCGATCTCGTTTCTTTCCGTATAGGTCACTCCTTTGAAAATAGGGTGGTCCTTTTGCGTCTCCTCCACAACGATGGAGGTGGCGGTCGTGTTGTCGCCGAAGCCCTCTTTTGCCCAATTCCAAGCGCCCGTGGCGTTTTTGTAGCCATGGACTTTTAAGGTTAAAGTAGGCTTGGAAATAGATTTCAAATCATTCATGATCGTTGCTGTGGAAGGCGTGTTTTCGCTAATGACGACTACGTCGAACATGGATAAATCAATCTCGCGATATTTGGCGTCCGTTTCCCAAACAAATAAGTTTTCGTCCTCTTTTAAATGATTTTCTATTTTATCGTTAGGATAATTCTCGTTCGTAGGGTCGGTAACATAAGCGATTTTGAGTTTATCGGATGGAATTTCGGTTGGTAGGGGCGCTATCTCAGGGATGACGTCTGATCCGCCTTCAAACATGGCGGTTAATATGGTGCTTTTGTTGCCCATCGTAAATCGGAAGATTGTCTTATCGGAGACATTTTTCCCGTCTTGATTCCAGTTCTGGAATTTCTTCCCGTTGGCAGGCAACACTTTCATCGTCACGGGCGCTCCTTCAGGGAAGGCTCCCGATAATGTGATGCTGCCCGGGTTGTTGATATTCGCTTTAACCGTTACCTCGTATAGTGGCTTCATGTAGTGCACTAAAGATTGAATAAAAGGATCATTGTTAGCCTTCAACTCTTCGGTGATTATTCTACAAAGTATTAAAGCCCCCATTTCTTGGAAATGTGTTCCGTCTGTTTGCCCGTTAGGATAGTTGGCGTATTCGCCTTTTATGTAGGTGTTGTAAAAGAATCTGGAACAATAATCGGAAGATGTCTTCCCCAAAAACGCATGGGATTTTTCTCCTAAATTAACGAATGCGCAATTGCGGGATTTGGCCACCTCTGCCATGGCTCCTTGGTAATTATTCCCTGATTCGGTAAAGACATTACGCATTCCGGAATTGTTCCATGCGTTCATCACCATAGGAGAAACTAATACGGGGATAGCGCCTTTGGCACGTGTTTCAACTACGAACGAGTCAATATATAATTTGTATTTATCGACAGGAGTGTATCGTTCCGTTTTCTTGTTGTCACGATCGTTATGGCCGAATTGTATAAACACGAAGTCGCCAGGTTGTAATTCGTTTAAGACTGCCTTCCAGTGGCCCTGTTCTCTAAAACTACGGGAGCTTCGTCCTCCGATAGCATGATTGTTTATTTTTATATCTCCATTGAAAAAATATTTGAGGACTTGCCCCCAACCTGTCATAGGGAATTGGTTCTCTTTATAGTCGCAAACGGTCGAGTCTCCAATTAAATAAATACGGCGAATGGTTCCATCTTTACCGATTGTCACACAGATGTCCAATTTTACTTTTCCCCCGTCGGTTAAAGTCATTTCAACGGAATATGTGCCATTGTTTGCGACAGAAAGGGTAGGTGAGGTGGCTCCATTAATGGCAGCATTATTGAAGTACCATTGATACGATTTCGCTTCGGAAGCCACCAATTCCTTTTTGCTGTTGTCTATTTTGATGGAAGGCCCTTCTGTTGCAGGGGTTGCTGTTTCCTCCTCTTCTTTTATGGTTGATTCGTAAACGGCTTTGTAAGTGACATCGCTAGCACCCATTTTCAAGACGTAAAGCGATTTAGTCGAAATTGTCTTTTGGGAACCATCTTCCCATCTTAAAAATTTAGCGTTTTTTTGCGGAATGGTTTTTAAGGTGATATTAATCCCTTCCGGGAATTCTGCTGTGCGGCTGATGGCTTGAGATTTGGAAGGGTCATTGATCTTGATGGTCACTTTGTGGCGGGGAAGCGTGCATGCCGCTAATTTTTTGAGGTCTGCATTGTTGCTTTTCTCTATGCTTTCCACCACGAAACGGGCGTTTTCTGTGGCACCGATTTCTTGGTAGTGTACTTGGTCGGTGTTGCCATTTTTGTAGTTTGCGTATTCGCCGGCGACAAGGTGCATGGTACAAAAGCGTTCTGCGTATAATTGACCTTGTTGCGTGAAAAGGTCGTAGCAGAATTTGTCGAGGTCGATGAGTGGAACGGACATCTCTTTCGCCACGTCACGCATAAGCTGTGGATGTTCGTGGTAAGAGTCGTATGGCTTCCCGTTTTCCCAAGCACAACGGCGAACCGTTGAGACCAGTACTGGGACGGCGCCTTTTGCCTGTGTCTCTTTTACGAAGTTCCTGATGTATTTTTCAAAAGTTCCCTTAGGAGAATAACGTTTAGGGTCTTTGCTGTTGCGGTCGTTGATGCCGAACTGGATAAATACATAGTCCCCTTTCCCCAGTTGTTTTTTTATGGCTCCCCAATGGTTGTTGTAAAAACTCATGGAGCTGGTTCCTCCTACGGCTTTGTTATAGACGACCGCTTGGGTTTTATCGAAAAAGAAAGGAAGCATTTGTCCCCAACCTTTTCTAGGTGCGTAACCGTCGTTATAGTCTTGCACGGTAGAGTCGCCGATGGTGAACACTCTTAATTGTCCCCAGGAAGGGAAAAATAGAAGGAGGGTTGATAATAAAAGTAAAAATATTCTTTTCATAAGGCTTTTGAGGGTGATATATTGGTTGAAAAAAGTGTATGATTTTCTATTATGCGAAGGATGATTCGCATATACGTTAGGGAAAAAACACATCCCGACACACTTTCGTGTCGGGATGTGGGTGCTTTAGTTAAACAAGATAGTTTTTACTAGTATTGTTCCGTGTGAGCATTGTATTTGTAGAATATAAGAGTCTCTTTTAGGCAGTTGCGTCATATCCTTAGAAAGCGTGTTGACTCCTGCATGAAGCGTGACTTGTTGATGGTCGATGATCGATCCGTCCAAGCCTATTAGGGTGATGACCGCACTTCCTTCTTTATCGGAAACGATTCGGATGTTCAGCGTCTCCTTTACCGGATTAGGGTAAATGCTGGTCTCGATGTCCGCATTGATGATTTCCGCATAGGTCTCTTCCGATGGAAGGCTGTTCATTAAGTAGAGACAAGCGTTCTTCACTACTTTCAGCCCGTCGTCGGTTATGTTAGAGAATGAGCTGCTGTTCATACCTATTTGGATGAATTTCTCCTCTATTTTGCTTCCGGCGATAGATGTTCCTTGCTCGATTTCGAAGATGTTAACTTGCTCTTCCCCTTTGATGGAAGCGATGGTTTTGATTTCGCCCGTCACATAGTCGAACGATTCTGGGTTCATGTATGTGAGCGCTTTGGCGTTCACTTCGTTAAACATCTGTATTTCGTTTCCATTGGTGAATTCCACGCCTTGGAATATCGCATGATTCTTTTGGGTATCGTTGATGACGATATTGGTTGCGTCCGTGTTGTCTCCGAATCCTTCTTTCGTCCAGTTCCATGCGCCTTCCGCAGTTTTGTATCCTTGCACTTTCATGTCGAGGATTGGCTTTTTGATTCCTTTCAGTTCATTCATGATGGCGGCTGTGGAAGGGGTCGTCTCGCTGATGACGACTAAATCGAACTTAGAGTAGTCGTAACCATTGTTGGACGATTCAAACGTTCTCACGTAGAAATTCTTGTCGTCTTTCATCATGGAGAGTATCTTGTCGTTTTTAAAATTATCGTTTGATGGGTCGCAGATGTATGCGATGTTCTTTTTGCCGGAAGGAACTATCGTGATGTTCACGGTCTTGCTGATCGTGTTTTCTCCGCCTTTCGTTTTTATGGTGAAAGATCCGCTCTCTGTCATGGTTGAGATAGTCGTTGTGCTTCCGTCCTTCTTTGCTGTGAGTCCATTAGGCAGACCTTCTACTTCCAAGTCGGTAGCCGCTCCGCCGAAAGAGAAACTGATAGGAGCGAGTTCTTCGCCGGCGAACAATTCCTGAGAGAGAGCCCCGGATGTTTCGAGAGTCGCTTGTGTAGGGGCGACGACCGGTGCGCTGTGTCCTGGCGTGTAGATGTCCGGTTGCTTGATTTTGTCGACGCCGTCACCGATGTAGAAGCCTAAGTGAGGAGGTTGGTTGTAAGCCGTGTTTTGCCAAGCGATACCACAACGATAAACTGCGTCGTGCATTAGAGTAAACAATCTGTATTTTGTCTCGATTGTTGTTGTATAGATATAGATGTTTTCTCCTTCGTGTAATATTACTTCCTCTCTCCAGTCTCCTAATATATCTGCACTTAGACAAGGAGTGTTTTTAGAACCATTACAAGCATTTCCTTTTAAGGTAATCATTCTTGATGTGCCATTGCCATTCCATTTGTCGATTTTGTTTCCGTCAAGCAACTCGTCTTGTAAGTCACCGTCCCAATATACACGGAAGTTGACGCTAGGTTTGTTAGAAGAAATCTGTTTTCCCTTGCAATCGAATACACCTGGTGCGGAACTCCAACACTCGAATCCTTTATGTTTAGCATCAATGTCAGCTGCCAAGCCACGTCCGTTATCAGTGCCGGTTTTCTTTCCCCAAAGTACTTTCCCTGTTTTTAGGTCACGAAGTTCATAACCGTATGCCGCACTTCCGCTTTCGTGTACGAACCAGCCTTCCAATCCAGCATTGTCCGGATCCATATCCGACACGTGCATAGCATCGCCATGAGCGAATCCTTTGCGGTAAATCAACTTGCCATTATCATCTATACAAGCTGAACCATATATGATTTCATCCTTTCCGTCACCGTCCACGTCTGCTACAGATACGTTATGGAATCCTTCTCCGTAAGCACCTTGACCTTTGTTTGGAGAGTCGTGGAACCAACGTTCTACTAATTTGCCATTTTTGAAGTCGTAGGCGGCAAGTGTGGAACGAGTGTAATAACCACGACACATAACCACGCTTGGGTGAACACCATCAAGATAGGCAGTACATGCTAAGAAACGATCTACACGGTTACCATAACTATCGCCCCATCCACCTACGTTTCCGCGCTCTGGCTTATATTTGATGGTGTGAATTTCAGCACCTGTTTGTCCGTCGAAAATAGTTAAATATTCAGGACCACTTAAAACATAACCACTACCATTTCTATAATCTTTTTTAGGGTCGTCATTTCCTAAAATCACATATTTGCCTTTGCCATCTTTAGTGCCAGGAGCAGTTTTACAGACCATTTCACATTTTCCGTCACCGTCGTAGTCATATACTTGGTATTGTGTGTAATGAGCACCGGAACGGATATTTACACCTAAGTCAATTCTCCAAAGGAATGTTCCATCTAATTTATAACAGTCTATGATACAATTGTCAGTTTTCCCATCTTGTGAATTATCCTTTGCATTTTTTGGATACCACTTCATGAAAAGCTCATATTCTCCATCTCCATCAACATCACCGACACTCATATCATTCCCATCATAATTTGTGCCGGGACGTTTAAGTTTTAAGGTTTTGTATTGTTGCCCCCATGGTGTGACGGCTTCTGACGCTTCCGTCTCTTTCCCGTTTATTACGGATTTGATTACATACTTGGAATTGGTAGTACCTTTTGTGTCTATGTAGTTTGTTTTCGTTGTGATGGGTTGGTCGTTCACTTTCGCTCCGTCGCGGTAGATGTTGAATCCGATGGACGGATCGTCCGTCCCAAGATAACGCCAGCTGACGTATACTCCGTTATTTACTTTAACGGCCACTACACCTCTGTTCAGATATTCCATCTGCTTCGATGCTGCCGATAACTGCATTGCGCTTATTAGCATAAGTAATAGCAATGCGAAACTCCCGATTTTTGTGTACTGTGTTTTCATAATGCTTACATTTAGTTTTTAATAAAATCTTCCCCTATTCATCATTTCAGGTTTTATCCTTTCTTGGAGGATAGCCTGCTCCGTCTGTTTTTCGGTTGCTAAGGTAGTGCGGGATAAAATGGTTTATATGGAATATCACTTCACAGATATCGAAAATCACTTCACGGAACGAATGGAATGTGTAATATATTGAATAGCAAGTAGATATGCACAAACGGTATTTGCCCGATGCAGGAGCGTCGAGTGATTTTTTACTCAGTTAATTCGTCGTTTGAGGATAGCTTTTTCCCTCTTTAAGCTTTTTTCCTTGCGGATGGAGGGAATCCGAACGTCTCCTTGAATTTCTTACCGAAGTAGAGCGGGTCGTTGAAGCCCACTTTGTAGGCGACTTCGCTGACGGAGTATTGGTTGTCGTCCAATAACGTGCGTGCCTTGTTGAGACGGTACTCGGAGAGTATTTCCACAGGAGATTTGTCGGTGAGCGTCTTGAGCCTTCTGGTTAGGGTGGATTTGCTCATATTGAGGGCTTTTGCGATGTCGTCGAAAGAGAAGGAAGAATCTTCGTAATTCGCTTTTACCACTTCCAATAGTTGTTCCAGTAGCGGATTGACAGAAGTGGACGGTGTCTCGTCATGGTAGGAGCTTACAAGCGCTTGCACCTGTTGTTTTTGCAAGTGGGTGATAATGTTGCAGATTTTGACGAGTAGCTCGTTCTCCTCGAAAGGTTTGGTGATGTAGTCGATGGCTCCGGCGGACAGTCCTGAGAGTCGTTGCCCCGTTTCGTTATTGGCGGAAAGGAAAAGAAGCGGAATGTTGGACGTGATCGGGTTCTCCTTCAGTTTCTTGCTCATCTCGATACCGTTCATCTGCGGCATTTCAATGTCGCTTACGATTAGGTCGGGCACTTGCGCTTGGGCGGTTTGAATGCCTTCCTCTCCATCATGCGCGCAGAATACTTCCACCACGGGTTCTAGAATGGATTTGATGTGAAGGAGGATGAGCGGGTCGTCGTCTATCACTAGGATTGATTTCTCCCTAAGAAGGTCTTTGTTGATTTTGATGCCGACGTTTTCCGCGGATATGTTCGCGGAGGTGGTGTTTGATAATGGTATGTCCGAAACGGGTAAGAGTATGCTGATGGTTGTCCCTTCTCCTGTTTCGCTCTTAATCTGTAGTTCTCCATGGTTTTGGGCGATGAAGTTACGGATGATTCTAAAGCCCAAACCATATCCTTGCTCGTTGTCGGTGCCTGATGTTGAGGCGGCGCATGTGCCGGAGAGCAATCCTTTTATTTGTTCCTCAGACATGCCCGTCCCTGAATCGATGACAGATACAATGGCTTGTTCCTCCTTTTCCTCCGCAGTGATTGTGATTGTCTTCCCTCGGGGGGTGAATTTGATGGCGTTGGTGATTATGTTGCGTAGTACGGTGGATATCATTCTTGGGTCGACGTGCGCGTGGTGTTGAAGTTCCGTTTTGCACGATATGGAGATTTTTTTCCCGTCCGTCATTCCATGGAGAAGGGAGATGACCTCCTTGAGCATATGTCTCAGGTCCACGTCGATGGCCCTGCATTCCATCGTGTTATGCCCATCGGTCGCCCAATCCAATAGTTTTATCATTTGGTTTTGCAGCGTGGTGGCGGAGTGGTAGACTGTGTCGATGGTTTGGTTGTCTGACTCGTCGTGTTTCTCCTTTTTCAGGAATCCTTCCAATGCGGCGACTATGGCGAACATGGGGTTTTTTAGGTCATGCGCCACAATGGAGATGAGCTGGTCTTTTTCGCTCATCGAGTGGAGTAGGGCTTCGTTCCTCGCTTCGATTTCGCCTTTTTGTGCGATGAGTGAGCGGTTGGCGTTGTCCAATTCTTGGGTGCGTTGTCTTACGGTCTCCTGCAACAAGCGTTTTTGTTCTATCATTCGTTTGAACCTCATATAAACGATCAGAGCGGCGATTCCAATGATGGCTAAAACGATTAGACTTCTGAACCACCACGTTGCCCACCATGGTGGGGTGACGACGATTGTCAGGACGAGTGGGCTTGGATATGGTTGTTGAGTGTTTGTGATGGGACGCGCTTCTATTGTGTATTGACCGTAGGGTAGGTGGGAGATTTGTATGTCGTGCCTTTTCCCGATGGATATCCAATTGGTGTTCAGTTCTTTTATCCTGTATTCGCTTTCCGTTTTGTTTCCTTCGTAGAGCTCCATTATGCCGAATGTGAGGCGGAAGTTTGTCTCGTTGTGTTTTAGGGTCAGTTGGGTGGTGGACGATAGGTTTTGGGGTAGGATGTCCGACCCGACGTTGATTCGTTCTCCGTTCACGAAGAGTTCGGACCATGCCATGTATGGCGCCTTTCCGTCTCGTTTGCAGGTGTTTATCCTAATGAATCCTTCTTGGGTCCCAACCCAGAGATATCCTTTCGAGTCTATAAAAGAGGCTCGCTCGGTAAAGAATTCTTTGTCGGGGGAAAGGGAGGCGTCGATGATTTCCTCGAAGGATTTTGTCGCGTATGAAAACTTGATGATGCCGTTTTGACCGCTTGCCCACAGATTTTCTGACGAGTCTTTCAGTATGGATACGTAAGAACCTTTGGGAAGGAAGTCCATTTTTTCGATGTTGCCGTCATTGGAGAACCTGTAGATTCCGTCGGATGCCGCGACGAATAGGTTACTCTCTTTGTCGCAGGCTCCTTGATGAAAAGCCAATGGGTCTCGGTCTAGTTTTTTGTCGATGTCTTGGAATAGGGGAGTGGCTCCGTTTTTATCTATCTTCCATATCGTCCTTGATGTGATGACCCAAATGGTTCCGTCGGGGGATTGGCAAGCATGGTTAATCCAGATGTCGGGGTAGTGGCGCATGGTTGTGTCGTCGCTTAGTAGTTGCACTCTCCTCCAATCCTTACCTTGTCCTTTGTGGTATACGCCGTCTCCGGCCATGCAAGCCCAAATGCCTCCCTCTTTATCACACAATGTTGATTTAGTGGTTTGAAAAGCTTTTTCGATACCGTCGTAGGGTGTTGGAGTGAATCTTTTTTCTCCGTCGAAGCGGGTCGGAATGCCTCCCCAAAAAGAAACGATCCATTCTTTTTTGTAGGGAGTGAGGGAGAGAATGTTGGCGCATGGCAGTCCTTGGGATTGCCCGAAATGCGTTATGTGGCTTAGGTCTTCTCCGATTTTATATAGTCCGTGCCCGTCTGTGCCGAAGAGGATATCCCCGTCGTCGGTTTCCGCGAAGGAGGTGCCGGTCATGGGGGGAAGACCGATGTCTGACGAGTGGACCATTGAACATTGGGAGATTTCGCTGATGCGCCAAAGTCCCGTGTTTTGTGTCCCTACCCAGATGGTTCCGCTCCGGTCTTCGAACAGGGCTGTTATTTTGTTCATCAGATTTTTCTCCTCGTTGTTTTGCGGGGCTATTTGTGTGTAGGCGTAGCCGTTTTTGTTTGGTGTGGCTAACCATAGTCCGCTTCCGCTTGTGCCCAACCATAATCTGCCTTGCGAACTTTTATGTACTTCGGAGATGTTTTTGAATGGTGTCTTTAGTTGGCGTACGTCGGTCAGGTCGCCTCCTTCGTTTAGTCTCACTTCCCATACGGAACCTAATGTGGAACATAAGAGTAGGGTGTTGCGGTCCAGTTCCAATATGTTGTTGATCATCTCTTCGATGTGGCTGAGTCCTTGGCTTCCCGACCATGCGTTCCCCTTTTTGTCATATATTTTCACGCCTTGGTAGGTGCCCGCCCAAAAGCGTCCGAAGGCGTCTTCCGTGAATTCTAGGATGTGCATGCCTTTTAATGAGTCTAGGCAGGCGATGGAGGTGTCTCCCTTCGTGAGCGGGTATACTCCGCCGGAGGAGGATAGGTACCAATTCCCTTCTTGGGTGGAACATAGTCCGGTGACATCTTCGTAAAATTTCCCGTTGGGAAGCGTTGGCGCCTTGTCGATAAATAGGTCCCTCTCTTCGTCATAGACGACGAACATCCCTTTGGAGCTTGCGAAGGCGATTGTGTCGTTGTCTAATGCGTGGGCGTGGTAGACTTCATTTCGTAGTAGTGACGGATATTGGTCTATGAAATAGTTCTTGAAATGGGTTCCGTCGAAGCGGCAAACTCCGTATCTTGTCGCCACCCAGATATAACCGTGTGTATCTTGGGTGATGTCGTGTATATAGTTGGAACTAAGTCCGTCTTTGCTTGTGTAATGGTTGAAAACGAATGCCTCCCCTCGACTATCTATTGAGTGGAGGGTAACGAAAATAAGGAGGATGATATGTGAAAGTAATTTCTTTGCCATGCCTAATTCCGTCTTTGTGAAACGCATATATTGCGAATGTATAAAAAAAAACGCAACTGTGACACTTTATTGTGCCAGTTGCGTTTTTTGATCATTGACCGATTGGGGTCCTGCCGCCTTTTATCGGTTTTTATTGTTTGACGCCATTCCTAAGGGCGTTGTTCTCTCCCTTCAGTTGCTCGACTTCCTTCTGGAGGCGAATCATATAGAGCGTGAGTTCCTCTATCTTCTCGAGTAGGAGGTTGCTCGTCTCGGATACGTTCATACCGTTCTCTTTGAACTCTGAAGCGGAAGGTATTCCGGGGAGGTGTTTGTTCTTCTTCACGTATTCCTCCACTTCGCCAAGGGATTTCAGGTCATACTCTTCGTCGAACACGTAGTCGGCCGCATGCCCCATCTCCACGTTGATTTCCTTGGCGTTGATGCCTTTCGTGTTGATTTTGTCGGAGTTGACTTCCGTCACACGGATCTCCTCCTTGCAGACAATCTTACCATTTACATTCATGATGCCTGTTTCATAAGGACTCGAATTATTGAAATCGAAATTGTATTGGGCCGCATGGAAATCCATGGCAGCGCTTTGTCCCATTCCGCCTTTTGCGGTGAGGAATGGGCACATGTTGGTTATTGTGAAATCTGATGGGTCTTCAAAGCCTATTTCCAACGTGGAAGCGGTTTGGTAAGGCATAGAATACATAATGATGGATGGGGGATATTCTTTCCCAGTGCGATTGGACATCATCGTGATTTTATTGTGAACGCTAAGAGACTCGATATCTCCATTATTGCAATCAATTTTGATGTATTGATAGAGCTTGCTTTAATTCGATTTGTTTCGACATAATTCTGAGACATAACTGTATCTGTCTCGACAACCGCCGCCTGAACGGTGGAAAAGGAAAAAAACAATAGAAGTGATGTAAGTGTAAGTTTAATCGTTGATTTCATATATACTTTTATTGTTGTCCGCTAAATATGAAAAGGCATACCAAAATAGTCCGCAACGCCAGTAAATACGGCGTTGCGGACTATTTTTTGAAAATTAAGACCCCTAATCAAACAACGAGAGTTAAATCTGAGGCTCTTTTCTCGCAGAACCCCGTAGGGGTTCCAAATCGGTAGAATAATGAATTGGTATCCCCCATCAAACAACCCCAAAGGGGTTGCACATAACATAGAATGCGATTATTAATATTATTAATTAAATAATACATTTTTTTGAAATGTTTAACCCATAAAAAGTTTAGCGGACAGTAATAATGGTCTATAGGCAAATTTAGGTTGATATTAATAACTAAAAAACGGAAGCCTTCTTGGCGGATTATGAAGTCGATTATGAAAGCTCCAACCGTGTGTAGATGTCCGTTTTAGGAGAACCTTGGTATAATCATCCGATATTATGGTCGACGGGAATGCCCCATTCATATAATCCTCTAAAAATCAGCAAGGATGAGCCATCCTTTCGGAAAGTCCCATCCTTGCGTCAAATTGTTTAAAAAATCAGATGTAGTGTCTCTTTATTTCTTTGTCCTGACTCTGAAAATCTGAATGAGACCGAATGTTTTAGTGCTGGATATGATATAAAGCTCTTTCTCCCCGTCGTGGTCTCCGTCATGGTTGAACAAGGTCAGGTCAAATAACTCGTTCATATATATGAGTCCGTCTTTGTGTCGGATGACGATTGGGTTAAAGCCTGTTCCTGGAATTCTTTCCCTTTGTGTCTCTATCGTCACCTGATAGTGCGCGAGGCTGATGGTTGTATCGTTACCGATTGAAAGGGGGGAAGAGGATATTCCTGATACATTGTCTTTCGGGTTGACATGTCTTATTTTATTCACGTCCACGAGATAGTAATCCAAGGATTTGTTTTCCTCGCCTTCGTATGTTCCTTCTTGCACTTCTCCGCCTTGTATGTGGAACATCCGCTTGTTGGCGGGCGCGGATTTCTCGTCGTTCGTGAATCCTTCGTTGAAGGTGATGTTGATTACGTCATCGATCAAAGAGACGCTACGCCCGTTCCATGTGGGACCATCCCCGTTTCGGGTGTCGTAAATATTGGAGAATATCTCGTCGATGATAAGCGAACTGCTGTTGACGACGCTATATTTAGAGAATTGTTGCAGCGGAAATTTCATGGAGCTTATTCCTCCGTCGGTTTCAATGCTGTAGTTTGTGATGCGTCCAATGCTGTCAAACTCTTTGAAATCCTTGTATTGCCCGTTCCTGATGGACTTGACGATTCCGTTCGAGTAGTAGCATGTCTCGTCGTCTATCAAGGTGTCGTTGTGGAAGGTGGCTTTGTAGATGACGTTCATGAGATTGTCGTATTCGATGAAGTCTCCCTCCTTTTTGCCTGATAAATATGTGCCGGTCGCTTTGAGCGTATGGTTCGGATAGTATTCTTGGTAGAGCCCGTGCTTCTTCCCCATGGAGTAGTTGCACTTCGATTTCAACCCGTAACCAGGGTGATATTCATGGTAGATGCTGTCGAGCAACCCGTCTTTATAGAATCCCTCTTCGGTGATGTTCCACTCCTTGTCGTAGTGGCAGAAATAGCCGTCAGGCACATTGTCTTTGTATGTGTCTATATTGAGGCAATCGATTGTTTGCTCGAGGAATGTCCCTTGTTTGTTGCCATTGTAGTCCGTTTCCCCTCTGTACAAAACTCCTGGATTCAGTTCGTGGTACATGGTTATTGTGATGCCTTTGTCGCATCCCCCAAGAAGGACGGACAACAACAAAAAGGGGAATATGTGGGCTCTTACTCTTTGTTCCATGACATATCATCGCATTCTCGACAAATATAGTAATCTTTTTGGGAAAAACTCTTCTATGTCGCTTCGTTTGTGATGTTTTTTCATCAAAAAAGGATAAAAAAATCCATTGTGAGATGAATTTACAATCTTTTGAGTTTTTTTTACGTGGTTATGATGATGGGTCCCAATATCTTTGCCGTTGTAGAACATAACCATTTTGCCCTATGAATATGATGAATAAATTGTCATTGTCATTGTCTTTTTTGTTGATGGCGCTTTCCGCCTCTTATGCGACAAATTATTTGGATGTTTCCGTCCACGATCCTTCCGTGATGAGGGTGGACGATACTTACTACATCGTGGGCTCCCACATGGCGGGTGCCAAGACGAAGGATTTCATGCGTTGGACGCAGCTCTCAACGACGGTGAACGACCAGAAGTTTTTCCGTAACCTCAACTCTCAGTTGGGTGAGGTGCTCTCGTGGGCGGAGACGGAGACCTTCTGGGCGGGTGATTGGATTCGCTTGGCGGATGGTCGTTACTATATGTATTATTGCGCTTGTAAGGGCGACTCTCCCCAGTCTTGCATCGGGTACGCCGTGGCGGATAGCCCGGAGGGTCCTTACGAGAATAAGGGCATCTTGCTGAAGTCTTCCAGAGGTCAGCTTTCGTTGACTAATTCGTCTAACGGTCAATCGTTTTCCTATAATTCCAACCTCCATCCGAATGCGGTTGACCCTAATGTGTTCTATGATGCGGAGGGGAAGTTGTGGATGGTCTATGGCTCTTATTCGGGCGGTATCTTTATCTTGAGGATGGATCCTAACACGGGTAAGCCTGTGGCTGGCCAGGATTACTATGGAAAGAAATTGTTGGGCGGCTTCCACTGCCGAATCGAGGCGCCTTATATCTTGTATAGCCCCGACACGAAATATTACTATCTCTTCCTCTCTTTCGGTGGCTTGACCGCGGATGGCGGTTACAATATCCGTGTCTGCCGTTCTTCCGCGCCTGACGGTCCTTATTATGACGCGCAGGGTAATGCGATGACTGATTGCTTGGGCACGTCCGGAAAATATTTGGAGGCGCAGGATGCGAAGATTTCCGCTTTCGGCGTGAAACTGATGGGTAATTATCGTTTCGGTCAGGTGTCGGGCGAGGTGAACGGCTCCGCTCAGGGCTATGTCTCGCCGGGTCATAATTCGGCTTATTACGACCTGAACTCTAAACGTTATTTCTTGATATTCCATTCCCGCTTCCCGGGCAGGGGCGAACAGCACTCGGTCCGTGTGCATCAGATGTTCATGAACGAGCAGGGTTGGCCGGTGGTCGCTCCGTTCCGTTATGGGGGTGAAATCCTTTGTGACTTTAATGGGGAGAGTGAGATTGTCGGTGATTATAAGTTCGTCGACCACGGTACTTCTGTCTCCGCTGACATCGTGAACTCTTCTGTCGTTTCTCTTCGCGCGGATGGCTCTATCTCGGGCGACGTTTCTGGCAGTTGGGAAAGTGTGGATAGGAAGAGCTTGAAGATTCGTTTGAACGGCAAGGAGTATTCGGGCTTCTTCATTCCGCAGACGGATATGAACACGGGCAGGCAGACGATGACTTTCTCCGTGACGGGTGACAAGACTAATAACTGCTTGTGGGGCAGCCGAATTAACCGTGGCAGCCAACAGAAGGAGATTGTGGATGGGGCGACTTACTTTATCCGCAATGGTCATAGCGGCCTCTTCATGGATATCCCGAACGGGGTCAATGAGGATGGTACGAATCTGCAACAGTGGGAGTTCAATGGCTCTGACGCGCAGCGCTTTAGGTTGAGGAAAAATAGTGCGGGGCTCTATACGCTTGCGAGCGCTTGCTCGGACTTCTCCCAGTTCGTGACGGTGGAGAACGCCTCTTCGGCGGATGGCGCTAATGTGATGACGAGCTCCGCGGAGGAGGGCAGGTTCTTTTCTGTTTTGTCGAATGATGACGGAACGTTCCGTTTCTTAACGTCGGTTTCCGACAATGTGCGTTGCGTGGAGAATTTTGATTTCGGTACCGGTAATGGTAGCAACGTGGCGCAATGGGAGTATGGCGCGAGGGAGGCGCAGCACTGGATCTTGACGAGGGCTTCCGACCCTGTGGAGGTGACGGGCTTGCCTCTTGTCGACGAGCGTGCGGAGCTGGTCTCTGCTGTGTCTAAAACGGAGGATGGGTTTGTCGTTACGCTGACGGAGGATTCTCCTCAGACTCACCTCTCGCTCTTCGCGATGGATGGGCGCTGCTTGGCGGACAAACGCATGGATCTTTCTCGGGGTGAGAATTATATTCTTCTGAATGGAATCTCTGATGCGCCTTGCTTGTTGAGGCTGGAGGCGGACGGACGTGTTTGGACGGGCGTCAAGTGATTGTCTGTGAGATAATTATTAGGGGAATTGGTGTCAGCCAATTCCCCTTTCTTTTTGGAGCGGGATATTTCACTATCGCAATATGTTCGATCTTGAATAGATGTAAAATAATTCCTGCGTGTAGGAGTAGCCTTTTCCCATCTGCTCGAAGGTGCTGTCGAATTCTTCGAAACCGACGCCTTCGTATTGATGGGCGGGACTTTCCACGTACTTCCATGATTTACCAGCAAGGGCGTTTTCGTCCAACGCTTTTACCATCAGTGAAACGGGGAATATGTTCTCTTCCAGGCAGACATGGGTTTCGTTTCTGATAATCATTTTTTCTCCTCTCATTTATGTTATCAAAACATCGGAAGCAAAGTTACGATTTGGGGGCGGTTTCCCATCGTGCGACGCCCATCTTTTCTCTTAGAAACGTTATGATAGAGGGATGATTCCTTGACCGATTGGGACGAATTGCCTTCCCGTGGATGTTGATGGTTTGGGAGAAGTTTTATAGTTTTGTTTTGTTCTTAAAATAAAAAATTATGGAAGCGAAAGAGAAAGTTTTGGCTACGATGAAGCAGGCTGGAGAGCCTCTAAACGCTGGTAAAATCGCGGAGCTCAGCGGTCTTGACCGCAAGGTGGTGGATGCGGCTATGAAGCAATTGAAGGAGGAGGGAGCGATCATTTCTCCCGTTCGTTGCAAGTGGGCGCCCGCTAAATGAGACAAGAGGCAGGCATCTATTATGTCACTGTAGCAGGTTCGTGTGACTACAACCACAAAGATCGTGCTGGTGGCGCCGCTGTTGTGATAGAACATGACGGGGGCGTCATCGGTCGCGATGTCATCAAGGCGCGTCACACCACGGAATTCCGGATGATGCTCACGATCATGCGCAAGGTGATGGAGGAACTACCGAAGGGGAGTGATATCCTCTTCCTTACGAATGTCGCCTATATCCAAAACTTTGATAAAATCCCTTCCACCCAATCCCCCAATGAAGATTTGATCCGTTCCTGCATCGAGGCGAAGAGGAACCACCGTTCGGTGGGCGTGAAGATCGTCTCGTATCACAAAAGTCCGTTGCTGGTGGAGACGCACGAGAGGGCGACGGAGGCGATGAAGGAGGGGAGAGGAGGTTGAAGAATAGACTGTAGAGATAAGGGGGCTTTCTATTGTAAGATTTCACTAACTTTTTTGAGCATACTATTTAAAACATAATATTGGTGTCCGCTAAACTTTTTTATGTGTTTAATTTTTGTGCAAAAAATGATTTATATAATTAATAATACATAATAATCGCATTCTATGTTATGTGC
>CALCUH010000019.1 GCA_937907165.1 uncultured Bacteroidales bacterium | reverse complement strand
CGAACACATCCTTTTCAGGGTCTTTACAAACATCCATGATAGGAGGAACGGTATCAACTACGTTCAATTCAGTCACACAACTATCCATATCGCCCTTACCGTTGTCGAAGTACCAAATCAACATATGGAAGCCACGAGGGAAGGAGTCCGTTACGCAAGAAGGCAATTCAGATATATTAGTAATCTTCAAAGCCATCATCTCAATAGGGTCTTCGGCACAAACCGTATTGAACTCCCCGTTACGATGCTGAACTTTCTTGACAGGAACTGAGTCTTTTTCTGTGAAGAGAGAGACACAATCCATCACAATCGTAGAGTCAGTTTCGGCTTTGGTAGTGTTGTCCAAATATAAGATTCTACGAACCATCATAGGATAGATGATTGTATCATAATCTTTAGACAATTCGGCGCTGAGCCCCAAATTATCATATTGATAAGGGGTCGGATAGCAAGCGTCATATGTATACTTAGTCTCGCAGAAATATGAGACCTTAGCCTTCGGCACATCCGCCATTGTATAAGGACTAGGCGCCAAGCAAGAATAAGGATCTACATATAGACTAGTATTTTCAGGACAATCATAAGGTACCGGAACATTTCCTGAAGAAATAACGACATCCTGCGAACACGACACAGTATCATATTTACCTGTTTTGTAATCGAAATTATCGCCACAGAACTCATAATATACAGTGGTAAGACCGATTGGGAAACGATGTTTCAGCAACTCATCCTCCGTGATGACGGAATCTTTAGCATATGCCACACTATCTCCATTATCATTCACACACTTTCCTGTGAAACGGATATTCAAATGAGCATTTCCACAATATTCGGGATTCACAGAAGGAATGGTAAGCAATTTAGCCAAAGAGTACTTCGTATCAGGATTCACATTGTTTTGCGCTTGTGCGGAAGCGTAACCATATACCATATACGGATTCTTATTAACGGAAGTCCTAATCAGAGAAATGCTATCGCAATCAAAACTAGGGGCCTCACTCTTTACAGATACCCTACTACGGCAATACATCGCATTACCAGAAGGATCGGCGAATTTCCATAATATATAAGTCGTGCCGACCGGATAATCATCATACAAGCCCTTTTCCATCGAATATTTAGTAACATCGACATCGGGGTCTGTCAACAAATTCAATTGTGAACGTCCGGCATATTGAGCCTTCACAAGAATAGTTGTATCGGTGAACGTCAAATCAGGCAATTCAGGAACCTCAATTTTCAAGTTGCTACCCGGATGAGCAACACAACTATCTTTTGGAGTAACCTCCAAATCATAATCCTTCACCAAATTACAATCAACGACAACGTTTACCGTATCATTGATGTTCAAGACAAAGTTACAAGAAGCAGACTTACCGCAACCGTCCACCAAATTATAAGAGACATCTCCCTTACCGGCGAACAATGTCAAAGCTGTTTTAGCCTTGTCCATGATTTGAGCCTTATGAAGCGTGTAGGAGGAATCGAAACTATGAATCGGGTCGTCTGCCACAAAATGAATCGTGACATTCAAATCAGGATCATCGTCACAACTTGTCTCATAATGAGGAATAGGCAAGTAAATCGTCGTATCCAAGCGTCCTTTATCCAAGAAATAGGTGGATGGTTCTGAGAGCTTGGAACAATCGATTGTAGGCGCATCCGTCGAATGGATTCTGAACGTGTCGTTCAAAGTCGCCTTACAAACACCATTCACCACCTCTAAAGAGACAGGGAACGTGGCATCAACCGTATTACACAATGCGGTCTTATCGTAGCCCTCGATATGGATGATACTATCCTCCATCTTAGCGCCAGTGAAATTCCACGTATAACCCATCACGTCCTCCTTATTAACAAGGACAATCGTGTCAGAAGACTTAGCGACACAAATAGTGTCCTCGCCACGTTTAGTGACAAAGTTCAAACGAGAAGCGTCGGGTTGGTCGTAGAGCCATAAGATGAGACTATCCTTACTCTCATAAACAGGCTCCAGCTCTTTCGTCGTTTGATTGACGATGTGAGAAGTCACATACAATTTATACGGTTGATCCGGATTATATGAGCTACTCAATTTAGACAAATCGCTCGCCACAACCAAATCAGCGGATTGTTTGTCAGAAGCAATATCCAAGAAGACCTGAGTCTGATCGGCTGTCTCGCCATTCGGATATTCCAACCACCATTTGAATCCATATTCATCACCATTCTCATGAATCCAATCCAAGACAAACAAATTCTTCAACCCATAATGTTGTCTATGCGGGAATGAAGGAATACAAACGTTAGGATTTCCATCAATACCGGGACCGAAAGCGGAACCGCAAATTTGTCCTCCTAAAGCGAAACGTATTTCCCTATCACCGTTAGAAAGTGTATAATAAAATACACCTTTGTCCAACATTTTGATATCAGCCTGTTCTCTTTGCTCAAATTGATCGTAGAAGTAAGTCACCTCACCAGGTTGCCAAGGGACCACGGAGGTATAATGGCAATCCGAATATTTCTTCCACTCATATTTAGCTTCACGAGCGAAACCTGCCGCATGAACCGTTGCAATACTATCTACGCAAGCGATACTAGGATCCAAACAAGCACCTTCCGCTTCTGCACTAATGTAGTCGATAGCTAATTTCGCACATGACGGGAATTGTTCAAAACGAGGAGTGAACTGATATTCCGCAGTTGTTGTCGGAAGATAACCATAATAAGTCATCTCGAAACGGTAAACTGTTGTATTTAAATACTTATATTTGCCGTAGTAATCATCCCTCACCTTAGCCGTGAAATCATACCACGCCACATCATTCTCATTTTTAATTCCCATTTGCGACGTAACTAACTGGTTAGAAGCATCGTCAAATATTTCTATATCCAAATAATCCACCGTTTGGTTTCCATGAAGAGTTCTAGCCTGCATCTTTGCTCCATCACCAAATAAGCATGTCGGATCATTCGGACCTTGATTTGGAGGAAGAATCAAATAAAAACGCATGGTGAAACGATAGTTATTATTTTCAAACCTATCATGAGGGAAATGAATAGTGAAAAAATCGCCGTTTACGTTGTTTTGCACATAAAAATGGTTGGATCCACCGAGATTCAAAGAATCGTCAATATGAAGCGGGACACCTAAATCTGTTTGTGTCTGTATCGAACCGCTCTTACCTATAAACTCAATACCTTGTTTAGTAAAATACTCCTCCAACCCGGCAGGAGGGTTCTGGTTCCAATCCACATACGAAGCCCCCGGAAGGAAGTTAAAATCCGTACCACCATAATATTCACCCGTGGAAGTTTGGTGGCACTCCTTGATTT
The DNA here is from genome assembly GCA_937907165.1 of uncultured Bacteroidales bacterium. Classification (GTDB taxonomy): domain Bacteria; phylum Bacteroidota; class Bacteroidia; order Bacteroidales; family Paludibacteraceae; genus UBA1181. Next base: position 6,432 of record CALCUH010000019.1, on the reverse strand, counting down.
TACAATCTTTTCTCTGCTTAACCGAATACTTAAATTCGTGAGTATAAACCTCAGCTTCATTGAAATATGCCGTTGCAATCAATCGCACATTCAAATCCTGTTCTTCCATCATGTACGTTTTAGAAGGCACCGTTAACTTCCTTACATCCGTCCAAACTTCTCCTTGCTTGGAAGTCGCCCACTCATAAGAACAAACGAACTCTTTGGTCTCGCCGATATTCGTCAATTCAAAAGCGACAGGCTCCTGAGGGCACGCCTCGATTACATTACATGAAGCGGATAACGTAGCATCAATAAACGGATCCGGCGGGATAGGTTGAGCGAAAATGCTCAAAGAAAACAGGAAAGCACAGAAGAACAAAAGAGATTTCTTCAATCTTTCGGCAACATTTATATCCATTATATAACAATTAAGATAATTCATTGTCATTTACAAATAAAATTCAACTTCTAAACTTCAAAATGTAATAAACTATATATCATCCATTTATCAGCAGTCCTAAATTTTTTGTTTTTCATCCCCTCATGTCATCCAATACTCAATAAACATTCAATTCATCATGTCAATAAACTAAAGAATCTGCCGTTCATTACGAGAGATAACTACACAGATTCAGGAATACGCAACAAAAATAATTTAAATTTTTCTATTTAGGAATTTTTAAGATAAAAATAGTATGGCAAAAATGTTTTTTTCACTATACTAACTAACAATAAGCTTAAACAGGCAAATAAAAATCTATCAAACAGGCAAAAAAACGGGGAACGAACCTTCATCCGTTCCCCGCCATCATATCACCGATTAATCCAGCTCCATCATTTTCTTATACAAATTACGCATATTGACAGCCTCACCGATAATCTTATGAAGATCTTCTATCTTCACACGATCCTGCTGCATTGTATCACGGTAACGCAAAGTAACCGTGTTGTCCTGCAAAGTTTGGTGGTCAACAGTGACGCAGAACGGAGTACCGATCGCATCCTGACGACGATAACGCTTACCGATCGTATCCTTCTCCTCATATGCGCATCTGTAATCGAACTTCAACTCGTTCATGATTTCAGTAGCTTTTTCAGGAAGACCATCCTTCTTCAACAAAGGAAGAACAGCGCACTTAACCGGCGCCAAAGCGGCAGGCAAAGTCAAAACGACACGCTTGTCACCGCCCTCCAATTCTTCCTCCTTGAAAGAACCAGCAAGGATAGAGAGGAACATACGATCCACTCCGATAGAAGTCTCAATAACATAAGGAATGTATGATTTATTCTCCTCAGGATCGAAATATTCCAACTTCTTGCCGGAGAATTGTCCGTGGCGAGACAAGTCCCAATTAGTACGTGAATGGATACCCTCCACTTCCTTAAATCCGAAAGGCATCAAGAACTCGATGTCAGTAGCGGCGTTAGCGTAGTGAGCCAACTTGTCATGGTCGTGATAACGATACTTTTCGTCGCCCAAGCCAAGAGCCTTGTGCCATTTCAAGCGGAAAGCCTTCCAATGTTTGAACCACTCCATTTCGGTACCGGGTTTGCAGAAGAATTGCATCTCCATCTGCTCGAACTCACGCATACGGAAAATGAATTGACGAGCCACAATCTCGTTACGGAAAGCCTTACCAATCTGAGCGATACCAAACGGAATCTTCATTCTACCAGTCTTTTGGACATTCAAGAAGTTGGTGAAGATACCTTGGCAAGTCTCAGGACGCAAATAAATGGACATCGTATTCTCAGCCGTGGAACCCACTTCAGTCTTAAACATCAAGTTGAACTGCTTAACATCCGTCCAGTTCTTGGTTCCGCTAATAGGGCAAACGATCTCCTCATCGAGGATAATTTGCTTCAACTCATTCAAGTCATTATCATTCAAAGCCTTAGCGAAACGAGTATGAAGAGCGTCTCTCTTCTCCACGTGTTCCATCACGCGAGGATTTGTCGACACAAATTTCTCCTCGTCGAAAGCGTCACCGAACTTCTTAGCAGCCTTCTCCACCTCTTTTTTAATTTTATCGTCGTACTTAGCGATTTGGTCCTCGATGAGGACGTCAGCGCGGTAACGTTTCTTGGAGTCACGGTTATCAATCAACGGATCGTTGAACGCGTCAACGTGTCCGGAAGCCTTCCAAGTGGTAGGTTCCATAAAGATAGCGGCATCTATTCCGACGATGTTCTGATGAAGCAACGTCATGCTATCCCACCAATACTTCTTAATATTGTTCTTCAACTCGACACCATTCTGGCCATAATCATAAACGGCAGCCAAGCCACCATATATTTCGCTTGAAGGGAACACGAAACCATATTCCTTACAGTGCGAAACCAACTGTTTAAAAACTTCTTCTTGTGAAGCCATTTCCTTTTTATATAATAAAATTACAACTTGATTACTTCAAAACCTCCACCTTCATTTTGACGTCTTGCACAGGTCTGTCGCCAGGAGCCGTCTTAACCGCAGCGATAGCGTCAATCACCTCAAGGCCTTCGACAACTTCACCGAACACGGTATATTCATTGTCTAAGAAAGGAGTACCACCCAATTTTTTATAATCGGAACGCATAGACTCAGGCATTTTCGCGCCCGATTTTCCCTCAAACTCCTTGTCCAATTGAGCAAGGATTTCGGTCTGAAGTTTCTGCAATCCCTCTTGATCCTTCGCGATACGAAGTTTCTTCACCTCGGCGTCACGAGTCTTCACGATCTCGTAAAATCTCTTCTCTTTCTCCTTATTAATAGACATATTCTCCATCTGGTTCAATTTGGAGTCGTCCATCTTATCGCCTTGCACAATATAAAATTGGCAACCGGAAGACCTCTTCTCAGGATTTACTTGGTCGCCTTGACGAGCTGCGCACAAAGCTCCTTTCTTATGATAATATTTAGGGTATACGAATTCAGCAGGAATAGTGTAGCCCACATCACCAGCGCCCAATTGTTTGGAAGCGGGAGCATTCTTGGAGTCAGGGTCTCCGCCTTGAATCATGAAATTCTTGATGACGCGATGGAACAATAATCCGTCATAGAATCCGCTCTTAGCCAACTTAATGAAGTTGTCGCGATGCTGCGGCGTCTCATTATACAATTTAACCTTCATCTTACCGTAATCGGTAGTAATCAAGACCATAGTCTCTTTATTTTCAGCGTTAACCGTCATAGAAAACAATGTCATTAAAAATGAAACAATCAAAATTTTTCTCATAACCGTAAAAATTATTTCACAAAAATACGAATAATGTTTTTCCTAACAAAAAATTTTGTAATTTTGCACCGCGAAAAGCGGGATATTTAGTAGAAATAATAATAATAACTTAAAATATAAATAAAATGAATAAGGAGATTCAACCAGAGAACTACCGCACGGTGGTGTTCAAGGATTTGTCAAACGGAGACACTTTCTTCTCTCGTTCTACAGTTAACACAAAAGACACTATCGAAATCGACGGTGAGACATATCCATTAGTAAAACTTGAAATTTCAAGTTCCTCACACCCTTTCTTCACAGGAAAATCTAAGATGGTGGATACCGCAGGTCGTGTTGATAAGTTCATGAGCCGCTACGGAAACCGCAAGAAATAAATTCCGGCAAAAAGAATTTAAAGGGTATCTTAACCGGTACCCTTTTTTATTATTAAACCATCACCACCATATGAAAAAAATAATCATATTCGGCAACAAATATAGAGAAGAAGTCATCCGATACACCATACTATTGGCGGACGCTTTTCGCTCCAAAGGTGTGGAAATCGGCATAGAGAAAGACTTTTGCCAGTTTCTGGTCGAAAAAGGATGCGATCTCTCCTACCCTCACTTCGTATTCGACGACGAATGCGGCAACGCCGATATGGCATTCAGCATCGGTGGAGATGGAACTTTCATTAGGGCAGCAGCCAAAATAGGTAAAAGCGGAATTCCTCTTTTAGGTATCAACGCGGGCAGATTAGGGTTTCTAGCCGACGTCTCCGGAGACGAAATCAAAAACGCCGTGGACGAAATAATGGAGGGGAAATATAAAATCGAAGAGCGTTCGCTCCTTCGTCTTCACACAGAAGGACACCTCTATACCGACTTCAACTATGCGCTGAACGAGATAGCGGTTTTGAAGAGGGACTCCTCCGCCATGATTACGATCCACGCCTGGGCAAACGGCGTATTCGTCAACTCCTACCAAGCCGACGGTCTGCTCGTGGCCACCTCCACAGGTTCCACAGCATACTCCATGAGCGTGGGCGGACCGATTGTGGTGCCGCAAGCATCCAACTTCATACTTACGCCCGTAGCGCCGCACAGCATCAACGTGCGTCCTATCATCATACCGGACAATTGGGAAATAGAATTGAAAGTGGAAAGCCGCAACAAGCATTTCCTCATCGCTCTCGACGGACGCAACAACATTTTCGACGATAAAACAACTCTCTCCATCAGGAAAGCGGACTTCACCATCAAAACGGTGAAGAGGGAAGATCAAGATTTCTTCTGCACTTTGCGGACCAAACTGAGATGGGGCAACGACGAAAGGGAAAGATAAACCATGGGAAAAAAAGAGCTACGAATCGTATACATGGGAACGCCTGACTTCGCGGTCGAGCCTCTCAAAAGATTGGTGGAAGGCGGCTACAACATCGTCGGCTGCATCACCATGCCAGACAAACCCGCTGGAAGAGGGCACAAAATACAATATTCGCCCGTTAAGGAATACGCCCTCGAGAAGGACATCCCTTTGCTCCAACCCGAAAAGCTAAAAGACGAGACTTTTCTCGAGCAACTGAAACAATGGAACGCGGACTTACAGATTGTCGTCGCCTTCCGTATGCTTCCCGAAGTGGTTTGGAACATGCCTAGACTAGGAACATTCAACCTCCACGCATCCCTGCTTCCGCAATACAGGGGCGCAGCGCCAATCAATTGGGCTGTCATCAACGGAGAGAAAGAGACTGGCGTAACCACTTTCTTCCTCACGCACGACATCGACACGGGCAACATTATCATGCAGGAGAAAATCAGCATCAGTGACTCAGACAACGTGGGCATCGTACACGACAGACTCATGCTGCTCGGAGGGGAGCTTGTGACAAAAACCGTGGATAAAATTTTAAGTGGTGAGTTAACAACCACGCAACAATCTCAGCTCTACAGCAACGAATCCGAACTGAAACCGGCACCGAAAATATTCAAGGAGACCTGCAAAATAGACTTCAACCGTTCCTGCACGGAAATCCACAACTTCGTGAGAGGTCTCTCCCCCTACCCTGCCGCTTGGTGCGAATTAGTAGACAAAAACGGGGAGGCTACCGCCGTCAAAATATTCGAGACGGAAATCATCAACGGGGCCAACAAGAGGGAAGCCGGGGCCTTCTCTTCGGACAAAAAATTCATCGACATCACCACTGCAGACGGCTTGATACGAATCAAATCAATCCAATACCCAGGGAAAAAGCGCTTGTCCACAGAAGAATTCCTCAGAGGTTTCAAAATAGATGAGTGTATCTGCTTTAGATAATAAAATATAAATTTTAACTTTTTTCTTTTAGCGGGAAAAGAATTCTTTATATATTTGCGTTTGTTGATAAAGATATGAAACAAATTATAGTCTAACTCTAAACTTTTTGCCTATTGATTATACGCATACTCCACTTTTAAACAAAAGAGTATGACAAATATGAGAACAATGACCGACGACGAGTTGGTCAAACTATACGAAGAAGGATCAAACGAAGCATTTGATACACTTTTGATGCGCCATAAAGACAAGGTGTTTACAAACATTTATATGTCCATTCATGACAGGGATTTGGCAAACGACATTTTCCAAGAAACATTCATGAAAGTAATATGCACCATCAAGCAAGGAAAGTATAGCGGCGAAGGAAAGTTCGCAGCATGGGTAATTCGCATCGCCCACAACCTCATCATAGACCAATTCAGAACGGATAAGTCGGAGAAAACCATATCAAACGACGAAGATGACCAAACTGATATTTTCAATGACTTGAGACTATACGATGAAAACATCGAAGACGTGATGGTTCGTGAACAAACCTACCAAGACGTAGTGAAACTCATGAACCATTTACCCGACAATCAAAGAGATGTGCTAAAAATGAGGTATTTCGAAGATCTCAGCTTCAAAGAAATCGCAGATCTTACAGGAGTCAGCATCAACACGGCATTAGGCAGAATGCGCTATGCGGTGCTTAACCTCCGCAAATTAGCAGAAGACAACAACATATCACTCGAAGCATAACGCTACCGCTGCCACAACAAAACGAAGTCACGATCAGACACAAAGAATATATCAAGGGAGTTTCTTACTCCCTTGATTTTTTTTCACAAGTTGGCAATAGAAGACATAAAAAAAAGAGGTCAAATTCTTGACCTCTTGCGGTGCGGACGGGACTCGAACCCGTGACCCCATGCGTGACAGGCATGTATTC
>CALCUH010000018.1 GCA_937907165.1 uncultured Bacteroidales bacterium | reverse complement strand
TTCATATTGGGATTTGTCAGTTGTATCTGAAGGTGTCTGCTTGCCAGAATTGAAACAGAATTAATCGATAGGAATAGACAATTTACTTATTTATTCTATTCTGCAAGTATGTAGTTGAGCTTTTCTATGGCTGATGACTTCTGTTTTCTAGCCTTCTACTATAACTATACATTGACTAGTTCAGCTATTTTGATTAATATCATAAGTAGAGATAGTGTTGAATAGGGGATTGGGATTTGACGTCTCATGCCTTAGAAGAAGTTAATCTGCCGGAATTAACAGGTAACAATGATCCGGATGATAATGGCAGGTTACCGATGCCGGGCTGATGTTAGATATGGAACAGGGCAATTTGTTTTTGCTTTAAGTTAAATTTGAAAATGTTACTTTTTTTTATATTTTTCTTACAAAATTTATATAACATTTCTATATTTTTATCGGCTGGTAGATTTTAAAATTCGCCCTTACAATAGCTCCGCTAGGAAGGTCAACAGGAACACCTTGATTTAGAAACGTAATCTTTATAAATCTTGAATTTGTATCATACTGTTTCGCCGCGATAGATTGATATCTGTCCGCTCTCGCGACGTCAACAATGAGTTTGCTAATAATAGTTGCCATAATTACTCCTTATATCAATCTACGTCTTGACACTCCACACGACTAAAGTCGTGGGATTCTTGCTTCATCGATCGCTGCGTTCAACGAACGTCTTACAAGGTCTCCACAAGCGTAAATTCGGGCGTGTCCCGCCCTACTGATTGTATATTAAGCTAAGCTCTCAAGCCCCTTATTAAGGATGTTGAGCGCAGCGTTAATATCTCGATTGTGTCTTGTATGGCATACAGGGCATTCCCAATCTCGAATATAAAGATTCTTAATATCGGGATTCTGTATTCCGCATACATGACACTTCTGACTGCTGGGATAGAAAGTCGGCACTCGAATTATTTGATTTTCGTACCAGCTTGCTTTATATTCCAGCATGCGGAAGAAAGAAGACCAAGCTACATCGCTGATTGACTTTGCTAAATGATGATTTTTCATCATCTGCCGTATCTTCAGATCCTCAACGCAGATCGTTTGGTTCTCACGTATCAGCGATGTAGAGAGTTTCTGAAGAAAGTCGTTTCTTTGGTTACTGATCTTCTCATACAGCAAAGCGACTTTTATCTTTTGCTTCTGTCGGTTATTGGAGCCCTTTTGCTTACGCGACAAGCCGCGCTGCGCTCTCCGTAACTTCTTTCCACTTTTGAAAAGATATTTCGGATTATCGACAACGTTTCCGTTACTGTCGCTGCAAAAGTGCCCGATGCCTACATCAATGCCGATTTGATTATCTTTCGGCTTTATAGTCAAAGGCTCAAATTCGGCAAGGACAGAAGCAAAATATTTGCCGCTTGCATTTCGCTTGACGGTAACATCGTGTATCAAACCAATACTTTGAGTTAATTTGATTTTCACTAACCCAAGCTTCGGCAGTTTGATGTAATTACCGTCAATGCGGATCTTGTTATTCTGGTTGATTGTTCGATAGCTTTGCTTGCAGTCGTGTTTGCTATGGTAACGAGGAAACTTCGCTCTTTTTTCAAAAAAGTTTTTGAAAGCCGTATCCAGATCACGAAGCGACTGCTGCAAAGCGACACTGTCAACCTCTTTCAGAAAAGAGAATTGCGGATCCTGCTTCATTAAAGCTACTTCGTGTGCGAGATATGTGTATCCGACCTTTTCGCCGGCTTTGTATTTTAATTCTTTGGTCTCTAAGCCAAAGTTATATACAAAACGGGCACAGCCGCATGTTTTGTTAATCAGTTCAGCCTGCTCTTTGGTCGGATATATTCGGCACTTATAGCCTTTCAGCATTGCAATTCTCCTTTCTGATATTTCTTACTTAATTATGACATTGTGGTGTTTCTCCCACACAACAGGCGCCTTTCATCCCACGGCTAAAGCGGTGGGTTTTCCGGCGCTACGTCATAATATTCTGCTTCTTGCATATAAATGTTAAATGACGGCGATGTCAGCATACTGCCTTCTGCACCAAAAATCGATACAGAACACATTAGTGCATTGTCGTCTCGCAAGTCAGAAGCAGCAAGTAAAAAAGTCGCCTCGCCTGTGCTTTCGACAGCACCGCTTATCGAACTCTTATTTCCGTTTTTATGTAGAATATTCAATCGAACAGTATCCGCAGAAGGAATTACAACCGGTACTTTGTCGTTGATTAATGATACTGTAAGGTATCTAGAGTTGGAATCGTACTGCTTCACATAGAATGGATAATATACATCATTCCCGGCAAAGTCAACTACAATCCTACTTATTACAGTTGCCATTTTTTCCTCCTTTATAGAGGGGTGCTTTCACACCCCTCCTCAACTTATTTATTCGTCGATAAAATCCATCAGCGGCATAATTTGTGTCATTGATAATTTTATCTCGCTGGATAGCTCGTCGAGCGAGAAACGAACATCAGGCGCTTCAACGTCTGTGTTCTGTAGCTCGCTTACTTCCCTGTTAAAATCATCTTTTGATTCGGCGGCAATTATAATCTCCGTCTCATCAACTTTAGCGTTGTATTTCTCAAGGATTTTCTTCAGCTCTGCGACATAAAAGTCAGCCTCTCCTTGTGTTTTAATCATAAATTTTGAAAACCAATATGCAAGATGCGCGTGCATTTCCGTATTTTGTGTTACGGTTTCAATCGTCTTCCGCGCTTCGAGTATTGTAAATAGTTTCATTTTTTCTCCTGTTTATCCATTTGTAAGTTCGGCGACAATTCGCTCAAGCTCCGTTACGCGAGACTTTAACTTTTGAATCTGCCAAGTATTCAAGGCCACAAATTCCTCATATCTTAACCCGCAAGTAACATCTCCGTTGTCTTCGTGGATATCACAATATGCAGCAAAGTCGCTTGTGTCCATCCCTGATGATATTATTGAACTCAATACCTGCTGCGCAATAAATCCGGTGTGGTATCTGTCAGACGTCCCGGAATTATATTTATACCTAATTGGTTCAATAGAATCAAACAGCGAATCATACCTGCTATCCATTTCTGTTATAGAGTTTTTTTTGTTGACGTCGGAATATAGTATACCGCTTCCGTCCCCGTAGGTCCAAGTGCCCGCGAGCTTTCCGGCAGATAGATTTTGGTCAAATTTAATATACGCGTTCGACGTTTGCTCAATGCCAGAAATGCTAGACGATCTTGTGAGATACTGCGTGTTAACGACGGACATCAAGGATGCCAATCCATCGTTTTGAAGATAATAAACGCCGCCTTGTGTACCAGACGCTGTAAGCGTTGTGTGCCCGATATCCCATCCTCCTATCGACCCATAGCTAGAAAACAAGTATCCGTCATTTTGAACATAAAATGGCGCGCCTCCTGTAACGGTCGGGTCAAAGCTATGTGCATAAAAAGCGACAGCACTAGGATCACTCCCCGCTTTCATTCCGGTGTAATATGGGTATCCTCCCGACGTGTGAGAAGAATATATCTTATCAGACGTAATATTCCAACCACCAATTTGACCATATGAAGAATATATTGTTCCAGTAACAGAAACATTTCCAGACGTATCCGCGTGAAATACTTCTTGGGAGCTTCCATTTTTAATGATTATTCCGGCCGCGTTGATTGAAACTGTGCTATTGGCATTCTTGATTTCCAGTTTATTGCCCATAATTAGCGAACCAATTATTGTCTCTGCAATAAGCCCATATGCGGTCGCTGGTTGTTGCGTTTGTGGGTCAGTGTAATTTATTTTTCCGAATGCTGCTTTCGCAGTTTCCCAACCGTCGTCGGTAAAGATGATCAGGTTGTTTATCATACGAACCTGCTCCGGCTCGAATTTTCCAGAGTCGTCTGTTTTTAGTTTTCTGCCAAGAATGCCAGTATCATCAATCTGAAAATTTTGGTTCTTGGCATTAATCGTGGCCGATCTTAGTGTCGCGTCAAGAGGATATGTGATTAAATCAGATATTTCCTTTGCTTTCGATGGGAATTCCATCAAATTTGTCCAGTTAGCGCTCACTTGTCTAGACGTTGAAGAGGCGTCAGCAATTAAATCTGCGTACGTATATCCCCAGTCGTCAAGACGAAGTCGATTAGCAAATTCAAGTGAAAACGCATCGGAGTTGTCAAGGTCAAACTCCATCTTCAGAAGAGCTGGGTAAAACCATAAACCTTCTTCTTTTTCCGTAGGAATTATCTTGCCAAGCTCCAGGTCGTTCATCTGATCTCGAAACTCATATATTTTTGTCGCGTCTATTGCGTCCACTGAAAACGATAGGCGCGGTTGTGCCACTTTTGATAGCTCTGTTTGCCCGCTTTCAAGAAGCTCATAGCATAAATCAATCTCTTCTTCTGGTGTTGTAGTTTCCAGAATGCTGATATTGTCGTTTGTATAGTCGCCCTCTATCCAATATTTCGACAACTCCTTTAGTAATAACGGAGTGTTGGAAAAATAAGAGATGATGTTTACTTGATTAGTAATCGCCTTCATCTGCGATTTAATGTATTCGATGTCAGACTCGACGGATGATATACTCGAGTTTAGACCATTAACAACAACGGTCTTTTTGTTAACCCAGTCTGGCGTCGAAGTATAGTCTATATATTTTTCAAATCCGCTACAGTATATAACACTGGTCGCGTCGGTGTTTACAGTGGCTTTCCCCACTAGTTTGCAATAACTATGACCGGTTGTGTCGTCTAAGAAATACGTATGCCCGCCATTATAGTTATCGTTCGCAGATGCATAATTTCCAGTTCCGCTAAAATAGAAAAGTTTTGTTGTGGGGTCGTGTGTAGGAGGAGAGTCGTAAGCCGTAACCATTTTGTTTTTTGTAAACGTAGTGCTATGATAAGCCGATCTTTCGTCTAATGACGTTTCGCCATCGTTTACTAATTCTGCCTTGACTATTCCAAATAGACTAACCCCGCTAACATCAGCGACGGATTTCTCTTCAAGAGAGTTCTGTAAATCTGTTAGCGATTTAGATGCTCTTGTTAGTTGCTCTTCGTATCTTGTTTTTAATAGATATTTATCCCTGAGGTCTTGAACCAAGTCTACGTATGCTGGCCTTTGTGTCTCAACAGCGGCTTCCCATTGGTTAAGCTTTGTAATTAACGCGTCCGACATCCACCGGTGATTAGTAGAGTCTTTATAATATGAAAAATCGCAGATATATGATGTACCAGTAGGATTTACCTCAGATATATCGCAGTTTTGACCATTACAAGTCATTACTGTGACGATATTTTCTGAATTTTCTTCAATCTTGATGTTTTCGATAAAGTTACTAAAGGTGAATAATGTTGAAGACTGCTGCGTTAGCTCTGACGCGGCAAGAAATTGAATCGTTTTGTTATAATAATCAAATAATACGATAACTCCAAATGCCTTTTGAACTTCATTAACAAGCCATTCATAGCAAGTTATTGAAGCGTTTTCCTCAAAATTTCTACAAGTTCCAACACCAGCATACAGAAATGCTGTATTAACATATGTCACGGTCCAATCGTCATATGGAGTATCAGGCGCGTCTTTCCCTTGTTCTAAATCCTGCGCAATTCCATATTGAACATATAATTGCCCAAGTACAGACGGCACAGATTCTTCGTTCTCCACGGCGGCCTCAAATCGTTCATCGTATGGGTCATTTGGATTGTATAATGCATAGACCCGCCCATAAACATATACGCCTTTATTCTTCAGAACCGACTGATAAGATTCGCAGGAAACTGATTTATATTTCGATATACCGGAATCGTTTTCTTCTACGTTCGTGATTTGAAACCATCCGATGTCCGTTACAAAAATCAGTCGTTTTGTTTCGATATAGTCATACGCCTCTAATTCGACCACAGAACCGTCAGAAAGCGTTGCTGTAGAATAGTAGTCAAATGTCAATGTCGATAAATCATTAAATACAGCAGAGTATTTTCTATTCGTTGCAACGATTGGATAAAGCTGCCTTCCGTCTGGATTACAGAGATAAAAGTCTACTTTTTCGAGGTTATGAAAGTAATCAAATTTTAGTTTCATTATGTTATCCTCAATATCCAATCATGGCGTACCAAGGACATGTGATTGTCATCGGCGCGTTTGTTGTTATAGCTAACGTATTATTTCCCGGCCTTAGGCGAAGCCAATTTTTGCTAGTAAAATACGAAAGTGGATTTATCGATGAATCTGAAAATGTAATAATTTTCGTCTCGTTGTCAATCAAGATATTTTCTCCGCTCGGTAATCCAGAAAACGCGAAGTGCCTGTTAGCATTATCTGTTGTGTTTACAATGTCAAATGTATACGCAATTGTCTCAACCTTCGGATATGTATATCCGTCGCGAATGTCCGACTTATTATTGATAACAACGGTGTGCGTACCAGATGGAACGCTGACGGTCGTTGGAATGCCTCGTGCATACGGCGAGTCAAACGTTGCAGTTACTCGAAACCCGTGGCACTCACCGTTTACATAGATTGTACTAGCCGCGGTAAAAACGCAGTAATATGTAAAATACTCTAAATCTGCAAATCGAAATTGCAGAGGAAGAAATCTATTTCGCCCAACAAGCCAAGAAAGAATTTCAGAACGATTCCTGGTCGTTAACATTCTCTGGCTTACAAGGCTGAATTCAAACGTCGGTGTACTATCAAAATTGACGCCGCCGTGAAAAAATCTTGATAAACACGGCACCTTCAGCGCCGTTAAACTTGGAGAGAAAGCTTCGTTTTCTTCTGTGTTGCTAGAGTCAAAGTCGGCGATCAATAAGCCATAACGTTCCGACGGAATGCCGTCGTATGTGAAATAAATAGCTGAAGTCATTTTTATCTCTCCTTTCTTGTGAAGGGGGCTCGTTGAGCCCCCTT
>CALCUH010000017.1 GCA_937907165.1 uncultured Bacteroidales bacterium | reverse complement strand
CGACGCTGACTACTGCTACTCATTGGGTTACAACGCAGCTAACTTGATCGCTACTGGCAAGTCTGGTTACATGTCGTTGATCAAGAACACTACTAAGCCTGCTGACCAATGGATCGCTGCTGGTGTGCCTATCACGATGATGATGAACATGGAACAACGTAACGGTAAGCAAAAACCAGTTATCCGCAAGGCATTGGTTGAATTGGATGGTGCTCCATTCAAGGCTTTGGCTGCTAACCGTGAAAAGTGGGCTATCGAGACCGCTTACGTTTACCCTGGTCCAATCCAATACTTCGGCCCTGCTGAGGTTTGTGACCAACCTACCAAGACTTTGGCTTTGGAGAAAGCTTGATTGTCTGGTATCTGATATACGAAAAAAGAGTCTCGGTTTTCCGGGACTCTTTTTTTATGCCTTGCAGTGCGCAATCAGATTGATGGACCGACTCTTACCTTAAATCAGTATTCCGTTGCAGTGGTCTATCTCATGTTGGATGATTTGTGCCGTAAAGCCACGGAAAGTGCCCTTCTTTGGCTTGAAATCGGTGTCTTGGTACTCCACCTCAATTACGTCGTAACGCATCGTCTTCTTGACGCCCGCGATGGATAGGCAGCTCTCTTCGGTGAGGTAAGGCTTGCTCTTTTGGGTGATGACCGGGTTGATGAGCGCCAGTTGGTTCTTCTTGTCGTAGACGACGATGATGTTCTTCCAACTCCCGATCATATTCGCAGCCATGCCCACGCACCTCTCCTTGTGCGCCTTCAGCGTCTCCGCCAAGTCGGTGATTATCTGTTTGTCCGCTTCTGTCGCCGGTTCCGATTTCATGGCGAGAAGCGCTTTGTCGTGTATGATTTCGCGTATCATTGTATAGAATTATTTATTAACATATATTTTTCCTTCTTCTTTCTTCAACAAGAACTTATAAGCCTCATTGATGACTCTGAAATTTTCGTTCGCCTCCTCGATTTGTTGCGGGGTAGCGCCTGCGGGTAGTTTGTCAGGGTGGACTCTCATCGCCAGCTTGTGGTAGACTGTTTTGATTTCCTCGATGGTGGCGTCTGTCTTTAGACCTAATATTCGGTGGGCTTCCGTTATAACGTTTTTGAAACTTGTCTCTGCATTCTTTTTGCGTTCTTTTTTCTTCTCCTCGTCTTTTTCTTGTTCCGCCTTTCGGTAGTCATATTTATACTTTAATGACTTGATGTCCCACTCTTTAATATGTAGACTATTGGCAATCTTTTGTAGAATTTCCATCTCTTTTTCGTCTACGCCGTCGCTGATGTAGGCACATTCGAAAAGGTGGTCTAATAGTATATAACGCTCTTCGTAATTTGTGATGTTGCGATATTTTAGATAATCGTTATCGTTGATGCGTTGGGTGTTTTTAAGCGATGAATAAAAGAGTTTGTATACGTTGATGATGCTGTCATTACTCCAATATTTTTGGTAGAGGTAGTTGATCGCATATTTTATACTGTTGGAATCGTTGTCCGAATTGACTATTGAGGCGAACAGATTCACAGCTATATTTTGATACATATTTGTCTCGATATAGGTGCGGTTCCCGTTCACGATTTCATCAAGGAAGGCGTGGCATTGATTTTCGCTTGAATTTTTCTTATAATAGGATGATAGTGTTATAATGTCATCCCCGATCGAAATAGTATAAGAATATCCATGTTTTTCTGAACTTTGAATGGGCGATATTTTTGTGATGTCGCATAGTTTTATGAGTGTGTTTTTTTTCGATTTTGACGATTTCTTTAAAATGATATGCTCTGGAGAGATAGATAAATCGTAACTTCGCTTGAAAGAGAGTATGATCTCATAGATGATAATTATGATTGCATATATTATGGTTCCAAACCCTATATAGGCATTTTTCGTGATTCCGCCGAGAAGTAAACATACCAAGAAAACGACTACCGTACAACTAATGTTATCATTTAATTTTACTTTCCCGACGTGAAATTCCCCGTTTGGACCAAGAACATGTTCGTCTTTCCAAAATTGGAAATAATAGTTGATTAGTTCCTTGGTTTTATCATTAAATGATGTTTGACTTTCGATATTGGGTGTGTCTTCCTTTTCGCTTTTCTCCTTTGGAAACTCTTTATTCTTAATATTATTGGTGAAGCCTTTTATTATGTCGATTTCATGATTGGATTCTATTTCATTGAAACCCTTGCTCTTGATGTCGTCTGCCACTATCTCTTTTCCCGTATTGAAGCCTTTATGTTCACCCTTGTCATCGCTGTTGTAATCATATATATTGGCGACGGCAAGGAATGTCTCTTCCGGAATGCAAAACATTTCTGAGAAATAGTGTATTTTATCTTTCACTTGATCCGAACACCTGCCTTTGTATGTGGAGCATTGGAATAGAACGCCTAAAAAATTCTTTTGTGATTCTTCCTTGATTTTGTTATCGAAAATTTTACTGAATTTTCTTTGTTGCTCTTTAAATTCTGTGTGTTTGTTACGGAACGCATATAATAATTCCGAGATTTCTGAATCTGTTTTGCTCAATTCCTGCTTTAGGTAATTTATGGTGGATTGCTTTGTGTCCGGATTTTCGTAAACAATCATAGCTAGGGCACAGGTTGTTATATATTTTTCTTCCGAGGTGAAAACGTATACATTTTTGAAGGCTTGAAAATATTGTTCTAATTGTTCATTATGATGTTTGAATAGGAATTTATGTTTCGTTAATTCTTGATTCTCAGAGTAGAAAACTGTTCTATTATTTTTTATGGTATAAATGAATCGAACATCTTGGAGAGAGATTGTATTAAATCCGAATTTTATGATACCGTCTTCGTTAATTTTGAAACTGCTTTTGGGGTCTAGCATCATGTAAATCAGAGTTCCGATAACCAGTAAAATAACGATTTCATATGCGTTGTATTTTAACCCTAATACAATAGCTGCGCCGATACCGATTTGAATAAAATAAGACAGACATCCCGGTTCATCTATTGATGATTTTAAAATGACTAACGATCCAACTAAGAATGCGAAGATTAGGTAGCCCCCGAAAAAATTGAGGCAGACACTTAATGACGATAATAATATTGTCACAAGAAAACTATAATCAATCTCCTTGATTTTCAGTGGTCTGAACTTGCTATTGCTTTTGTTCTCTTTATCCTTTTTGTTTTCCATGTGATATATATATTTTTTTATATGTTATTTTAATGATTTCCCTGGCTCCAATTCCAACAAGAACTTATACGCCTCATTGATGACCCTGAAGTTCTCGTTCGCCTCCTCGATTTGTTGCGGGGTAGCGTCTGCGGGTAATTTGTCTGGGTGGACTCTCATCGCCAGCTCGTGGTAAGCGCTTTTGATCTCCTCGATGGTGGCGTCAGCCTTTAGACCTAATGTGCGGTGGGCTTCCGTCGTCACGTTCTTGAAACTTGCGTTCGCCTTCTTCCTTCGCTCTTCTTTCTTCCGCTCTTCCTTTTCCTTTTCAGCCTTGCTGTATTCGTATTTGTACTGCATCGCCTTGAAGTCCCACTCCTTGATGACGAAATACTTGGCGATTTTTTGAAGAAGGTTGAGCTCGTTAACATCCACGCCGTCGCTCATGAAGGCACATTCGAAGAGGTGGTCGAGCAGTTCTTTCCGTTCCGAATAGGTCTTGCTTTTTGTCACACGCAACAGGGTGTCTATATCAGCCTTCGTCTCTGTTTCACAGTAAAGTGCGAAGTGTTCGGGCACGAAGGTGGATTTGTGGATGATTTCGGGATCGTTGTTGAGATAGTCGATGGCATAAGCCATGCTACTTTCGTCGTTCGAAATCGATGCGACGGCGGCGAAGAGTTTCGCTACGTCGGGATGTCTCTTCGGATTCTCGGGAATTCCTATTTTGTCATGGAAGATCTCCTTGAAGAATAATAGTATTTCATGTTTCTCCTCATGAAGGGTGAACGGTTCTTTGACGATACTTGTACTGAATGGCAATTTAATACTATCATCCTTGCTTCCTATGGTAAAAGTGTTGGGGTCGAAGTTGTTCGTTTGGATCTCTATGATTTCATCGAATTTTACTGTTTTCCGATAAATAAATACTCTTTTTATGATTCCTTGGGGAGAAATCGATATGGATGGGGCTATGCGGGGTCTTGTGATTTTCCAGTTATTAAGCCATGGGAATAATAAAAAGAGTAATAAAAATGGTATTAAACAAATGAACGTTTCATTTTTCATCATTAAGGGAAAAAGAAGTATGGGTAATATGATGAAAAAGAAAACCATCAATAAATCTCTGAATTTCCATTCTTCTTCTACTAATAACTCTCCTTTTTGGTTGAGTAATCCTTTCCTTCTCCATTCTTGGAACTTCTGGTTGATTAACGATTCTTTATTCATGCTTGAGACATTATTTCTAAATCATATATTCCCTCAAAGTTATAGTTTTATTTCTTTATATGCTGATTCCTTCCTCAATTTTCGCAACTGTTCGGTGCGCTTTGCTGATTATGCGGAACATATTGTCCGCATTTTCGTTCTTCTATTTTTTTTCTGTTGACTTTGCTTGTTGTAATAACGAATTTTTAGATTAAATATTGATTATTCAATTCATGGCTGTCTCTTTTATCTTAAAAAAAGATTAGGATGGGGAATTAATTCAATAAGAACCCATGAACTTTCGTTAAAAAAGATTCCAAGAATAGGCGTTATTAATGATTTTTATTGTATTTTTACATTGTTGTAGCACATTGCTTTATTGAATTATCGTGTGTTTTTTTACACGTGTGATTTGATTCAATGCGTTGCCATTCAGATTTTTAGAATAATATTTTTATAGTGTAACGAATATAGATATGAAAAAAAATTTAACAACTTTATTATTTACATTTGTTATAGGGTCGTCTATGGTTAATTGTGTGGCGAAGTCACCTGCACCTGCGAATCAGAAAGACGAAGACATCACGATTCCTTACATGGAGTTTGACACGGAAGATTATTCGATTACCACCCCTAAGCCCACTTATACTGAGTATGTGACATATGAGGATTATGGTGCCAAGGGTAATGGCGTGGATGATGATGCGGATGCGATATATGCTGCTCATGAATATGCGAACTCGAAGAATCTTCCTGTAAAGGCTACACCAGGGAAAAAATACTTGATAAAAAAATCTGGCAATAAAACTGCTATGATAAGGACTGATACGGATTGGTCAGGCGCGGAATTCATTATCGACGATTCGGAACTTGCTGCACCTAAAGACAGAAATCAGCTTTTCTCTGTACGTGATGAGCATAGTGTTCCTCCGTTGGTTTTTGTTGATTATATATATGCCGAAAAGAATCCGTCTTATGAAAAACATCCAGAGCTCAAAACACTCGGACTGAAAAAGGACGCGACTAATCTAGGAATCACGTTGACCGCTAAATCAGTTGTTTGGCTTGAGGATAACAATGTGGTGAGATTTAGACGTTGTATGAGCGGAAGAGTCTCCGAGCAACCTGCTCAGGAAGATGTGATCATTGTGGATGAAAATGGTGATATAGATAAGGGAACGCCATTGAACTGGAGTTATAATACTTTCACAAGAGTACATTGTCGTCCTATAAAAGAGCAAACGCTTTATATTACCGGCGGAACATTCAGAACCATTGTCAATAGATGTGAACCAGTTATCTATGTTTCTGGTGGCATAGAGGTGTTGCGTTCCAACGTAGTAATCGACAATGTGAATCATAAACTTGAAAATGAACGAACTCCTGCGGATTACAGTTCTCCGTATTATGGCATTTTTTATCTGAAACAATGCGCATATATCACTATTAAGAACTGTAACGTTTCTTCACACATAACGTATGCGAATAAATGTGGTACTTACGATATCTATCCGTTAGAGGTTGCTTATCTTACAATTAGGAATTGCCATGAATTTACAAGCATTTGTGATTTTGACAGATGGGGTGTCTTCGGTTCTAACTTCTGTAAGAATGTTAGGGTAATAGATTCCGAGTTGAGCAGATTTGACGCTCACAAAGGTGTCACAAATGCTTATATTAAGAATTCTACTATCGGTTGGGCTGGTATTAACCTGATTGGAGAAGGTACATTTAGAATGGAAGATTCAAAATGTTATGGCGCCAACTTCATAAGACTTCGTGAGGATTTCGGTTCGTCTTGGCATGGTAATATTTACATCAAGGATTGCGATTGGTATATTACCAGAAATGATGGTAAACATATTTCATCTAGTATGGCTTGTATTATCGGTGGTAATCATATCTGTGATTTTGATTTCGGAAGTGACACATATATGCCTAAGAAAATCTTTATTGACGGATTTACTTTACACGACGAAATCAAGGGAAAGAATTATTATGGTCCCTATGTCTTAAATCCAATTATTGACTCATCGAAAGATGTGTTCAATTCTCTTAAGACCAAATATCCATATCATCTTACGGAAGATATTTATTTCAGAAACTTTAAATGTACATCTTCTGAATTTGAGAATTTCTATGGCGTAAGTTCTAATTCAGATAATCTATTCAATGATATTAGAATTCATTCAAATTGGAATTCTTCCGACGAGGATTGATTTTTACTTCTCTTCGAAATGACGGTTCGTTGATATTATCGATAATTTTTGTTGAAATAATTTCTTTCGAATAGTTCGGACGAATAAAAATCCCTTGACATAACAGCCTATCTAATTAGATTGTTATGTTAAGGGATTCTTTTTAATTGGTATTTGACGGATTCGACTTTCCTGACGCCGAATTTTAGTGTCAGTCATCTTGTTTCTGCCACTTTCTCCGGCTTTATTTCGAGCAAGAACTTATATGCCTCCGTGATGACTCTGAAGTTCTCGTTTGCCTCTTCGATTTCTTTCTTCGTAGCGTTGGCAGGTAGCTTGTCCGGGTGGAGTTTCATCGCCAATTCGCGATAGGCGCTCTTAATCTCCTCTATGGTTGCGTTCGCCTTCACGCCTAATGTGTTTTGCGCCTCTGTGGTGACGTTCCTGAAACTATATTCCGCTCTCTTTTTCCGCTCCTCTCTTTTGCGTTCCTCCTTTTCCTCTTCCGCTTTGTGATATTCATATTTGTACTGCATCGCCTTGAAATCCCACTCTTTGATGAGGAAATACTTGGCGATTTTTTGAAGGATGTTGAGCTCGTTAACATCAACGCCGTAGCTTTTGAACGCGCATTCGAAGAGGTGGTCTAATAGTCCTTTCCTCTCTTCGTAATTGTGCTCTTTGGCGTATCGTAGGCATTCGTCCACGATTTGTTGAGATCCGCTAGCGCAGTACGAATCGAAGAGGATGGAGATGTTTTTTTTGTCTTGATTATTCCACAAATTTTTATGGAGGAAGTTTACCGCATATTCCTTGCTGCTCGAATTACCTGTAGTAGCTACTATTGCTGCGAATAACCTCGTTATCGCTTCGAGGGTAGGTCTCATTTCTATCTTTACTGTCAATTCCGGCACTATCTCTTTTAAGAATTTGTGACACCGATAAGGAATCGAGTTCTTGTTGGAATTATAGGGCATCTGAACTTCGCCCTCTCTATATCGTACTGTATAATAGCCATTTTTGGAGCTGTTTTTGCATATAGGTGTAATGTATGAGATGTCGTATAGATTTATGTGTTCGGTCAAAGTTCTATTGATGGTGATTTGTTCGGGTGAGAGGTGTATTGTTGAACGTTTGGTGAAATAGTAATAAAGGGCTAATACGATATAAAAAGCGATGGCGAATATATTCCCACTGAACGATTCGGACGAATAAGTTTTTATGGATATGAAAATAGGAATTAATAAAATGATTGCCCAGATTATCGGTTTTTGACTGTTAATTTCTCCGACATATAATGTTCCGTCTTTTTTGAGTTTTTTCTCTTCCCTCAAATTTTTGAAAAATAGCTCTGCCCGTTCTCTTATCTCTTGGGCTGACATCCTTTTGTTTGTCTCTTGGTTGTCGTTCTGCTGATGCTCGTTGTTTCCCATTCTTTCAATGATTTGGGGCAAATTTAATTCTTTAGACTCACTTTTTCGGCATGCAAATCCACTAAAAATTCATATGCCTCGTTGATTACCCTGAAGTTCTCGTTCGCCTCCTCGATTTGCTTAGGGGTGGCATTGACAGGAAGCTTGTCTGGGTGGAGTTTCATCGCTAGCTCGTGGTAGGCGCTCTTGATCTCCTCGAGGGTGGCGTCCCCCTTTATGCCTAAGGTGCGGTGGGCGGCGGTGGCGACTGCCTGATAGCTCGTCGCGGCCCTCTTCTTCCGTTCCTCTTTCTTCTTCTCCTCCGTTTCCTCCTCCGCTTTGTGGAACTCATATTTGTACTGCATCGCCTTGAAGTCCCACTCTTTGATGAGGAAGTATTTGGCGATCTTCCAAAGAATGTTCAGCTCCTTTTCGTCCACGCCGTCGCTCATGTAGGCGCATTCGAAGAGGTGGTCGAAAAGCACCTTCCTTTCCTCGTATTCCATCTCTTTTGCCACCTGCAGAATCGTGTCTGTCAGTTGGGTGTGGTTCTGTTGACAGTAATAGGCGAAATGTTCGGAGACGTAGGGCGTGTTGTTGTACAGATCCTGGTCTTCCCGTAGGTAATCAATGGCATAGGCTTGGCTCTTTGCGTCGTTGGTGACACCGGCGATGGCGGCGAAGAGTTTAATTTTGCTAATTTCTGTATACTCGTACGCTGGTATGGCGAATTTGTCGTGGAAGGCATCTTTGAGGAAAAGGAAAAGTCTGTGTTCGTTGCTGTCGCTATTTTTATTCCATCTTATTTTGACCCTTTCTCCATGGGTGGAATGAATGGTGAAATATGGTTGAATTATGTTATTGGTGAAAGAAATGTTTTTTATTTCGATAAGAGGAATATGTGTGTTCGAAAATGGTTTGTATACGGAGAATTCTTTAGAAGAGAGGTGATGGCATGGTGTGAGTTGATTCCATAAAAAGGAAAAAATAAGGATCACGTAAAAAAAGAATATTCCTATGATTATGAGGTTCTTATAGATTGACATGAGCATTAAAATAAATAGTATACCCAATGCTCCAAAGACAAAAAAACTGCCATTTGTTTTAACATCTAATCTCTTATGCTGGTCCCCTGTGATTATGTTCTCTTTCTCCCAAAGCTCGAAACTATTATTGATTATACGATATCTTTGTTCTACAAAATTGAAATACTCTTCACCTAACGACAGATTATCCGCAATTTTTTTTAAGATTGCGAGTCTTTCTCCTTTTACGGGTCCGCCAATATTGGCGCATTCGAATAGGTGCTCGAAAAGTGTTTTTCTTTCCGCAAGATTTTTATTTTGTTTGATGATGTTGCATGCTGGCATTAATTCATGGGGGTCAATGGGTTGCGAAAGATAATAGCTAATTATACCCCTATTTCGATTAGCCATCGATTTTTGTTGGAGAAAATCAATCGAATAGGTAAAACATGCATTATCGTGCGAGGCATTCGTGATGAAGGCGAAGAGTTTTACCGTTGCTTCTTGTATTGGGGAATTGTCGGTATAAAATACTTTTTCGGGAAAAGTCTTCTTGAAGAATTCGTGAATTATCCCCAACATATCATAGATTTTTATTTCCCCATTCTCGTGTTTTATGATAAGTCTATTTTTCTTTTTAGTGACGTAATCTATTTTGTCATATGAAATAAAATGTTTCCCATAGATAACATGCTCATTGAAGATGCCTTGGGAAGTGAACCATATGTCACATAATGAATTTATATAGATGACTGCCAGAAAAATTATGGAAAAATACAACAAAACATGGTGGGTAACGATGATATTTAGCGCAATTCCGATTCCGAGTGCGATGTAGAAGGTTTTTTGTTTGTTGAAAATTCCCGCAAAATATTTATCGTCGGGTGTCAGCATATTTTTCTCCTTCCAATCAGCGAATGCCTGTTCGATCAATGACGCTTGTTCCTTCTCCATCGTTTGAGTTTGGATTATATTTATCAATACAAAATATTTATGCGAATATAAAAAATAAAGTAGGTCTGCGAAAAGTATTATCTTTGTATAATAATAAAAAGTTTTAAAATGGAGATACCTTCAGCGTTCCAAGAACAGATGCGTTCGCAGATGGGCGACGATTTCGACGCTTTCCTTTCCGCCTTGGAAAGGGATCCTCAGGTGAGTGTGCGCTTCAATCGCAGGAAGTGGGATAGTTGTCCGTTGACGGACGAAGTGCCGTGGTGCGATACGGGGCGATATTTGTCGGAACGTCCTTCTTTCACGTTGGATCCGCTCTTCCATGCCGGTTGTTACTATGTGCAGGAGGCGAGCTCCATGTTTGTGGAGCAGGTCTTTCGTCAGCATCTCCATGTGGAGTCGCCCGTTGTCTTGGACCTTTGCGCCGCTCCGGGCGGTAAGTCCACCCATTTGGCGTCGTTGTTGGACGGATGCGGATGGCTCGTCACCAACGAGGTGATGAAGAGCAGGGTGGGGGTTCTGCGCGAGAATGTCACGAAATGGGGCGCACCCAATGTCACCGTTACCAGCAATGATCCTGCCGATTTCGGTAAGTTGAACGCTCTCTTCGATATGATACTAGTGGATGCGCCATGTTCGGGCGAAGGCATGTTCCGCAAGGACGAGCAAGCGGTCTCGGAATGGAGCCCCGAAAACGTTCGTTTCTGCGCCGAACGTCAGCGTAGAATCTTGGCGGATGTCTTCCCTGCTTTGGCGGAGGATGGTCTATTGGTCTTCAGCACCTGCACGTTCAACGAGGAGGAGGACGAGAAAAACGCTCGGTGGATCGCCGAGGAGTTGGGCGCCGAAATCTTGGATGTGGAGATTTCTCCCGCTTGGAATGTGACCGCAACCGGAGCCGGTTATCATTTCTACCCGCATAAAACCCGTGGTGAAGGCTTCTTCCTTTGCGCACTCCGCAAGACGACGGAAGAGACTTCATTCCGTAGAAAAAGGAAACAGGAGGCTAAGAATTCCCTTCCTGCCCAAGCTAAGGCTTTGTCCGGTTGGCTGACGGAGCCTGTCGTCTTGCAGGCGAAAGGAGATGTGGTGACCGCTATCCTTTCCGAATACGCGGATTTAAATGCGTTGTTAGTGGAGAATCTAAGAGTCCTACAGTCTGGCGTAGAGGTGGCTACCCTGAAAGGCAGGGATATGATTCCTTCGCATGATTTGGCGCTTTCTTGGTTGCTGAATAGGAGTGTTTTCCCGACCGTCGAACTCTCTTGGAACGATGCGGTCGCCTATCTCCATAAAGATAATATCGTGTTGGACGCTTCCGCCCCGAAGGGCTTTGTCCTACTCACTTATCGTGATGTCCCGTTGGGATGGGTGAAAAATTTGGGCAACCGTTCCAATAATCTCTATGTGCCAGAATGGCGCATCAGAATGCAGGTGGCAGGTTGTGAATTTACTGATTTCGTATGAATATGAAGCTTACATTTCTTGGCACGGGCACCTCGACAGGTGTCCCTTATATCGGTTGCGATTGTGAGGTCTGCCGCTCCAGCGACCCGAAGGATAATCGCTTGCGCTGCTCATCCCTTTTGGAGGTTGACGGAAAATACTTTTTGCTGGATTGCGGTCCTGACTTCCGTATGCAGGCTTTGCGTGCTGGCGTCAAACATTTGGATGCGGTCCTGCTGACGCATAAGCACACCGACCATTTGGGCGGGTTGGACGATCTGCGACCATTTGGTGAGGTGCCTATTTACGCCAACGAGTCTACCGTCGAACATATTCATGAAGTCTATTCGTATTGTTTTAATAACACGTATAAGGGTATTCCGACGTTTGTGGTGCGCCAGATTGAGAACGCGAAGTTTTCCGTTTGTGGCGTGGAGGTGACGCCCGTCCTTGCCCATCATTACCAGTTGCCTAATTTCGGCTATCGTATTGGCAATTTCGCCTATCTGACGGATTACAAGACGATAGATGATGATGAGGTCGAAAAACTTTATGGTTTGGATGTCTTGGTTTTGGACGCCCTCAGATACAGGGACCATTTTTCCCATGCCACGGTAGACGAGTCATTGGCTTTGGTGGCTAGGGTAAAACCCAAAGTCGCCTATTTCGTCCATGCCTCCCATGAGATAGGTTTACATGAAAAGGTGGAATCCTCCTTACCGGAGAATGTCCATTTGGCGTATGATGGTCTGACGATTGAATTTTAGGCTTATTTGATGATGAAGATATCTTCGTTCTTCCGCTTCATGTAGTATTGCTCCCTAGCGAACTTCTCCAGACTGGCTTTGTCCGTCTTCATCTCCTTCATTTTACGCTCGCATTCGGCGATGCCTTTTTTGTAGGTATTGATTTCTCCGGTGAGTTCCCTCACTTTCACGTCATATTGCAGATAGTTGGAGATGCTGTTTTCGTCCAAAAACGTGAGCCATAACCCTCCGATGCATAATGCGATGAGGTATTTGCTGGAGAAAATCTTCTTGATGTAGAAGACGGTTTTTTGTAATATGCTCTTAATCTGCAACATCCTTTTCTTTTTTGTCTTATGCAAATGTAGGGTTTTGTTTGCTCATTTGAAAAAAAATCCACTTTTTTTTAATAGTAAAAAAGGACATCAATAGGATTTGAGTTCCAATGATGTCCTTCATGTTTATGATTGACTTGTTGCTTGTCAACAAATCGTTGAGTCAGATTTTACTTCTCCAAGTAGTCTTTTTTTATGTCGTCTGATGAAAAACTGAACCATTTTCTGTTATTCAATGACAATGTGTATTTCAACGCTACTTTCTTGTTGTTTTTGAGAGTCCCTTCCATGTCAATCGTTAGATTGGTTGAGTCACAATTGCAGATAAGAGAGCCTGCAGAGAAACACGATCCTTCGCATTGGTCACCATCCAACATCGACGTCAGATCGGTCTCGAACATATCTAGGACGAAATCTGATCCTGTAAAGTATAAATCGTGGTTTCCGACTGATTGAGAAGGATTTGACAAATCGATAGTTTTTCCTAACAATGGATAGCCGATTTCGCATTCCATTTTATATTTTTCTCCTTGTAGAAAAATATAAAAACCTCCTTCCGTAGTGGATACTAGGCAAGAGTCCGGACGCTCTAAAAAATTGTAAATGTCTAACACTAAAGTGTTTCCGTCATAAAAACCTTGATTGTCGCTCAGTTGACTGAGAATAGATGTTTCTTGGGCTTGTCCGCCCTCTTCGTCCTCTTCTCCACAGCTTACAAATGAAACGCTTGCAACAAAAGCAATAATTCCCCAAAAAATCTTTTTTTTCATGAATGTAAAATTTTAATTTCCAATATATCGTTAATAATTTTCTTGGCTTAAATTCCACATAACCATATGCCTTACTCATTTTGCAAATATAATGATTTATTGTGATAAATCATCTGATTTTGATTGATATTGTCCATTGTCTTTCTGTTTGTTTCTATTGAAGAATTTGTGAAAATGATGCCTTATATTGTGTAGTTACCTTTTAATATTTTGTTTGTCAATAAATTATAAAATTTATATTCCAACGTGGAGCCGTAAATGAGCAACTATTATTTCTCGCCATTTTATGTTTAAAATTTTTGCTATTGATTTGTTTTTTAGTAATTTTGCACCGCTTTTTAGGAATTCGAGTAATTCCGGGGAGTGTGATGGGGAATTAAGCCATTACGAAATTTATGTAAAACTTAATTTTGAGTAACACAAAATGAAAACTTTTGAGTTGAAAGGTGCCAGCAGAACAGCTGTAGGCAAGAAAGACGTTAAGGCGCTTCGTGCGTCAGGTATTGTTCCATGCGTTATCTACGGAGCAGGAGAGAACAAGAATTTCCAAGTGAAGGTTGAGGATGTACGTAAGTTGATCTATTCACCAGACATCTTCGTTGTTAATTTGTCAATCGACGGAAAGGAATGTAAGGCTGTTTTGAAAGAGCTTCAATTCCATCCAGTATCAGATAAGCTTTTGCACATTGACTTCTTGCAGGTAACTGATGACAAGGAGATCGTGATGAACGTTCCTGTTAAGTTGCAAGGTTTGGCAGAAGGTGTTCGCCTTGGTGGTAAGCTTTCACAAGAAATGCGTAGCTTGAAGGTGAAGGGTCTTTACACCAACATCCCTGAATTCTTGACTATCAACGTAGAGAATTTGGGTCTTGGCAAGTCTATCCAAGTTCGTGAGCTCTCATTCGACAACTTGACTATCTTGAGCGGTAAGGTTAACGTTGTCGCTTGCGTTAAGTCAACTAGAGCTTCTAAGGGTAACTGATAATTTCTTTTATGAAATATCTGATTGTAGGATTGGGTAACATCGGCGCCGAGTACGCCGAAACCCGCCACAACATAGGTTTTAAGGTATTGGACGCTTTTGCTAAGGCGTCCAATATTGTTTTTGACGAGAACAACCGCTATGGTGCCACCGCTTCTTGCCGCGTCAAAAATGCGGAACTCTTCCTCTTGAAACCTAATACTTATATGAACGAGAGCGGTAAGGCTGTGCGTTATTGGTTGGATAAGGAGAAAATCTCCGTGGAGAACTTGCTCATTATCGTTGACGATTTGGCGCTCCCTTTCGGTACGCTCCGTCTCAAGGGCAATGGAAGTGCCGGTGGTCATAATGGTCTGAAAAGCGTCGAGGCGATGACCGGAACGAACGCCTACGCTCGTCTGCGCTTCGGAATAGGCAATGATTATCCGAAGGGTGCGCAAATAGATTATGTGTTGGGCGAATGGACTCCGGAGCAGCAACCGGTTCTTGAGAAACGAGTCGCAATCGCAGCCGAGATGATTAAGAGCTTTTGCCTTTCCGGTCTGCAAAACACAATGAATCAGTATAATAATAAGTAAAAGCCACTTCGCCGCCTTGGTTTACGGTGAACTTTTCTTAAATTTGTGTAAAAATTTTTTAGATGGATTTTGCTAAGATAATTCTCAAACCTAAAAAGGAGGAGTCACTCCTTCGTTTCCACCCTTGGGTATTCTCCGGGGCGATACAAAAAATCATCGGTAATCCTTGCGAGGGAGATGTGGTGGATGTCTATACTTGCCAAGAGCAGTATTTGGCTACGGGCCACTATCAGATCGGTTCTATCGCTGTGCGTGTCCTCTCTTTCGAGGGGGAACATCCTGACAAGGCTTTTTGGAAACGTCGCATCTCTGAGGCTTATCTCCTCCGTAAAACATTAGGTTTGGCTGAAAATCCTACCAACAACACTTATCGTCTCGTTCACGGCGAAGGGGATTGTCTGCCGGGTCTGATTATCGATATCTACGATAAGACCGCAGTGCTTCAGGCTCATTCTGTCGGAATGCACTTGGTGCGTAAGAATATTGCCGAAACGATTGTCGAGGTGATGGAGGGAAAGGTGAAGAATGTCTACTACAAGTCCGAAACCACTTTGCCTTTCAAGGCGAACCTCGATTCCGAGGATGGCTACTTGATCGGTGAGTGTGATAACGAGTGTCTCGCCATGGAGTATGGCTTGAAGTTCCATGTGGATTGGTTGCGTGGACAAAAGACCGGCTTCTTTGTGGACCAACGTGAAAACAGGTCTCTTTTGGAGAAATATGCGCCGGGACGTTCTGTTCTGAATATGTTCTGTTACACAGGTGGTTTCTCTTTCTATGCCATGCGTGGCGGCGCTAAATTGGTGCACTCCGTCGATAGTTCGGCGAAGGCCATCGATTTGACCAATAAGAACGTTGAATTGAACTTCCCTGATGATTCACGTCATGAGGCTTTCGCAACCGATGCGTTCAAGTATTTGGACGATATGGAGAAGGATAAGTATGATCTTATCATTTTGGATCCACCTGCTTTCGCGAAGCACAGAGAGGTCTTGCGCAACGCTTTGCAAGGTTATAAGAAGTTGAACGCCAAAGCTTTCGAAAAGATTAAGAAAGGTGGTATACTCTTCACGTTCTCTTGCTCTCAGGCGGTGAACAAAGAGCAGTTCCGTCTCGCCGTATTCAGTGCGGCTGCCATGAGCGGACGTAATGTGCGCATCTTGCATCAGTTGACGCAGCCTGCCGACCATCCGATTAATATTTACCACCCTGAAGGCGAATATCTGAAGGGTTTGGTGCTATATGTTGAATGATTTCTTTTTTCTAATACCATGTATACGACTTTATTTTGGGTCATCATCGCTATTCTCGTGATTGACTTCGCCCTAGGCTGCTATTTGGATTATCTCAATAATAGCCAGGTCAGCGAGGCTTTGCCTGAGGAGGTGAAAGATCTTTATGACGCTGAAGCTTATAAAAAACAACAACAATATTTTTTGGCTAACAAGAAGTTCGGTATGGTCTCCGGATTGTTCTCTTTCGTGGTGATGATGCTGATGTTCTTTTTCTTCGGGTTCGCTTTTGTGGATAACATCGCGAGAGGTTTTTCCGCCAACTCCATCGTCATTGCGCTTGTCTTTTTCGGTATACTCTATTTCGCGAATGAGGTGTTGACGCTTCCTTTTGGTGTCTACCATACATTCAAGATTGAAGAGTGTTTCGGCTTCAACAAGATGACACCTAAACTTTTCGTGGCGGATACGCTGAAGAGTTGGTTGCTCGCCATCGTCTTAGGCGGTGGCATTCTTGCTTTGCTGATGCTCATCTACAATGAGACGGGCGCTTATTTCTGGCTGATCGCTTGGGGCGTGATGTCTGCCATCTCTATCTTCATGATGATGTTCTATTCCAACCTCATTGTTCCGTTGTTCAATAAACAGACTCCTTTGGAGGAGGGCGAGTTGCGTTCGGCTATACAAGATTTTTGCAAGAAAGTGGGCTTCGGACTTGATGATCTCTATGTCATCGACGGTTCTAAACGTTCTACCAAGGCGAACGCCTATTTCACCGGATTGGGCTCGAAGAAACGCATCGTCTTGTATGATACATTGATGAACACGCTCACAACGGAGGAGATTGTAGCGGTTCTCGCACATGAAATAGGTCATTATAAACACAAACATACGTTGGCTATGTTGTTCATATCGATACTGAACACGGGTGTCACTTTGTTCCTTCTCTCCCTTGCTTTGGGAACGCCTGAGGAGGGCAATGTTTACTTGGCGCGGGCGCTGGGAAGCGAATTCCCTTCTTTCCAGTTGGGCGTCATCGTGTTCGGCATTTTGTATACTCCGCTTTCTACGGTATTGAACGTCGTTCTTAATGGTCTTACACGTAGAAACGAGTATCAGGCGGATGATTTCGCTAAGGATAATGGTTTGGGCGATTCGCTCGGCGAGGCTTTGAAAAAGCTCTCCGTCAGCACACTCACCAATCTGAATCCACATAAGGCGTATGTTTTTGTCAATTATTCGCATCCTACTTTAATTCAGAGACTTAAGAATCTAAATAAGTAATTCGTTCTTTTTTGCTATTTTTCGGTTTTAACACTTTCCATTAAAGAAAGTTAAATCCGAAAAATATTTTAAAATTATGTTGCATAACATAAAATAAAACGATACTTTTGTACTGTGTTTTTCATGGTATTAGATTTAAGGTTTTGGAGATGGGATGTCGAGATGACATCCTTCTTTGTTTTATAGACTTTCCTATTTATAAATCATATGATAGACACTTCAATTTTCAAGGATAAAAAGGTTGCGTTCCATACGTTGGGATGTAAGTTGAATTTTGCTGAGACGACGACCATAGGCAAGATATTGCTTGATAACGGATTCCGTGTCGCCGCGAAGGATGAGGTGGCTGACGTTTGTGTCATCAACACTTGTTCCGTCACGGAGGTGGCTGATAGGAAGGATCGTCAGGCTATCAAACAGATGATCGCCAAGCACCCGGGCGCATTCATCGTCGTAACGGGTTGTTACGCCCAACTTCAGCCTGAGGCGATTGCTAAGATTGAGGGTGTGGATTTGGTCTTGGGCGCACAGGATAAGTTTGAGGTCATCAATCATCTCAACTCCCTTGAAAAACGTGTCGAACCGCTTGTATGCCATACGTTACGAAGTGGAATCTCTAATTTTTTTCCTTCTTGTACGCGTGGTGACCGTACCCGTTATTGGTTGAAGGTGCAGGACGGTTGTGATAATTTCTGCTCTTATTGCACGGTGCCTATCGCCCGAGGAAAGAGTCGCAACGGTTCCATTGCTGATACGGTCCGTCAAGCAGAGGAGGCGGCTAGGGAAGGGGCTCGTGAGATTGTGATTTCAGGTGTTAATATCGGTGATTTCGGGAAGACGACGGGTGAGTCTT
>CALCUH010000016.1 GCA_937907165.1 uncultured Bacteroidales bacterium | reverse complement strand
AATTAAGAATTAAGAATTAAGAATTAAGAATTAAGAATTAAGAATTAAGAATTAATTGTATATGATTTTATATTGATGAGGGGAGGTTTTTTTTATTGATTTAAAATTTGTCGTATTCGGTCAATAAAATTTTAAGTTTTTTTTGCATTTCGGTTTGTGTGTGACAATAATTGACTATCTTAGCGCCAATTTTTAAATGAAATATATAAAATAGGACTAAATATGACAGAAAAGACAAAGGGTGCGTGGAAAATTAAGACGCTCCTTTCCATTGCTGGTAAGATGCAATGGATGAAATTGGATAAAGCGGCTAAAGATTGTAAGAAGGCGCAGGAAAAAACCTTGAGAGGAATCCTCGAATATGCGAAGGATTCTGTTTACGGTAAAGAGCATAATTTCGCGAAAATCTTGGAGGCTAAGAATGCCGACGAGTTGTTTAAACTCTACCAAGAGAATGTGAAAGCTAATGATTACGAGGATTTCCGTCCTTATGTAGAGCGTCACAAAAATGGTGAGGCGAATGTTCTTTTCCCAGGCAAGCCGAAGATGTACGCCACTACTTCCGGAACCACTAGCGAACCAAAGTGGATTCCTATCACCAACGAATATTATTCAAATGTATATAGTAAGATGACCAAGGTCTGGTTGTATTCTTTCATCAAGAATCGTCCTAAGACTTTCGAAGGTCAAATTGTCTCTATTGTCGGTAAGGCTATCGAGGGCGCCGCTCCGGATGGTACCGTTTATGGCTCCGTTTCTGGTGTGACCCAAAGAGATTGCCCTGAGTTCATCAAGGTGGCTTATACGGCTCCTGCTGATGTGTTCACTATTTCGGATTATAAGGCTCGCTACTATTGCATTATGCGTTTGGGTATTGAGCATAATGTTCATTTGATCGTAACCGCCAACCCTTCTACTATCGTCGAGATGCAGAAGAACGTGAACGAGTTCTATGACGATTATGTGGACGATATCGAGAAAGGTACTATCAGCTCAAAGATTAATCTTCCTGAAGATTTGAGACAAAGCATCATCAAGGCGAAGAATCTTCAACCAAATCCTGAGCGTGCGAAAGAACTTCGCGACTTGAAGGCAAAATACGGCACTGTGCTTCCTAAGCACTATTGGCCAAATATGCAAATCTTGAATACTTGGAAGTGCGGTAACACTAAATTCTACTTGGAGAAGTTTAAGGATTCTTTCCCTGAGCAGATGATGCACCAAGAGTTCAGTTATTTCTCTTCCGAGTGTCGTGCTGGATTGGTGTTGGATGAGACTAACGGTACAGTGTTGTTCCCTCATATGCACTACTTCGAGTTCGTTGAGAAGGACGACCTTGAGAGCGAGAACCCTAAGTTCCTCCAATTGCATGAATTGCAGGTCGGCAAGCAATATTGTCCGTATGTGACCACTTGGGCAGGTCTCTATCGTTATACGATGAGCGATTTGTTGGAGGTGGAAGGTTACTATGGAACCATCCCTAAAGTCCATATGGTTCAAAAAATCAACGGTATCGTTACGATGACCGGTGAAAAACTTCACGAAACGCAGTTTACTAGCGCTGTGGAGGAGACTGCTAAAGAGATGAACATGCCGGTTAAGTTCTTCATCGGTTTCGCCGATTTGAGCGTTTCCGCATATCAATTCTATTATGAGTTTGAAAATCAAGATACTACTCAAGAACAAGCAGAAGCATTCACGAAGATGGTGGACGATAAGCTGAAGAAACGTAATATGGAGTATGAGGCTAAACGTGATTCTTTGCGTGTTCATGATCCGCTTACCAACTTGCTCGTTTCTGAGTCGTTCGAGAAGTTCAAAGCTCGTTGCATCGATGAGGGAGCTCGCGACGGTCAATTCAAACTCAACTTGTTGTTGCAGGATGAGGTCCGCCACGCTAAATTCAAAGACCTTGTAAAGAAATAATGGCGAAAGTGGATTGGTCTAGAATAAAAGCGGTCGTCTTTGACTTTGACGGAACTCTTTACGACAAAAAGAATTTCCCTTTTTGGCTGTTGTTAATGGATCCTTTGGATATCCGCAATGTAGGAACGGAACGTTCTGTCCGTAAAGAGATGAAGGACAAAGACTTCGGTAACTCCCAGGCTTTTGATGATTTCTTTTTCAAGAGATTGGGAGAAAGACAAAAACGGACTGCGGAAAAGGCGAAGGCTTGGTTCAACGATGTCTATTTGGAAAAATTTCTAAAAGTCTTACGGAAGCATTATCATGCTCAGCCGAAGGTGGATGATCTTTTGGATAGACTTCGCGAATTGGACGTGAAGACAGCTGTCTTTTCCGATTATTCACGTACTGAGGAACGTATGGATGCGTTGGGACTTCCTGCATCGAAATTCGATTTTTGTTTTAGTGCGCCAATGATGGGTGCGTTGAAACCTGCTTCTCGTCTGATTCGCCAGATCGTTTCTGATATGGGTGTGGATGGTTCTGAAGTATTGGTTGTCGGTGACCGCATTGATACGGATGGCGCTTCAGCAACGGCCGTGGATGGTCAATTTGTGCAAATAGTGAGAAAGAAAACCGAAGAGCAGTCTTCCCATCCTGTTATGCTGTGGGAAGAATTCGTTGAGGATGCCTTGAGTGTTCCAATGGGTTAGTATTTCCGAATTAATTTTATATAGGGCGGTTTCCATAAAGAACCCGCCCTTTTTTTAGGGAGGAATGCTGGGATTTCCGCTTCCTTGTGAAACGAGAAATATGAATTGATACTTTTTTAGGGAAAATATACTTCCTTTTAGAAGTAAAAGATGAAAAAAATGATGCTTAATGTTTAATATATTTATATATTTGCTATTGGCGATTTTGATATTTATAAACGAATTTATTTAATAGAAAAAAGCGTTATTATGCTTGATCCTAATGTGATTATTAACTCTAAAGCGAGGTATAAGGAATATAAAAAAGCCGATATCATCGCTTACTCTGTTTACCCAAGTACAAAAGGCGTGTTGCGCGCATTGTTGTTTAATCGATGCTATCGTTTCTCTCGTGTTTTAAGGAGATACGAGTATCTCATAAATTGTAAGAAGGGGTTGATCGGAAAGATAGAGAGAATATTTGTATCTCTTTATTTCCGTCATATATCCGTTAAGCTTTGTTACAATGTGCCGCCGAATGTGCTTGCTCCAGGTTGTTGTCTCCATGCTTATGGACCAATATTGATTAATAAGGGATCGAAAATAGGTGAGAATGCTCGTATTCATGTGGGCGTTCACATCGGAACCGGCGCAGGTTACGCTAACGCCGCACCGAAAATCGGTGCAAATTGCTATTTGGGACCTGGCGTGAAGATGTTTGGCGATATTACCATTTGTGATGGTACGGCTGTGGGGGCGAATGCCGTGGTCAATAAAAGTTGCGATAAACCAAATGTGTTATTGGCGGGAATACCTGCCGCAGTTAAAAAAGAGGGAATCGATTCTTTGGAGTATATCGTTCCGGCGACTTTGGTGGCTAAACTTGATAAAAAGGAGCAAATCCAATTGTATCATAAACCATCTTTGGTCGTGAGACAATATTTGCAGGAAAAAGGCTATTTGCCATCTTGAATTAATCTGGGTAATCTTTAATGAATGGGAGACGTACTGTATGGTACGTCTCTTTCTTTTTATTTATATGAACTTTTTTTTTGGGGGGGCTTTAAATAAAAAGAGGTTGATTGTTCTAACAATCAACCTCTTCTTTGCGGTGCGGACGGGACTCGAACCCGTGACCCCATGCGTGACAGGCATGTATTC
>CALCUH010000015.1 GCA_937907165.1 uncultured Bacteroidales bacterium | reverse complement strand
GGAGTCCAAAGCAAAGGCAATATCGAATCTAAAATATAGATTCCGAAAGGAAAACAATATTGCCTATAATACACCAATATCGTTTGACGGTGACTTCACAATAATCAAACAACCGTTTTAAGGAGGACACAATGAAACTTCTCGCAGACGAATACAGCGTAATCAATACGATTATTTCAAGAACGAAAATGGATTGTTGGTGTTCTCTTTGCACCGACAAAAAAGGAAACGACTACATATTTGACCTCGAAGAAAACGAGGGGATGTCAATGGAACGCGGGATTGCCATAATTGCTGACGGCATTTTTGACAATGCAACATATCAGCTTGTAAACCTTACACCGAGAGAAGATCTCGTTTGGAGAATGTTATGCAAAAAGTGTGGCGTCTGTTTCTACGCGAGAGTCAAAAACTCTATCGACATCGGAGACACCAGAGATGATATTGCTAAAAAAGTGAATTACTTCGTCGATACAGAAGATGGTATTCTTCTCACAAACGCAAGAATTTATTTTGACCTGCTGGGCAAAGCTTCAATGATTGCCCCAGTGTGATTGGAGAAAAAATGAAAATCGATCAAATTACTAATGAGCGGTCTGCTGTTCATTGCTCGACGAAAGAAGAAGCGATGGAACTTTTCAAGTACTTGGACTCGCAGGGCAGAACGTGGTCAAGCGGTGACTCATACCTTACCAACAAACATTTGCAAGGGTATGGACAAAATACTGGCTACGACATCTTTGAGGGGCAGTACGCTGATTTGCACTGGTACAAAGCAAATGGCTACGAGGTTTATGAATTCAGTGATGTGTTTGCTCCTGATTCTGACCCCGAGATTATAATCAATTATGATGAACTGTTTTGATATATTAATAGAATTCCACTTTGATGACTTGTCTCAAGAATAAATAAACGTGCAATCGTTATTTCCCGAAAGGGAGCGCCTGATATAATCAAGCGTATAACAATACTAAGGCGAGACGACGGGACGGACCGCGGCAGCACAAGACAGCGACGCATCGCCCTTCACGAAGAAGAACAAACCTAAACGTGCTTCTATCGTTCCCAGTCGTTAAAGTCTTATATTTAAGAACCCAATCGTACTTTATTAAGTGCCCAGCAGAAAACCTTATGGTTACACCCAAGGTAAATCCAATGCCTATCTGAGGTACCTGCTCATCTGGATGAGCTTCAATATTACGTGGATTGCACACCGCCGGAAGTGTGAGGCGGTATAAAAATGAAAAAACATCTTCCCGTGGCGCAGACGCTGAAATGCGAACAGCTAATGGGGTGAATCCAGTAGCGCGGTGGTACGTTATGCCCGCAATGCCACCTGAAAGGGCTTGGTAGACCACGTCCGTTATGTCTAAAAACTGAGAGGATATAGCTTGCGAACGCCCGATTCGCGGCGACTGCCTAATGTAGGCGGGTTAAAATATACATAGTTCCTAAGCAAGAACAGAAAAGGCTTTTTGGGGAGCTATCGAAGCGGTCACAACGAGGCGGTTTTGAAAACCGTTTGCCGATAGGCGCGTGGGTTCGAATCCCACGCTCCCCGCCACACAAGTCTGATGTAAGAAATGTAACATGCATAGAATATGAATATTTATTCAGGAGAAGAGAAGGCAGATGAAATTTGATTTTAATGCGACAAACGCGTATATGTGGTGTCACGATGAAGAACAAGCACGTATCTATCTGTCGGAATATAGTCGTGTGTATCCGGTAAAATGGGGCAAAGATAAAATCGACGGTTTGGTAGATCGCTTCTCTGTCAAAAGGAGCATGTATGATAATTACAAAGACGGGGTTTGCTATTCAACGAGCAATTTGTTCGGGTGGTGCGACAGAGAATATTACGAACAAGACGGATATACCATTTTAGATTTTGAAGACTACGAATGGGATGGCTATACACCCGATACAACCATCAAA
Source organism: uncultured Bacteroidales bacterium (assembly GCA_937907165.1). GTDB lineage: Bacteria > Bacteroidota > Bacteroidia > Bacteroidales > Paludibacteraceae > UBA1181. The sequence continues at coordinate 5,438 of CALCUH010000015.1, read as the reverse complement.
TTTTACTTTGATGACATCGTTTTTGAGGAGAACTAAAATGAAAATTGAAGAAATTACCAATTCTGATGTAGCAATACATTGTAAGACTGAAGAAGAAGCTAACGTTTTGCTCTCTTATTTGAACTCAATTGGTCGGACTTGGAAAAGCGGAGATTCATATATTGAGCGTAACAGTTACAAGTTATATGGACATGAAACGTGCTATTCATTTAACGCCGGGATGTACGGTCCTTTGTCATGGTATCAACAACACAATTGGACAGTGTACGAGTTTGATGATTTTTTCGGCGACGATTTTCTTGACAAACCGGAAATCAATATGAATTTTGATGATTTATTTGAGGAGTAAAAAATGAAGATTTGGGTTGATGACCTCAGACCTGCTCCAAACGGATATGAGCATTGTTACTCTGTTCAAGATGCGAAGGATTGGATAATTGCATTTGAAATTAGACATAAACCCATTGACGTAATTGATATTGATCATGACGCTGGCGATTTTGCAAGCCAAGGAGGCGACTATATTAAGCTCCTCGATTGGCTTGAAGAGACCGGGAGAGACTATCCGATTCATATTCACTCAATGAACCCAGTTGGTATTATAAATATGCGAAGAATCATTCAACGAAACGGTTGGAGGGAGATATAAATATGGGGCATTTCGTCTTTTCCATTTTCAACGAGATGCAGTGGCTCCCCTGCCTGCCGAAATGGCGGAATTGGAAGACGCGCCAGATTTAGGATCTGGTGGAAATCCGTGCGGGTTCAAGTCCCGCTTTCGGCACCACAAATAGTATTTGTATAACCGTTATTTTCCTATTGGAAGCGCTTGATATTATTAAGCGTATAAAAATCTCGTGACGATATATGCCCGCAGCTGGAGCAGTAGACCGTCTACCTCAGCTTTCTAGAGTGGAAGTATCTCAGGCCCTACAGGCAACACCATCGTACTGCACCGTCCTCATATCCAATAACGTTTGCCAATCCTGCAAAAGGGTGCAAATCGTGTGTAATTAAACGCACCAATGGCTGGGTACGAGCTCAACGCACTCTAATCACAGGTATGAATGTGCGACGACAGGTCAGCGGTATCCGGACAATTCTTTGTGGGTTATACAAAACAATATTTTTTTTACAGAAAGCGGAATTAAAATGAACACTTTAGATGTTAGAATCTTCGGAATAGAAGAAAGAATGGAAAACATTCTGACTCTGAATAACCATCTTCCTGGTGTTACTGTTGTTATAGATAAAAACCACGATGGCATAATTCCAACATCAAAAAAAACGTGGCTAATACCGACAGAAAGCACCCATGTTATGGTATTGAATGACGACGTTCTTCTGTGTAATGACTTTTATAATATATGCGTTACTATGATTAACACTCATCCTAAAAGCATATTCACCCTATTCTCGTTTCCGTATATGGACGGAAGCAGAATTAATCGTTGCGGTGGCTATCCTAAAAAAACTCCATATGTTGAAGTCAAGTCTGTTGGCGGAGCTGGAATTATTATGCCACGAGAATATATAGAGCCATGCATTTCATCGTGGAAACCGGACGCTAAACACGATGACACCAGTATTTGTGAATGGGCTATTACCAATAAAATACAAATTTTAACTCCAATTCCTGCGATATTACAACATCTGCCGATGCCGTCAACTGTCGGTCATCCGCAAATGCAAACAAAAATCTTTGAAGAATTTCCGGTGGCCGACTGGAGTTGTGGTTTTGTTCTCAACGAAAGTAATGTTAAGTAAGAGGTATAAAATGATTGATATTTTGAAGCGAAATTGCCCTTGCTGTGGCGAGCAAGCAAAAACTCTTTTCACAATCAACATCTCAACTAAGACAATTGAAGTATGTCTTTCGTGTATGAAAGAACTTCGTGATCAGCTTAGCGCCGTAATTGAAAAAGAGGAGCGAGACAGGAAAATGCATATCAATTGGGAAATTGAAGCCGGTGTGCTTAAGTAATTTTTGGTGAGAACAATATGAAAAGGAAGAAAACTCTTACGAATTAGAAATAAGAAATTATGAGTGGGGGGGGGCGTAACCCCGCTCGACATGGAGGATAATCAATGGATATACTAACAGAAGTAATAGATGATGAAGACATAGACGATATGTTTTCGGAGCCACAAAACTATGTCGATAATAGTTATGACAGACCGATATTCAGATTTTGGGGAGATGGAGTGGAATTATTCACTATGTTGATTGGCATGAACGACAACGGTGCAGTCTATCTTGTTGCGGAGGACGAAGAAACTTCTGAGTATTTTTACCCGAAAGAAAATGACACGCTATGGGACGTATATGACAGAATATTATCAGATTGGCTTGATTTTGATGTGCCTGTGCCAGCAGATAAAAGTCCAGTTTGATGTTCAAAAAAGGAGACGACACAAAATGTTATTCTTGGTTATATTAGCAACGTGCATAGATGTTATTGCTACAATATCGACTTGTATTGTGACACACAAAGATAATCCGACCTATGCGTGGCTTTTTGGGTCATTGGTTGGTCTTGCATTACGCGCTTTACCTATTGTTATGTTGTGGGTACTGTATGCGAAAGTATAAAAGTACGCTTTGAAAGGAGAATAGAAAAATGAGGAAAACTCTTATAGTTGTTGATATGCAAAACGATTTCATCGACGGTGCACTCGGAACAAAAGAAGCGGTCGCCATCGTACCCAATGTGAAAAAGAAAATCGAAGCATACATCCAGAACGGTGATGAGATTATCTTCACCAGAGATACTCACCACGAGAATTACCTTGAAACAAGCGAGGGAAAGAACCTCCCCGTAGTACACTGCATCGAAGGAACTGACGGGTGGAAGATTCCCGCAGAGCTTGATGTCCAAGAGTGCGAGCATATTGACAAACACTCGTTCGGATGGGATATGTGGGATATGGAATACAATAGTGAGGGAAATCTCGTCGATAGAAATTTCTACGAAATCGAAATCGTCGGATTGTGTACCGACATCTGTGTCGTGTCAAACGCACTCATTCTCAAAGCACTGTATCCGGAAGTTAAAATCACCGTTGATGCTTCCTGCTGCGCCGGTGTAAGTCCTGAAACTCACAACGCAGCGCTTGCTACAATGAAGTGCTGTCAAATCAATATTATCGGAGAGTAAGAATGATAAAAGTTAACGGTATCAAGCTTGAAATCGGACACTTTCCCGACGGAACAATCCTGACAAAATATGAGGCGTCATCTCCGGAGAGAGCGAAATCTCAGACGCACGAGATTGTGTGGCACTTTGAGAACAACGAGGAAATGGTTGCCCTGATGTATATCACGAGGCACTTGCAAACGCACGGTGCGAGAAACATCGAACTCGTTATGCCTTATATCCCAAACGCCCGCCAAGACAGAGTGAAGTCCAACGAGGATGTGTTCACGTTGAAGTATTTTGCAGAGTTTATTAACTCCCTTCACTTCTCGAATGTGATTGTTCTCGACCCTCATTCGTCTGTTTCCGAAGCGCTAATCAACAACATCACGGTCGTCACGCCCGAACGTTATATCGAAATTGCCATTGACGACATCAGAAAAGAGCTCGGTTTTGAACCGACGCTGATGTTCTATCCCGATGAGGGCGCTATGAAACGGTACTCCGGTAGTTCAAAGATTCCGTATGCGTTCGGCATCAAGAACAGAGATTGGAAGACTGGTCAAATCAACGGGCTTGATGTTGCTGGTTCTACGGAACTCATCAAAGGTGCTACGGTTCTCATCGTGGATGACATCAGCAGCAGAGGTGGTACGTTCTATTTCAGCGCAGAAAAGCTCAAGGAACTTGGTGCCGATAAGATTTACCTCTACATTTCTCATTGTGAGAACACAATTCTTGATGGAAAAGTTCTTACATGTGGTCTGATCGAAAAGGTGTTCACGACCGACAGTTTAATCACCGTAGAGCACGAGAAGATTGAGGTGATTCATATATGATAAGTGATTTTTCAAGAGAAAATTTCTTCCTGAGTAACTTCTACAATGCGTGTTTAGATTACGAAGAAGTTGTATTTTGCAGCACAGAAGCTGCGTTTCAGGCGGCGAAGACTCTCGATATCGAGGAGCGCAAAAAGATTGCGAGAATGAATCCGTCTGAATCTAAGAAGGCAGGCAGAAAGGTTGCGCTCAGAAGTGACTGGGCTCTTGTCAAAGACAAGGTAATGTACGATGTGTGTCTCGCAAAATTCACGATAAACGAGCCTCTCAAAGAGCGTCTGCTCGCAACAGGAGATGAGGAACTCGTTGAAGGAAACGAGTGGCACGACAACTACTGGGGTAACTGCACTTGTGATAATTGCAAGGATATCCCGGGCAGAAATCAACTCGGTAAAACTCTGATGAAAGTCAGAGCGGATATCCGCGAAGGGAGAGTATAAGATGAAGAATACAAATCCGATGCTGTTAATCGATTTTTACAAAGCCGTACACGCAGAGATGCTTCCGAAGAACATCACGAAGTCTGTGTCATATTTCACTCCTCGAATGAGCCGCGTTAACAGATGGGATAGCGTTGTTATGTTCGGTCTTCAGGGCTTCATCAAGAAGTACCTCATCGAGTATTTCAATGCTGAGTTTTTCAACAAGCCGTTCGATGAAGTAATCGGCGAGTACAAAAGAATTATGGACGCGACGCTCGGCAAGGATGCTTATAAGATTGAGAAAATCGAAAAGCTCCACAAGCTCGGATATCTCCCCATTCAAATCATTGCACTTCCCGAGGGAACGAGAGTCCCTATGCACGTTCCGATGTTCGGAATAACGAATACGCACCCCGACTTTGCGTGGCTTCCGCAGTCTCTCGAGAGTCTTATCTCGGCGGAAAGCTGGCATCCGATGATTGCCGCGACGGTAGGTTACACATACAGAGAAATCGTAAACAAGTATTACGACCTCACTTGTGATGATAACATTCCGAGAGCAAAGGCGCTCGGAGCGTTTGACTTCCGTGGTGAAGAGTGCCTCGAGTCCGCGGTCAAGGCAGGAGCCGGTTGGTGTATGTCATTCCTGAACACAGCAACGGTTCCGACCATCCCGTATCTTGAGCAGTATTACAACTGCGACTGCACGAAAGAGCCGGTTGCATTCGGTAGCCCGAGCACAGAGCACTCCGTGATGTGCAGCAACTTTGCTGTCGATGGTGATGAGATTACTCTCATTCGCAGACTGCTCACAGAGATTTATCCAAATACAAGTTTCTCTGCGGTTCTTGACTCGTATGACTACTGGAATGTCATCGACAATGTACTGCCTCAGCTCAAAAAGGAAATCATCGAGCACAACGGATGTATGCTGATGAGAGGCGACTCCGGCGATTGCGTTGATGTCGTTACGAAAACGGTTTTCAAACTCTGGGATGAGTTCGGCGGTCATATCAACAGCAAGGGATATAAAGTTCTTG